>JAQXQU010000104.1 GCA_029101345.1 Erysipelotrichaceae bacterium | reverse complement strand
TGTCCTCTCATTGGCGTCTGCTTGCCATCATTTTCCCTATCATAATGAACAAGTTTGGCTCTGATAAAATCCATCGCATGGCTTCTGATTTCATCCATGCCTTTATTATTAATATATTTGATATCCTTGGCCTTAAGATGAAAGGAAGAGCGAAATCTGGAACGATCAAGTTTCTTGAAAACATCATCAACGCTTTGCATATCTCTATCATATAGCAGGATAAGTCCCGCTATCCTGATGACTTTTCCATTTATGTGTCATAGGCTTTATCATAAGATATTGATTAAAGGAGCATATCAATGAAATTATATATTAAACAGCAGGCCTTTGCCTTAGGTGATACCTATCATGTCTACGATGAATATGAACATGAACTCTATTATGTCAAAGCTGAATTTCTGACCTTTCTTAGACACATCCATATCTATGACTTCAATAATGATGAATTGGGTGTTGTCCACTCCTGTTTCTCACTATTACCAAAATATGAAATAGAAATCAGAGGTGAAATAGTCGGTACCATTACCAAACGCTTTACTCTCTTTGATCATCAATTCGACATTGATTTCAATGGCTGGTATTGCGAAGGCGACTTCCTGGGCTGGGACTTTGACATCTATGATCGTTACGACCATCATATTGCCCATATTGCCAAGGAGCTCTTCCATTTCACTGACCACTATGTCCTCGATATAGACAATCAGGAAGATGAGCTCTATGTCCTGATGCTAGCAATAGCCATTGATGCCTATAAGGATAGTGCAGCAGATGCAGCTAATAGCGCCAATCACTAGTTTTCATATTATTTTCAGAAAAAATGTAAAAATTATCCCTAAATAGTATTAAAATAGAAACATGTTTTAGGAGGCTCCTATGCAGGAAATAATTGATTTAAAGGCTAAAGTTGCCCAAAAAGATCCTAATGAAAAGGAATTCATCCAAGCTGTCGATGAAGTGCTTGACTCTTTGAAACCATGCCTATTGAAGAACCCCGAATACCTGTCTGTTCTTGAAAGACTGGTTGAACCTGAAAGAACGGTCATCTTCCGTGTTCCGTGGGTTGATGATAACGGCAAAGTTCAGGTCAACCGTGGTTTCCGCGTTCAATTCAACTCAGCTATCGGTCCCTATAAAGGCGGCTTAAGATTTCACCCATCAGTCAATCTCTCCATCATCAAGTTCCTTGGTTTTGAACAGATTTTCAAGAACTCATTGACAGGACTGCCAATGGGTGGTGGCAAAGGTGGCAGTGATTTTGATCCCCATGGCAAATCCGATGGTGAAATCATGCGTTTCTGCCAATCATTCATGACTGAATTATGCAAGCATATTGGCCAATTCACTGATGTACCTGCTGGTGACATCGGCGTTGGTGGCAGGGAAATCGGCTATATGTTTGGCCAATACAAGCGCATCAGAAATGAATATTCCGGTGTACTCACTGGCAAGGGCCTAAGCTTTGGTGGTTCATTGGCTCGCACTGAAGCAACCGGCTATGGCTTATGCTACTTCACTGATGCCATGTTAAAAGACCATGGCCTCTCATTTGCCAATAAGACTGTTGTCATCTCAGGTTCAGGCAATGTTGCCATCTATGCAGCAGAAAAGGCAACAGAACTTGGTGGCAAGGTCGTTGCCATGTCTGATTCCAATGGCTATATCTATGATGAAAACGGCATTGATCTTCCTTTGATCCATGAGCTCAAGGAAGTCAAAAGAGCACGTATCAAGGAATATCTCAACACTCATCCAGAGGCGACATATGTGGCAGAATGCAAGAAGATCTGGACCATCAAGTGTGATATTGCTCTTCCATGTGCTACCCAGAATGAGCTTGATGGTGAAAGTGCCAAGTACCTAGTGGCAAATGGTGTTGTCGCTGTAGCTGAAGGCGCCAATATGCCTTCAACACCAGAAGCAGTCGAAGTCTTCCAGTCTAATGGTGTCCTCTATGCCCCAGGCAAAGCCAGCAATGCCGGAGGTGTTGCTACATCGGGTCTAGAAATGACACAGAATTCCGAACGTCTCGCCTGGACCTTTGAAGAAGTTGATGCCAAATTAAAGGATATCATGGAAAACATCTATGCCAATGTCTCAGCTACTGCCAAGATGTATGGCCACGAAGACAACTTCGTTATGGGTGCTAATATTGCTGGCTTCAAGAAAGTCGCAACAGCTATGTTAGCTCAAGGCATTGTCTAAAAGTCCTGTCATCAGGACTTTTCTTATTCCAATATAAAAAAGGAGAGTTCACTGAACTCTCCTTGTCATTATCCTGTCCATTGGTCTAGTCTCCTTTGGCAGTGAAGCTGCACTCAGCTGATACTGCCATGGGCTCAGCTGAGGCATCAGCGAATTTCCTTCAGGATCTCCTTCATGTTGATTGCCTCTTTTCTAATATATATTTCCATCTGCACCTGATGGTGCATCTATCTTCTATGTCTTTGGGTCTGTCCTCTGAGCTTTCACTTTCTGCATGGATTCTGGCTTTACTTCCGGCCAGTGCTCCTGCTGGCTGGAAGATCAATGAATTTCCTTCAGGATCTCCTTCATCGTCTTCTGCTCCTTTTGGAAGCTCTGCTTCCTTTTACATCTTCATGATATAATGAAAGCGCTATCATTTTAAGTCTTTTAATTAATTTTTTTATAGGCTATAATGAAATTGTTGGGGGCTTGCCTGAAGGCGAGCCTTTTTTCTTCTCAGGCTTCTTAGATATTCCTTCTTTTCTGGACTGATCCGATAGGAATCAATTGCTTTCTGGATCGTCTTATTGTGAACATCAATTGAAAGAAGGCTGTTCTTTAGATAAATGATGACGTCATCATAATGATCAATGAGAGCAGTGGCATAATACCAGGCATTCATCATCTCTACATAATAGGCATCATTTTTAATATCAGCTACCAGTTTCAACTGTTCCTTATCATAATTCTCTTTAAGGAAATAGTGCATAAGGCAAGAGACAGCGAATCTCAGATAATATTCCTTGTCGGTCGCAATCCAGTCTTTGATTCTTAAAAGAAGCTTATCTGGCCTTTTATTAAGACTTTTAGGTCTTAAGGTATCATTAGTAGCCCAATTGTCGATATAAGGCAAGAACTCTTCAATGGCAGTGATGGTTTCATCATAGTCTTTGATATTGTTAAGCAGGATGACATGCAAAAGGTCTTCCTCATAATATTCATGAGGAAGACACTTGAGAAAATCCTGCTTTTCTTCTTTATTAAGTTCCTTGGCTAATTGTCTGATAATCGGAACTCGGACACCAATGATCCTTTCCTTATTGATAGTGGGAACTGAGACAGCAGTAAATTCCCGATAGGATAAATCCTGCTTTTTGAATAATTCATCTTTGATCATAATGATTCAAAGATTTCAACGCCTTTGGTCATCATCCACTGGCGAATCAAACGGAAGAGGATAATCAGGATGACATTTACAAGTGTGAGATAAGTAATGGCATTAATTCTATCTCTAAGGAAAAAGGCGCATAGGCCAATAGCTGCACTGACAAGCCAGCCACCAAAGAGGCAAACAAAGACCGGGATTGATTGCTTGACAGGCTGGACCTCGTTTGTCCAATCAAGTGATGGCCTTAAGAGATTAAGCATGACACCAAAATAGGAAGTCATAATGGCATATAGCATTGAAGTAACGGCTATGATGGCAATCATTGGAATCTCAATGCCTAAAACAAGTCCAAGAACAAGGCTTGCTACAATAACAGGCACTGCATTGATGGCAATGCCAAAGTAGGCCTTGGCATTTAGTATTTCCCCCGTCTTGATAGGCAGGCTTCTTAATACCCAGAGATTCTTTCCTTCAAGGGAAATTGATGGAGCTGTAACATCAGTTGTTGAAACTATCATGCAGATGAAAGAAACAAGAATTGCCGGAAGAATATCTTCAACAAATGGGAAGAAGGAAACATACATGTCCTTGACCTGCAATAAGGCATCACGCTTGATAACTGCCATGACACAGGCAATCAGCACCATCGGCAATCCCAAGCCAGTATTTAGCATATAGGTAGTCGAAGACATGAAACGTTTCGTTTCCTTATTGACAAGAGCTGCTATCACACCTTTGGCTTTGGTATCCTTTTCAACATATTTGACTTTTCTTTCGCCACGATTGCTGGTGGCAATATTGATAAAGGAATGGTTTAACAATAGCCAGCAGATGCCAAAGAGCACTATAACTAACAGAATATAGAATACGGCTGATCTGATATCACCGGCTGATCCGCAAGCCATCAGATAGACAGGATAGATCCAGACCGAAATGGTTTTGCCAATATTCTCAGCATTAGCTACCAATCCTTCCAGCAATGAATTCATGTTGAAGCAAAAGTAGAAATATAAGGCAAAGAATATTAGATAGAGAACCATTGTAATCAGATTGTTCTTTGGGAAGAAAGCCGAAATGATTGCTACAAAATAGCCCAAAAGACAGGAGACTGTAACAATGAACAGACAGCTGACCAGCCATAAGACAATTGGCAGAACAATGGTTGGAATCGTCATGCCCTTGAAAATCCAATAGACGATGATCGTTGGAAGATAGACTATGCCACTATAGATAATAGCCAAAAGGGCAATTGAGAATAGTCTTGAACCAATGATATAGACAGGCTTGATTGGCATTGACAACAGGAGGTCATTATCCTTAGCGCGATAAATGGAGTTATAGGTTGTAAAGACCGATCCCACAATGCCTAGCATCATAGCCATCACACCCATAATGGCATAATAGAGCCAATCAAAGCGGTTGCCAGCCATAAAGCCTGGCTGCAATAGGCTATCTGCCATCAAAAAGGCAATGAAAAACATTGATAGGCCAAGGGAGAAAATGACAAAAATCACCAGCAAGGCAAAGCCTATGCTTTGCATCAAGGTCCTTTTCTTTTTAGTGCGTGGATTGGAAGTGAAATACAGCTTGAAAGACAAGAGCTGCTTTTTGAGCATCAGTTTGAACATGATTAAACCTCTTTGTCTTCAGTCAATTCCAGGAAGACATCTTCCAGTGATTCATCACCCTTGACTTCTTCCATTGTGCCATGCTTGATGAGCTTGCCACCTCTGATAATAGCGACCTTATCACAAAGCTTTTCGGCAACTTCCAGAACATGGGTTGAGAAGAAGATGGAAGAGCCATTATCACACATTTCCCTCATCAGCTGCTTTAATAGATGAGCTGCCTTTGGATCCAGTCCCACAAATGGTTCATCAAGCAGGATAAGCTTAGGTTCATGAACAAGGGCGGAAATAATCGCCAGCTTCTGCTTCATGCCATGGGAATAGGATGAGATGGATGATGCCAGATCATCAGTAAGTTCCAGCATATCACCGTATTTTCTTATTCTTTCCTTGCGATCATTGGCTGATACTTCAAAGATATCGGCAATGAAGTTCAGATATTGGATACCAGTCATATATTCATAAAGATCGGGATTATCAGGAATATAGGCCATGATTTTCTTGCAGGCAATCGGTTCCTTCTTGATTGACTTACCATCAATCAGAATGTCACCTTCATCAAATTTCAGGATGCCGGCAACACTCTTGAGGGTTGTTGTCTTACCAGCACCGTTATGACCAATAAAGCCATAGATTTCGCCTTTTTCAATATGGAGGTTGAGATCATCAACCGCCTTCTTTTCTCCATATTTCTTAGTTAAATGTTCAATTCTTAACATATAGATCTCCTTTGTATATAAATATGATAATTCCCACCCTCTTAGCAATTCACTAGCAATCACAGTGGGATATCATCATTTATTTATCCTTCCAAGCAAATTAGCTAGATGCCCTTCCTATAAAGAAGATAGGAATAGACTCCTGGCACGATTATCGCTATTGAAATAATAACGATAATGGCTAGGCCAAAATTGATAGTCAAAGCATTGACAATCATCATAATGCCGGCCAATACCCAGATAAAGCCAGCAAAGCGATGGGTTCTTTTCCAATTCTCCTCGCTATTGAGAGTCCATGGCAGCCTGATGCCCACCATATAGCTAAGGTTTGTCTTTGGCAAATAATTGCCAATTGCCATCAACATGGCTCCCATCAGCATATTCATGATGAAATTGACATCAATATCAACCCCTAAGCTAACAGCAATCATCGCTGCTGATAGGAAAGCACAGATCAAAGCCAGCATATAGATAGCGACATCCAGCACCATATTCTTGCCACTTTGATACTTAGGGTCAGCCTTGATAATGATAGGCAGCAGAATAATCAGGACAATAAAGACAGCAGGTGTAAAAAACAAAGCAAAATTCTTTGTCGCAAAGCCATCAGCTACTCCTTGATAGTTGAAATGGATAGGCATCATGCTGGGTAGTTTATCATAGATGAGCAATCCATAGGCCACTGGCAATAAAATGAATATGATTGGCATAATGCACTTTTTGAGATCCTTCATCATTTTCCACCTCTTAAATCTTCAATCCACAACAAGACCTCTTCCAAAACCGATGCATTGAGGCTATACCAGATGAAGTTCCTCTCCCTTCTTTCACTGATTAATCCTGCTGCTTTGAGCTTAGATAAATGATAGGAAATGGTCGCATTTGTCATCTGGAATTGATTGGCTATTTCTCCAGCCGTCAAGCTCCCCTTCTTCAGAAGATCAAGAATCTTCCTTCTTTCTGAATCACTTAAGGCTTTCATTGTTTCGTTAAAGCTCATATTTAGAATTTCCTCTAAATTGATAATAGCATATTTAGATGTTTTTCTAAATGAAAAAACAGCAGGCCTGCTGTTTAGTCAATGAAATGATTATGATAAGTCTTGATCGATATTGGTATATATAGCAACATGACCAGAATTTCGGCAATTGGATAAGCATACCAGACATAACCCAAAACCCCAAAGCGCGATAAGAGATAGGCAACTGGAATCAGCACAACAATTTGTCTGAGGATTGATTGAAGCATCGATAATGTTCCACGGCCAAATGATTGCAACATGGTGGTCATGACGATGGATACAGCCGCAAAGACAAAACAGATGCTGATAGTCCTTAAGGCTTCAGTCGCAACAGGTCTTAAGACATCATCCATTTCAAAGAAGGAAAGGACAATCTGGGGATAGAATCTGAAGGCTATTGTGCCAAGTGACATGATAGCAACTGCCGAGATAAGATATGTTAACAGAGTCATGAGGAAACGTTTTCTGTTGTTGGCACCATAATTATAGGAAAGGATTGGCATTGCTCCCTGACTAAAGCCAAAGACTGGCATGAAGAAGAAGGATTGCACTTTGAAATAGATGCTTAATGAAGAGACTGCTTCAGTGGAGAATTTGATCAGGATATTATTCATCATGATAGTAGTAAAGGAACCGATTGCATTCATGATCATTGTTGGAAGACCAACATTATAGATATCCCCTACTCTATCAAGTGTAAACCTGTGCTTGAAGACATGGATCTTCAACTCGTTATGTTTGGTTCTTAGCATCAGCAATAGGAACAGGGTTGATAGAATCTGACCAGCTACTGTGGCAATAGCAGCGCCTCTGATACCCAGATTGAAATCGAAGATCAGAATTGGGTCAAGGATGATATTGGTCAAAGCGCCAAGCAGTTGCGACAGCATTGGAATCAGCATATTGCCCTGGGCTTGAAACGACCTTTCAAAGAGAATGGCAAAATGCTGGCCAAAGCAGATAGTCATGACAATAAGAAGATAATCATAGCCGAGCTTGATAACAGCACTTTGATCTGTAAAAAGGCCAATAAAAGGCTTTGTGACAAAGATGCCTAACAAGACGACAGCCAGAATATGAATGATGGTCAGGATAATGCCAGTCGCAACTACATTGCCGGCTTCATCATGTTCACCTTCACCCAGTCTTCTGGAAACAAGAGTAGCTACACCAGCACCACCACCTAAGGCAATTGATAGTCCTACCATCTGGAGCGGTGTTACTAAGCCGATGGCAAATAAGGCATCCTGGGAGTATTGGGAAATATAAATGGTATCAACAATATTGTAAAGGGCCTGGATCAGCATGGAAAAGACTGCTGGTATGCCCATGGAAAAGAAGAGTTTTACTATTGGCCAATTTGCCATCTTATCTGACTTGTTCATTAGACCAATATAGCATATGCACTCTTGCTTGTACATGGTGGGTTTTACAAAGAGAGCATTCCTGATGCTCATATGATATCAAGCCAGGTGGATTTTTGCCTTAGCAAGACAATTGTCTACTCATTTATTACTGCTAAAGGCAAAACGAAAAGCCGCAATGAGTCGGCTTTATTGCAAAATGGTGGAACTGGAGGGAGTCGAACCCTCGTCCGGGAGAGGCCCCACATTTCAACGTCTACAGTTTAGCCTATATTTGCATAAGACAGTGCCTTTGGAATAGGCTAACCTGACACTGAATTTGCCTTTTCGGTTTTCGGATGACAAGATATAGGACGAAACTTGTTTTTCCTAGTTCATGGATACGATCAGCAGTTATGAACCTGGCTACTGAAAGCTCGCAAGTCTATGTCGACTTAATTTACGCGAAAGCTAATTCGTTATTGCCGAATAATTTTGTTTGATGATTAGGTCATCACTCCACTGCAGTCAAAATCAAACACAGACCCGTCGAAACCAATTACAGCCCCATGTATTGATATTATTAAACGATTGCCCTTGGCTGTCAATAAGAAAAGGAGGCTTTGCCTCCTAGATCTTTCTGAATGAGATTTCCCAGGATGAACCAACGCCAACATTATAGGCCTTGGCAAAGGAACCCTGATTGATAGCTAGTGCCATATGGTTGACTGAGTTCATGTAAATGATTGGCGCACCAATCATGACATCCGCAAAGGAATGGCCATAGATGACACGGTTGGAATAGACCATAGTCTTATGATTAAAGATCTGCACTTCCAGATATTCACCAAAGGAAGCATTGAGCTTCTTGAAATCATCAAAGGTTATTGAAGTCCATAATGAGCCAAATCTGACATCAAGAATATCAATCTGACCCTTGACAGCACCATCTTCATAGCTTGAACCATAAAGATCAAGCATGATGGTTTCTTCTACATCAAGTCTAGGGCCAACACCAGCAAAATCAATGACGCCAGCTGCCAGTCGTGCACCAGTATAGGCATAGACATCACGGCCATGGAAAGTATAGGACAATTCAGAATTTGCTAGACGATTGGTCTTTTCTTCGATTTCCCTTAATTCCTCAATGCCAACAAAACGCTTGATATGTGTCAATGTGCCATTGTTAGGTGTAACAATATATTGTCCCCTGCTGGTCTTGGCAACAACTGATTTCCGATTAGAACCAACACCTGGGTCAACAACTGAGACAAAGACTGTTCCTTCTGGCCAGTATTCAATTGTCTGGAAGAGACGATAAGATGCTTCAAAGATGTTGTATGGTGTAATATCATGAGTCAGATCACCGATTGTCAGTGTTGGGTCAACCTTGTAAGCGACACCTTTCATGGCACTTACTGCACCATCAACCAGGCCAAAGTCGCTTTGAAATACTAGAAAATTTGCCATAAATACTCCTTAATTCTTAATCAAAATAATAACATATTAAAGGCAAAAGAAACGCCCAGAGAGTTCTTTGGGCGTAATAATGGTTATTTTAGACAAAGCTTTCCATTGGCCAATGACTTTCTGATATCAATGACCCGCTGATTAGAAGAACCACAATATGGAAGTGAGAGATTCTTTAATTCCTGCTTGAACTGGCCATCAACCAAAACATCAAGATGGGATATGACTTCCCTTTGCTTATTTGTGAGGTTTTCATAGAGATAGCCGGTCCACATCCAGATTGTCTTTTCTGGATATGCATCCTTGAAGGCTTTGACAATAGCTAATGATGTTTCAAGGTTACCGGGATGAAGCGGTTCACCACCAAGGATGCTGAGCCCAGCAATCGTCTTGCTTTGCGCAAGCTTCAATAGTGTTTGCAAGGTTTCAGCAGTAAATTCCTTACCACCGCCAAAATCCCAGGTTTCCGCATTGAAACAGCCTGGACAATGGAAATCACAGCCCTGAAGAAAGATTGATACTCTCACTCCTGGACCATTGGAGATATCCATTTTGCGAATTTTGTTATATCTACTCATAATCCTTGTTATCCAAATGAATGACTCTTTCCTTGATTTCCTGGGTACGTCCCTTATTCCAGAACTGGGTACCAATATAGCCACAGGTTCTTCTAGCAACATTCAGTTTTCCCTGATCACGGTTACCACAGTTAGGGCAGAACCAGTTCATCTGATCATCAATCAGGATTTCGCCATCATAGCCACAGGCCTGGCAATAGTCGGACTTGGTATTAAGTTCGGCATACATGATGTTGTCATAGATAAAATGCATGACTTCAAGGACAGCTTCAATATTATTGGTCAGGTTAGGTGTTTCAATATAGGAAACAGCTCCGCCTGGTGAAAGCTTCTGGAAATCAGCTTCCAATAAGAGCTTAGTGAAGGCATCGATTTCTTCAAAGACTGGGACATGGTAGGAATTGGTGATGTAATCACGATCTCTGCCATCCATCTTGATGAAGACATCCTTGCCAAATCTCTTCTTCAGGCACTTGGCGAACTTATAGGTTGTTGATTCAATTGGTGTGCCATAGACCGAATAGTCAATGTCCTCTTCTGCCTTCCACTTATTGCACATATCATTCATATGCTGCATGACCGCAAGGCCAAAGCCCTTGCCATCTTCATGGGTATGGGAAACACCAGTCATATATTTGACACATTCATAGAGACCAGCATAGCCAAGGGATAATGTTGAATAGCCACCGTATAATAATGGTTCAATCTTTTCACCCTTGCCTAAACGTGCCAGAGCACCATATTGCCATAAGATTGGTGCAACATCGCTGGTTGCCAGTCTTAGTCTTTCATGACGCATGCGCATAGCCTTATGGCATAATTCCAGTCTTTCATCAAAGATCTTCCAGAATTCATCCATATCACCGCCTGATGACAGAGCTACATCAGGAAGGGAAATGGTAACAACTCCCTGGTTGAAACGGCCATAGTATTTTGGCTTGCCTTCAACATAATTCAATGACTTGGCAACATTGGTTGTTGTGCGATCAGGAGTCAGGAAGGAACGGCAGCCCATGCATGGGTAGCAGTCATCGGTACCATAGGCTGAATGCTTGAGCTGTTTCATGACCTTTTCAGAGATATAGTCAGGAACCATTCGCTTAGCAGTGCATTTTGCAGCCAGTTCTGTCAAATAGAAGTATTTGCTATCTGGATGGACATTGTCTTCTTCCAAGACATAGAGCAATTTAGGGAAGGCTGGTGTAATCCAGACACCCTTTTCATTCTGCATGCCCTGAGTACGCTGTTTTAGTGTTTCTTCTATCAGCATTGCCAATTCTTCCTTATACTCATCAGTTTCACCAAGATACATGCAAACTGAAAGGAAAGGAGCCTGGCCATTTGTTGTTGCCATGGAATTGACCTGGTATTGGAAAGTCTGAACACCATCAACGATTTCCTTGCGCAGATCTTCCATCGCAAACTGTTCAACCTGTTCTTCTGATAAGCCACGAGCCTGATACTTCTTGACCAAAGCTTTCTTGGAATCACGGACAAATGGTGCCAAATGGGTAAGTGTAATGGAAACACCACCATATTGCGATGAAGAAACAGCTGTAATGATCTGAGCAGCAATGGTAACAGCCGTCTGGAAACGATGAGGCTTGTTGATCATGACACCGTTGATATTGGTACCATTCTGCAACATATCTTCCAGGTTGACCAAATCACAGTTATGAAGTGACTTCTGGGCAAAATAGTCGGCATCATGGAAATGCAGGATACCAGCATCATGAGCTTTGACAATATCATCAGTCAAAAGAAATCTTCTGGTAATATCAGTTGAAGAAATGCCGGCAATATAATCACGCTGCGTAGTGACAACCTTGGCATTCTTATTGGAATTTTCCGTATTCCAATATTCACTGTCACCATCAATCAGCTCTCTGATAGTCTTATCAGTAGTATTGGACTGTCTGATCAGCTTATGCTCATAACGGTATTCAATAAAGACCTTGGCTAAAAGATAACAGTCATTTTTCATGATTGCTACTTCGACAATATCATTGATCTTTTCAACTGTTACGGATTCGCTATCTTCCGCAAATAGCTTCAAGACTTCTTTCTGGGCATCTTCATAGATATCCTGGACTTTTCTTTCAGGGACAGCTTTGCCAAATTCTCCTAAGCTGTTATTTGCGCCACGAATGGCCTTGAGAATCTTTTCGGGATTGTAGTTGACGTAATCGCCATTTCTTTTCTTTACTTTGTAGCTCATATGCTCACCTCGCTAATTAATATGATTTTTATACAACTTGAGATTATCTAATCCACTTATCTGTACACCATTAAGTATACATCATCCCATTGTTTTCATAGTGATTGATGCTTCAAAATTGGCAATGAAAATGACTTACATATTTTCAGCAGTTATTTCCTTGAAGAGAAAGAAAAAGTGTGATACAGGATCACACTTTTACCTAACCATTTGATTGAAGATTATGCCTTCCAAAGTCCATGCAGATTGCAATAAGCATAGACAGCGACAACTTCATCGCCAGCATTCAATACTACTTCAGCATATGGTTTTTCTTCAGGCTTCAGATTGACTCTGTATACACCTTTGAGAGTTTCAACGACAACCCATTCAATGTAGTGTTCAGCTACCATTGGATGATCAACAGAACCGACATTGACTTTGACCACATTTCCTTCAACTGCATAGGAAGGGATGTGCTTTTCAGCTGCTGCTTCAACAGTGCCAGCTACAAGTTCAGTCATCTTCTGGCCACAGCACATCATTGGTACACCCTTGTCCTTAACCATTTCAACTAGGTTGCCACAATGTCCACATACGAAAAATCTCATGAATATTTCCTCCTTTTCTATCTATTTTGTGCAACTGTGACTTCCACAATCATGGTCTTCACCATGGTCGTGATGGTCACAATGTACATTTGGATCATAAAGCAAAGTGCCACATAGATATGATCTTATAGCCATATCAGCACTGCCTCTTACTCCACCATAGAGTTTGATATCAAGATCCTTCAAGGCATTGATGGCCCCTTGGCCAATGCCCCCACAGATCAAAACATCAACATCCATTGACTTAAGCAAGCCAGCTAAAGCACCATGTCCATTTCCTTCGGTATCGACAATCTTGCTAGTGCTGATTCGATCATTCTCTACATCTACTATTTTAAACTGTTTTGTGTGTCCAAAGTGCTGAAATACATCACCATTTTCAAAAGTTACGGCAATTCTCATCTGATTCTCCTTCTTTTTACCTAATTCCCTGACAATATTCTTCAGATAACAAGCCCCTAAACCACAGCTTTCCCCTTTGCATAAATGGAAATCACCGCCCTCGATGTGAATCCTTTTTCCTTCAACAAGGCTCATGGCCAGTTTGAAGCGGGCTGTTTCATAGATTCTCTGGACTGTTGTTCTTGATGTCTTCATGCATAAAGCACATTCCTGCTGACTCAGTTTCATGTAGTCAATCAATCTGATGGTTTCATATTCATCAAGACTGAGATTGATTGCTAGTGCTTCTTTTTCATCAAGGGGTCCATAATCACTGTTTATAGGGTAAAAACAGATTTTCCGGCATTTGACAGGTCTAGGCATTCTTGCATCTCCTGATATCATTATCCATTAGTTATGGGCATATGTCCATAACTATGGCAAAAAAAGAAATAGCTACCCAGGTAGCTATTATCTTCGCATTGCTTTAGCTGCTTCCATTTTCATTGTTTTGACCTTGTCATCTTCTCTCTTGTCATATAAGGTCTTGCCCTTGGCTAAGCCAATCTCCAGTTTGCATTTGCCTTCCTTGAGATACATCTTCAAAGGAACAACAGTATAGCCTTGGATCTTGGTCTTGGAAAAGAGCTTGGTTATTTCCCTTTTATGTAACAGGAGCTTGCGATCCCGATCTTCATCATGATTGTTATAGGAACCAAAGCCATAGTGAGCAATATGCATGCCCTTGATAAAGGCTTCCCCTTCCTTGAAGGAGACGTAGGATTCCTTGAGCTGAACCTTGCCATTTCTGACACTTTTGATTTCAGTTCCCGTTAATACAAGACCTGCTTCATATTTGTCTTCTATGAAGTAATCATGATAGGCCTTGCGATTCACAGCGACTTCCTTGATACCCATCTTAAAACAAAAGGATCATAACTGATCCCTTACTCGACAATTCTGATGATAATGACAAGGATAAAGAAGATGATTCCGAGTGCCATTGTAATATAGGAAATGACTTTCTCTGGACCTCTTTCCTTGACATTCTGAAATAAACCTAAATCACCAGAACCAGTAAAGGCGCTTAAACCTTCTGACTTGCCGCCCTGCAATAATGAAATCAGTATAAGCAAAATCGCAACAACCAATAAAATAACTCTTAACATGTCAATTCACCTCGATAATAGTGCGTATATATTCTAATGCTTTTATTATCAATAGTCAATGAACCACTAGAAAAGACGTCAAATTGACGTCTTACTTGGCTAATTCGTAGATGGCTCTGACATCATCCTCAGATAATTCATAGACAGATCCAGGATTTAGCGGGAAGCCTCTTGATGCCTTGATGTTTTCTATTAATGCATCAATATCAGTTGTTCCTGCAACATCCTTGTTATCTCTTGTGACAACTTCAGACATGCGAACAGGAAGGTGCAGGCGATCCCTGATGAAGTTTTCAAATCTGGCAATGCCTTCTCTTGCTGTCCATTCCAGATCCTGGGTATCAGGTGTAACACCCATGACTCTTGTGGCAAACTGGGCAAATCTTTCAACATCACGCTTGTAGGTATACTTCATTAAAGCTGGTGTAATGACAGCCAGTGATGTACCATGTGGCAACATATGCATGACAGTAAATGGATTCTCAATTGTATGGGAAACTTCACGGCTGTCACGGTCATAGGAAACCATATAGACGATAGCTTCCATTGCACAGGCAGCAATCTGAGCACGGACATCATAGTTGTCTGGTGTTTCCAGTGCCATTGGCGCAAATTTCATGACTGTTTCCATGATGATTTCACCTAAGCGATCTGAGAAGTAGACATTCTTGGTATCAGTGAAATATGCCGTCATTGTATGGGAAATGATATCCATGCAGCCAGAAGCAACCTGGCGTGGTGGCAAAGTATATTGCAGTTCAGGATTAACAAGTGTTGCATTTGGCATAATTGCAAAGCTCAGGATGCCGTATTTGACTTCTGGTTCAGCCAGGTCATCACAAACCATGGCACAGATTGATACTTCTGAACCAGTACCAGACATTGTTGGGATGGCAATCATTGGCAAAGACTTTTCGCATGAGAATGGAACAGCAAAGTCCAGGATATCCTTGTCAGGATTAGCTGCACCCATGCAGATGCCCTTAGCAGAGTCCATAGTTGAACCGCCGCCAATGGCAATGACAACATCAACATCATTTTCCTTGCAGATTTCAACACCTTTTCTCATCAGTGTTACTCTTGGATTTGGACGAACACCACCTAATTCATAATATTCAACGCCAGCATCCTTCAAGGACTGGCGAACTCTTGGCAAAACACCATTGGCTTCTAAGAAATCACCATCAAAATGAATCAGGGCCTTTTTGCCAAATTGTGCAGCCTTGGCACCAGCTTGGCATTCAGCATCATGTGCTAATGTAACATCAGTTGGATAGAAATAATTAAAATCCTTCACAAATTTTCCTCCTAAATCTCTTTCTCTATTATAATCCTAAACGCTTACATTTATTTCCTTTTATTTGCATCAGCCAAAAGCGCCTTTCCTAACAGAAGTCCTGCCTTGCCTAGGCGATTGGTAATGCAATCAAGCGGTCCTTCAAGGACAGTGTTGATATTCATGATGGTAACCGGATCATCCTCTTCCTTGCCTTTGGCCAGATAAGCTCTGATAATCCTTGATAGGTCTAAGGCTTTCTTTGAATATTTGGACAATTGGGAAAGAGAATTCCAGAAGCTGAAGTCGCCAGCATTGCCGCTTGTAATATCCGTCAGTTCATATTCATAGATATCCGCAAAATCATCAATAGTCATCGGAATCCTTTCAACGACCTTCAGACAGGCGACATCTTCACCTGCTACCTCAATGCTTTCACTTAATCTGATATCCTTCATGGTTGGACCTACTTCAATGAGATAATTGCCACCAATCGTAACATATCCCTTATCAGCAGCCATTGTCTTATCAGCATAAACCATAAAGGAGCGCTCATCAAGTTCAATGAAGATCCTTCTTTCTTCATTCGGCAGAAGTTCAACTTTCTTAAAGCCTCTTAATTCCCTCTTTGCCCTTAGGAATGGCGTTTTGGAGTTTTGAACATAGACTTCACAGACTTCCTTGGCCTTCATCCTGGAAGTATTTCTTAGATTGAAGGATACAATCCGACCTTCAATCTTCAGATCAGAATATTCAAAGCTTGCATAGCTTAAGCCATCACCAAAGCCAAAAGCCGTCTTGATATTGAAAGTGTCATAATAGCGATAGCCAACAAAGATTGACTCAAGATAATGAACATCATCAACGCTTTTGTTCTGCAATCCAAAGTTTTCATAACATGGCGTATCTTCGATTGAATAAGGATAAGATTCTGCCAAGCGGCCTGATGGTGATGTTTTGCCAACCAAAAGATCACATAAACCACCCATCACGCTTTCACCACCCAGATACATATGAAGGATTGCCTTGCAATCAATTGCCTGACCCAAGGCAAAAGGTGAACCAGAGAAGGCAATAAAGGCAACATCTTTTCTGATATCCAGAATCTTTTTTAATAATGAAAGCTGATTAACTGGAAGTTCATAACTGTTTCGATCATAGCCTTCACCCTCAACCTTGTCAGTAAGACCGCCAAAGAATAGGATTTTGCCATCGAATTTCTGAATCCTGGCTATGGCTTCATTTTCCAAATCAAAGCAGATATCAGTCTTAGTGACATCATAGCCCTTTGCATATTCAACATCATATCCGCATTTCTTCAGTTCAACAAAGATATCATCAATCTCATCCGTATTGATATGGGATGAACCATTGCCCTGATAGCGAACATTCTTAGCCAAATCGCCAACAATCAACACTCTTTCATTATGAAGTGGCAAATAGCCATCATTCTTCAAAAGAACAGCACTATCAGCTGCCATTTGTCGGGCAATTTCATGGTTCTTGCCTAATAAATCAGGGAAGTCCCTCCGGTTATTGCAAGCTTGATGCTTTTTTACAAGTTTATAGACTCGATCAGAAGCTTCGATAATGTCCTCGTTTTTGATTTCAGCTTTTCTGATAGCCTTGACCAATAGGTCATAATGATTGCCAAAACTATCGGGCATCTCTAAATCAAGGCCATTTTCAACACATTCCTTCAAATCTGCACAAGCACACCAATCAGAAATGACGGCCCCTTCATACTTCCATTCCTTCTTAAGGATATCCTTTAACAGATAGCTATTAGCTGTTGCATGCTTGCCATTAAGAAGATTATAGCTGGCCATGACAGCTGAAGGATCAGCTTCCTTGACAGCTATCTCAAAAGCTCTTAAATAGATTTCCCTTAAGGCTCTATCATCAATCAAAGAGTTGGAAATCATGCGATGGGTTTCCTGATTATTGCCGGCAAAATGCTTGACACAGGCTCCAACACCCATTGACTGTACACCCTTGATAAAAGCAGCGCCCATCTTGCCTGCCAAGAGCGGATCTTCTGAATAGTATTCAAAATTACGGCCACATAATGGACTGCGTTTGATGCAAACACCAGGCCCTAACAAGAGACCTACACCTTCTTTAAGACATTCCATGGCAATTCTTTGGCCTTCAAGGAAAGCCATGTCTTCATCAAAACTGTTGGCAATTGCACAAGCTGTTGGAAAACAGGTCGCTCTGATTGAATCATTGACTTCCTGACCATCTTCCTGCGCACGAAGTCCATGAGGACCATCACACATCTTGATATTGGCTATCTTGCCATTTAGATCATCAGTATGCCAGTTGCCTTTGCCTGTTAGCAAATGACAGCGTTCCTTGATGCTAATATCCATAGTATCCCCTTTATCCAGTTCAAATATTTCTCTTAAGGCCTTGGCTGGTCCATCCTGATCACAAGGAAGGGCAACGTAGTCAGCCATTTCCTTTAGAGCTTTCTTGCCATTGCTTGGCACAATACGATAACCGCCAACCTTCAGCATTTCCAAATCATTTTCACTATCACCCATGACAATTGTCTCGCTGCTATCAATGCCTAGTTTTTCACATAGCGCCAATAGAGCCTTGTCCTTGCCAGTGCCTTTTGGCAATATCTCAATATTGGAAAGACCTGCTGTTGTTACTACGAGATCATTGAAGGTTTGCTTGTAGATCTCCATGGTCTTTTTGACCTTGTCTGGTCTTAGAAAGATTTCAAATTTATGGATATCGACTTTGTTTTCAACCAGATAGTCCCATAGATTATCATGGATTTCATGAAAATCATTGCGTATTCCACCAAAGAAAGCCACAATCTTTTCCAGTTCGGCATTGTCAAACATCGGCTTCTTTGCGACAAGGGTATACAAATCCCCTCTTCCTATAGCAAAATCATAGAGCTCCCTGATTGTAGCAAGTGGAAAATGCTGTTCAGATAGAAGATCATCATTCTTTAAATCATAGATGCAAGTGCCATTGGCACATAAGGCATAATCAAAGCCGGCATCCAGCGTTTCCTTGGATATAATCCCAATTGCCCGACCTGAAGCAATAGCCAGAATAACCCCCTTCTTCTTAAGATCATGCAAAGTTTGTATCGTATAGGCTGAAGGAGCCATCATTCTTCTTTTGATGATGGTGCCATCAAGATCAGTTACTACCATTTTGTATTTCATATCTCCATTATAAACAACAGTTAATCATATATAATGTTTTTGTGACGATAAAGGAAAATGATTATGATATTAGAACAAATTGATAAGAAACTGCTTGCATTGGCTAAGGAATCAGATGAAAAGCTCAAAGACATCTATGATGAAATCGATAAGACCTGCCTGCTTAATTCCAATCGCATTCTCTCAGCCTTCATTGAAAACAATGTCTCCTATACAGACTTCACCGATATCAATGGCTATGGCAATTATGATAGTGGCCGTGACAAATTGGAAAAGATCTTTGCCAGTGTCCTAGGATGTGAAGATGCCCTGGTCAGACCCCAGATCATGAGTGGGACCAATGCCCTCTATCTGGCTTTTAGCGCTCTTTTAAAACATGGTGATACCATGATATCCCTATCAGGTGCCCCTTATGACTCCTTGCAGGAAATGATTGGCCTTTTTGGCAATTCCAGCCAATCCTTAAAAGCCCATGGTGTCAAATATGAACAGATTGATCTTGTTGACAACCGCTTTGATCTAGCAGCCATTGTCAAGCGGCTAGCTGAAAATGATGTCAAACTGGTGGAAATCCAAAGATCAAGGGGCTATTCCCAGCGCAAATCATTGACGATTGCCCAGATTGAAGAAGTCATTGATGAAATCAGAGCAGTCAATAAGGATGTCATCATCATGGTAGATAACTGCTATGGTGAACTGGTGGAAACAAGAGAACCCGGCCATGTCGGAGCTGATCTTGTTGTTGGTTCTCTTATGAAGAATCTTGGTGGTGGCATTGCCCCAACCGGTGGCTATATTGCCGGTAGAAAAGACCTCATTGGCATGGTAGCCGAAAGACTGACAGCCCCTGGCATTGGCAAGGAATTAGGCGCTAATTTCAATATGAACAATGCCTTCTTCAAAGGCATCTTCATGGCTCCAAATGCCACAAGAAGTGCCCTAAAAACTGCCGTCTTTACAGCTTATATGCTGGAAAAGCTCGGCTTTGACAATATCTCCCCACGCTTTGATGAATATCGAACTGATATCATCCAGACCGTTGAACTGAAAAACAAGGACAATCTGGTAAGATTTACCCAAGGCATTCAGGAATCATCACCAATTGATTCCTTTGTCAAAGTCATGCCAGCTCCCATGCCTGGCTATCCCTTTGATGAAGTCATGGCCTCTGGCTCCTTTACGCAAGGCAGTACCATTGAATTAAGCGCTGATGCCCCAGTCATTGAACCCTATACCTTATTCATGCAGGGTGGTTTGACATTGGAATATGGCAAGCTTTCAATTCTTCTTGCCTTGACAAAAATCATGAATAAATAAAAATGGGAAGCTAATAGCTTCCCATTTGTCCACCATCAATTCTGATGATGGCATTATTGATATAATCAGCTTCATTGCTGATCAAAAACCGGACAAGATAAGCAACCTCTGCTGGCTTGCCATATCTTTTGACCATGATCTTGTCAACCTCTTCCTTTAGGAATTCCTCATCATAGCCTTCCAGTTCCTTAACTGTTCCAATAAAGCCAGGGGCAATGGCATTGACATGCACATAAGGGCCCATCTGAGCTGCCAGGTTATGAGTCAAGGAATTAAGAGCTGCTTTGGAGGCATCATAGTCAAAGCACATTGGATAATAGCTATTAAGACCATTGGTTGAAGAGATATTGATGATGCGTCCATATTCTCTTTCCTTCATCTTCTGATAGGCTCTTTTGGCACATAGATAGGCACCTACCACATTGACATCAAGAACTCTTCTGAATTCATCTGCTGTCTTTAGATGAAAGAGATTGGGATAATCAATAGCAGCATTGTTGATAAGAATATCAACATTGCCAAGCTTCTCTTCGACCTCCCTGAACATTTCATCCACTTCTTCTTCCTTGGAGATATCTGCTCTGATAGCCAGGGCTCTGATGCCATTTTCCTTGATGATCTCATCCTTTAATGCCAAGGCTTCATCCCTGGATGTCAGATAATTGATGATGATATCATAGCCATTTTTCGCGAGTTCCTGGACAATGGCCTTGCCTATGCCTTTGGCCCCGCCTGTTACAAGTACAATTCTTCCCATAATAACAAAAAGAGCTTAATGATTAAGCTCTTGATGAATATTTGCCATCAGCAGTAGTGACAACAATCTTTTCACCCTGCTCAATGAACTGTGGAATTCTTAATGATAGGCCAGTTTCTGTAATAGCATCCTTGGTCTGAGTTGAAGGAGCACCCTTGATAGCTGGTGTTGTTTCAACAACAGTAAGTTCTACACTGGCTGGAACCGATACATTGAGAACACTTCCTTCAAAGAACATCAGCATGACACTTAGACCTTCAAGAATGTAGTATTTGTTATCACCGATAATATTCTCATCCAGTTCATATTGTTCATAGGTTTCATCATCCATGAAATAGTAAGTGCCACCCATTTCATAAGAGAAGGTTGCATTCTTCTTTTCAATCATTGCTGCTTCAAACTTGGTTGATGCATTGAAGTTTCTTTCCTGTGTTGAACCTGTCTTCAGATTCTTCATCTTGGTCTTGAGGATAGCAGCACCCTTGCCTGGCTTGACATGCATAAAGTCAAGAACTACCCATGGATCATTATCTACGATTACAGTTAAGCCTGTTTTGAAATCGCCAGCTTCAATTGCCATATTTTTACTCCTTTAATGTATATTTCCTTTTTATTATACTTGTTTAACCGATGTTTATCAAAACATTGTTAACTTCTGTTCCTGATGTTCTCTGATATACCTGCTCCACTTGAGATAGCCATAGGTCGTATTGGTCAGATAGCCTAGCTTAAGCACAAGAAGAACATATTGGCCGGTAACGATGTTGATGATGCCTTCAAGGATGGCACAGATGTACCAGGCAATCCATTGTTCCCGCAATCTGAAGAAAATGAATAAGCCATTAGCTACACCCACTGCTGATGCACAAGCATCCATATAGGCGACTGCTGTCATCAATGAACGGTTATTGCCAAAGAAATCAGTTGAGATATCAAGACCACTGAGGAAGTAGCCAACAACAATAGTCCAAATGACAATAGCCATAATGATCAATACTTCCTGATAGCCTTTCAGTCTGCGGACTGCTGTCAGTTCGTCCTCAACTTCATCCTTATGCTTAGTCCAGTTGATAAAGCTCAGGATATCAATCGGCAGCCAGAAGAACAATGTTGTAATCATTGTCGCAAAGCGATACATCAGGACAACACAGATCAGTATTTCCAGTATTTCAACAACAACCGATACCAGGAAATTGTATCTTGACTGCTTGGAGATCAGCAATTCACAAAGGATATTGAAGAAGGTATCCAGGAGGTATAGCAACATGATGACAATGCCATTGACACCATTGGCACTCTCTTCTGGAAAAGCAACAGAGACAATGGTAGCCAGAACCATGATGGAAATAAACCAGCACTTCTCATAAGTTGTAAAGAAACCTGAATAGAGATAGACAAGAAGAATGGACATGATGAGAATCAGGCTGGCAATGCCTAAATTGAATAAAGGCATGGTCTTGGCGGACATGACATCACGATAGACGCTTCCGATTTCCTCAACAGTTGGATTACTGCTGATAAAGAAAAGGGAATCACCATCGGATGTGATGAATTCATGGCCAATAATCCGATCGCTTTCCAGCATTTCGTATTCTTCATAGCTGTATTTGACAACCATCTGCTTGTCACCAGCATAATAGATGACATCACAGACCGTCGATTCTTCATCATAGTCTTCGCTTGCAAAATCACGGATCATTTCAACTTCACCGGCATATTGAAGTTCACCACAATCACCATTGACTTTTGCCAATCCCAAGCCAAAGCCGATTGCTGAAGCTATTGCCAATAGGACTAAGACAATGATTTCAATTGTTTTGACCGCTTTGTTCTTTTCAGTATTTGCTTTAATGAAATTTAACATATGTTTTCCCTATCTAATAAAAACAACATTTAAAATTATACACAAAATACGACATCATTTTCATTGTTTATCATAATAATGATGATTAAAATATCACTAAGAGAGGTTATAGCCAATGATAACAGTAAGAACTCAGCGTGAACAAGCACAAATCAAGGATGAAATTCTCAAATATCGCCTTGATAACATCCTCAAAGATGCCATGATTACTACTGGCATTGATACCTGGCTCATCCCTTCCAAGGAATATTGCGAAGACCCAATGTTCAAGCTTTTGACACCAGCCAATTTCCTGACAGCTCGCAGGCTTTCAATACTCATTCTTCACTATGATGGTGAAAAAATGCATAAATGCTGCTGCAATAACCCTGATGGATCCCTGGAAGAAATCTATGAAAATGTCTATACTGATCGCTCCAAAAGCCAGTTTGCAGCCTTGAATGACTATCTTCTATCAATCAATGCCAAGAGGATTGCCATTGATGTCTCAAGCAATTATGCCTACTTTGATGGCTTAAGCAAAGGTCTATATGATCTTCTGATCAAAGAACTTGATGAGAAGGTGACAAGCAGGTTCGAAAGCAGTGAAAAGCTTGGTATCAGCTATTGTGAAAAAAGAAGTGATCTGGAAATCAGATACTACAAGGAAATAATGGATGTAGCTATCAGCATCATAGAAGAAGCCTTCTCACCTGAAATCATCAAGCCAGGCTTTACAACAACCACTGATGTTGAATGGTTTATGAAACAAAGAGTCAAGGAGCTAGGCCTTGATTATTGGTTTTCACCTGATGTCAACCTGCAGAATGGCAATAATGATAATCCGATGCAGACCACGATCATCAATAAGGGCGATCTGTTGCATTGCGACTTTGGCATTGACTACCTATCACTAAAAACCGACACCCAAAGACTAGCCTATATCCTAAAGGATGATGAGGATGATATCCCGGCTAGCATCAAGGAAGGCTATCGGAAGAACATGGAATTCCATCAGCTGGTAAGAGACTCCTTCAAGGAAGGCTTAAGCGGCAATGAAATCTTTGAAGCAGCCATCAGCAAGGGCAAGGAAAAGGGCCTAAAGCCCATGCTGTATACCCATCCCCTTGGACTCTTTGGCCATGCGCCAGGACCAACTATTGGCCTTTTCTCCAATCAGGGACCGGTTTTCCCTGCTGGCACTAACATCCTCCATGACAAGACAGGCTATGCCTTGGAACTGAATACCCGCTATCATATTCCTGAATATGGAAGGGAGATCTTCTTCTTTACGGAAGAAAGTGTCATCTTCCAAGACAATAAACTTGAATATCTCAGTGCACCTCAAGGCATCTACAAGATCTGATTGATCAGCTGTTAGAAATTGATTCTAACAGCTTTTTTAACAAAAGAATTGAATTATCATTGACAACTATATCGTTAATCGATATATTGGTTTTAGATATATCGTAATACGATATATCTGTGGAGGATATATGCAGGAATCAATTGCCTTAACAGAAGCGACCTACTATATCCTGTTAGCTCTTTATGAACCAAATCACGGCTATGGCATCATGCAAAAGGTGGAGAAGCTCTCAAATGGACGCCTTAATCTCTCACCTGGTACGCTTTATGGTGCTCTTAATACCCTGATGGAAAAGGATTGGATCACAATGTTGCCAATTGAAAGCAATAGCCGCAAAAAGGAGTATCAGCTAACGGAAAGAGGTCTTAAAGCATTGAAAAACGAAGTCAGAAGACTTCGGGAATTGGTTGAAAATGGAAATGTCATTTTAGGAGGATGTGATGATGAAGAAGATTCATAAGCTGTTCTTTGTCTATGATTTCGATAAGGAAGAACAATGGCTAAATGAAATGGCCATGAAAGGCTATAAGCTCGTATCAGTAGGCTTATGTTCCTATACATTTGAGGAATGTGAACCTGGTGAATATATCATCAGAGTGGTACTGGACGATAACAATGGAAATCTCGGCAATCTGATTGAAGAAATGGGAGCTGTTGAGGTTGCCCGCTTCTTCCGCTGGCGTTTTTATGCCAGAAGAAGTGAATTGGGTCCTTTTGAAATCAATGGTGATCTTGATTCCAAGATCAATCACCTCAGCCGGATTGCCACAATGATCAAAGCTGCCTGCTTTGCCAATGTCTGCATCGGTTTAGGCAATAACCATATTGGAACCGGTTGGATTAATCTATTGGTAGCGATGCTTCTGACATATTGCTGGGGCCGGATTGATGGCAAAAAGGATATGTTGCTAAAGGAAAGGGAAATCTACGAATAAGAATCCATTCAAGGAACATTATTCATCGATGCATTAACGGCGTTTAACAAAACGCCGTTTTTTCATGCCTATAAGAAATGAAAAAGCCACAGCATTATGCATGCTATGGCATTAGTGAAAAAGCATTGTTGAAGAGATCTTACTTCATTAATGACTGATACATTTCAATGATCTGTTCAACACAAACATCTCTTGGATTGCCTAAGGTACAAGCATCAGCCAAGGCATTCTTAGCCAGTTCAGGAATATCTTCCTCTTTGACAATGCCCCTAAGAGTTGTTGGAATATTGACATCTGCTGAAAGCTTCTTGACAGCATCAATTGCAGCCTTGCGGTATTCTTCCTGACTCATTCCATCAACGCCTTCAACACCCATGGCTCTGGCAATTTCCCTGTATTTTTCGCCTGTTGCACAAGCATTGAATTCCATGGCAGTTGGCAAAAGAATTGCACAGGCAATGCCATGCGGAGTGCCATAATAGCCAGAAAGGATATGAGCCATGGAATGGTCAATGCCCAGATTGACATTGGAGAAGCCCATACCAGCAATATACTGGCCTAGCGCCATGCCTTCTCTTCCTTCCTTTTCACCAGCATAAGCACTTCTTAGATGCTTAGAGACAAGACGAATTGCCTCTAAGGACATCATTTCGGTAATAGTCCAAGCTGTCTTGGTCAGATAGCCTTCAATCGCATGGGTCAAAGCATCCATACCTGTGGCAGCTGTCAAGCCCTTTGGCATTGAAGACATCATTTCCGGATCAACAAAGGCAATTTCTGGAACACAATGGGGATCAACAGAGACAAACTTCCTTCTCTTTTCAACATCAGTTACAACATAGGAAGCTGTTACTTCAGCACCAGTACCAGCAGTAGTTGGCACCGTAAAGACTGTCAGGCAAGGGTTCTTGGTTGTTACAACGCCTTCTAATGATTTGACATCAGAAAATTCCGGATTGGCAATAATTGTACCAATGGCCTTGGCAGTATCCATTGATGAACCACCACCAACTGCAATAATGAAATCAGCTTCAGCTTTCTTGCAGGCAACAACCCCAGACTGGATATTTTCAATTGTTGGGTTAGGCTGAATATTGTCATAGACTTCATAAGCGACTGCATTTTTGTCTAGAAGGTCAGTGACCTTGGCTGTTACACCAAATTTCAAGAGATCAGGATCTGAACAGACCAGGGCCTTCTTGAAGCCATGATTGTTTACTTCTGTTATGATTTCTGCAATTGCCCCAGGTCCATGATAGGAAATCCTGTTGTTTACAAATCTGTTTGCCATTGTTTTTCTCCTCTTTTCCTTCAATTATATGATCTCATCTGCTTTCCTGATGAGCTTTTTGCATTTACGCTCAAATTCTCTTCTTTCCATCATGACGATAGAACCACAGCCCTCACATTTGATCTTGATATCAGCTCCCATTCTTGTTATTTTCCAGAAATGCGATTTCTTGCAAGGATGGTCCTTTTTCATCTGGACAATATCATTCAAATCATAATTCTCAATCATTTGCTACTCCGCATCCGATAGGATTTCATTGTATTTTCCAGCAACATGGTAATGGTCATTGGACCACAGCCCTTAGGTACTGGTGTAATAGCTGCACATTTGTCTTTGACATTATCAAAGTCAACATCACCACACAGTTTGCCATCAACCCGATTGACACCAACATCAATGACATAGGCACCATCCTTGATATATTCTTCTGTAAAGAATCTTGGCTTGCCAATCGCTGCTACCAGGACATCAGCTTCTCTTGTAATTCTTGCAAGATCCTTGGTTCTTGAATGACAGATGGTAACTGTTGCATTCTGCTTTAACAGGAGTCTTGATACTGGCAAACCTACAAGATTTGAACGGCCAACGACAACAACATTCTTGCCTTCCAGATCAACTTCCATCTTCTTCAATAATTCAATGATGCCCAAAGGCGTGCATGGATAAAAGGCATCAAGCCCTGCGAATAATCTTCCAAAATTGACAGGATGAAGTCCATCGACATCCTTGCCGGGATCAATGGAATTGATGACTCTTTGTTCATTGATGTGCTTTGGCAAAGGAAGCTGAACCAGTATGCCATCAACAAAATCATCTTCATTCAGGCTCTTGATAACATCAATGACTTCCATCTCGCTGGCATCTTCGCTTAAATCAATCTGCCGATAGTCAAAGCCCACTTCCAGACAGGCCTTGTTTTTGCCTTTGACATAGGAAACTGATGCCGGATTATCCCCAACTAAAAGAACAGCCAGACAAGGCTTGCGGTCAAGGGTCTTGACCTCGTTGGCCATTGCCTCTTTCATTTCCTTTGATAATTCCGAACCATAGATGATCTTCATCGAATTACCTCCTTTGAATCAAGAATGATGGTGACTGGTCCATCATTGACTAATGCTATTTTCATATCTGCCCCAAAGATGCCTTCTTCAACCTGATAGCCAAGGCTTCTTAGATATTCATTGAAGTAAAGATAGAGCTCTTTGGCCTTGTTTGGCTCCATAGCTCCACTGAATGATGGCCGATTGCCCTTTTTGCAATCAGCATATAAAGTAAACTGGGATATTGAAAGGATGGCACCATCAACATCCTTCAAAGAGAGATTCATCTTTCCTTCATTATCACCAAAGATCCTCAACTTGACCATCTTCTCTGCCATCTTTCGGGTTATCTCTTCATTATCATCAGGTCCAAAACCCACTAGAACCATAAAACCCTTATTTATAGCGCCAGTAATCCTGCCATCAATGGTACATGATGATTCCTTAACTAACTGTACAATCAATCTCATAATTAAATTCTAGCAAAAAAGGCCTTGGCCTTTTAAAAGAAGATGTATTTCTTTTTGCACCGTTGCTTAAGTTCAGGAAGAAGGCTTGTTTCATATTCTCTTGCTAGTGCAAGGATGCTTGCAAGATCAGGGAATTCATCTTCCTTGCTTGAAATGATATCAAGCTCAGCCATGGCAAACAGAAAGGCGACATCGCTATCAGCAAGCGTCTTCTTCAAGAAGCCTTTGCACCACTTGTCCAAGGCCTTTTCCTTACTGATGGCAGATTCTTCAAGCTTGATGGATTTGATATTTATGAAATGATAGAGCTTCTCATTATCAGAAATCCTGGACTTGATATTATCATTGAGCATACTGGTTGCCCACTTTCTTTGCCTATCGCCAAAAGGAAAGATCTTTCTTTCAAAGTTCCTGCTTCTTTCTTCTCTTTCCTCTTTGGAAGTAACTTCAAACAAATCCTTGATTGCCATAATCATTGCCCCTTTTTCCAAAATTATAACATCAACTAATCTGCTATAATCTAATAAGCAGGAGGAACAATTATGAAAGCAGTAATATTTGATCTGGACGGTGTCATCTGCTTTACTGACAAATACCATTATTTGGCATGGAAAAAAATGGCCGATAATATCGGCGTCTATTTTGATGAGACCATTAACAACCGCTTAAGAGGCGTTTCCCGCATGGCTTCGCTGGAAATCATTCTGGAAAGAGCCAATAGGAAATATAGTCAGGAAGAAAAGGAAGAACTGGCCAAATACAAGAATGACTACTATGTCACACTTCTGGCCAATATGTCAGAAAATGACTTAAGTGATGAAGTAAGAGAGACCTTGATTGCCTTAAGAAACAGAGGCTATAAGCTGGCAATTGGCTCTTCTTCGAAAAATACCAAGACTATCCTCAAACAGATTGGACTTGGCTGCTTCTTCGATGCCATCTCTGATGGTACCAATATCACCAATTCCAAGCCTGATCCCGAAGTATTCCTAAAAGCTGCAGAATATCTTAATGAAAAGCCTGCAGACTGTCTGGTTGTTGAAGATGCCTTAGCCGGCATTGAGGCAGCTTATCGTGGTGGTTTTAAGTCAGCCGGTCTTGGTGAAGCCAGGGAACATCAGGAAGTGACTTATAAGCTTGACAGCTTCAAGGATCTTTTGAATGTTCTCTAATCTCAAGAATCTGAGAATGCTTGTCAATGGCATTCTTGGTGGCATTTGCATTGGCATTGGCGGTGCCTTCTTTCTGGCAATCGAAAATAAAGTCATTGGCTCTGTCTTCTTTTCGCTAGGGCTCTTTACCATCTGTACGAGGCAATTAGGACTATTTACCGGCAGAGTTGGCTATCTGTTGGATAATGACCTCCACTACATCTTTGAACTGATTGCCATTTGGGTTGGCAACCTGATAGGCACTAATGCAGTGGCCTATTCCCTGAGAATGACAAGATTAGCACCTGCTTTTATAGAAAAAGCGACAATCATCTGCAATGCCAAGCTAAATGACAATTATCTGTCCTTATTCATTCTTGGCATCTTCTGCAATATCCTCATGTATATTGCCGTTGATGGCTTTAAGAAGAACAATCATGAATTTGGCAAGTATCTTGGTCTTGTCTTCTGTGTTGCCGGCTTTATCCTGGCAGGCTTTGAGCATTGTGTAGCTGATATGTTCTACTTTGGCATGGCCAATATCTGGAGTGACAAGGTAATCTTTATCCTCTTGATAATAACTCTTGGCAATATAGCAGGCGGGCTTTTGATACCAATACTTGAAAGATTGAAATAAAGTGCATGGAATGCACTTTTTTCCTACTCTGATAT
This sequence comes from Erysipelotrichaceae bacterium, assembly GCA_029101345.1. Lineage (GTDB taxonomy): Bacteria > Bacillota_I > Bacilli_A > Erysipelotrichales > Erysipelotrichaceae > Colivicinus. The sequence goes on along the minus strand of JAQXQU010000104.1, from coordinate 13,445 downwards.
TTTATAATTGAATTATGAAATACCTGATTGCATCTGACCTTCATGGTTCAGCATCATGCACCCAAAAGCTAATTGATATCATCAATCAGGAAGCACCTGACCAGATCATCCTTTTAGGCGATATCCTTTATCATGGTCCTCGCAATGATCTGCCAGAAAACTATAATCCCAAGGAAGTCATCAGAATGCTAAAACCCCATCTTAACAACATTACCTTCATCAAAGGCAATTGCGATGCTGAAGTTGATTCCATGGTCTTAGATAATGCCATCATGCATGAAAGGCTCTTCTTATCCATCAACGACAATTTCATCTTCCTTACCCATGGCCATCATAGCAACATCAATAATCCCAATACCAATGAATACTATGATGTCATGATCTATGGACATACTCATGTCCCTCTCTATGAAAGAGTCGGAAGCAAGCTTTATCTCAATCCAGGCTCTGTTTCCATTCCTAAGGAGAATTCCCCACATTCATTCATGATCATTGATGAAAACAATATTGAATATCATGATTTAGACAATAGAATTTACCAGTCTTTCAAGTTATAAGGAGGAATATTAAAATGAAACTTGGTTTTGGTCTAATGCGCCTTCCCTTAATTGGCGGCGTATCTGAAAACATTGATATCGAACAGTTCAAGAAACAGGTCGATATCTTCAGAGCTGCGGGTGGTACTTATTTTGATACAGCCTACATGTACCATAACGGCAAATCCGAAGAAGCTTTCAGGGAGGCGGTTGTCAAACGCTTTCCAAGAGACTCCTATACGATTACTGATAAGCTGCCTTGTCACCATCTGACTTGCAAAGACGACTGTGCAAGAATCTTCAATGAACAGCTTGAAAGATGTGGCGTTGAATACTTTGACTACTACTGGCTCCATAATCTCAATCGCAATACACTCCCAAAAGCCCTCAATGCTGAAGCTTTTGCCTTTATCAAAGAGATGAAAGAAGCTGGCAAGATCAAGCACCTCGGTTTTTCTTTCCATGATAATGCAGAAATGCTTGAAAACATCCTAAGTGAACATCCAGAATTCGAATATGTCCAGATTCAGCTCAACTATCTTGACTGGGAAGACGAAAATGTCCAGTCCAGAAAGAACTATGAAGTCTGTGTCAAATACAATAAGCCAGTCATTGTCATGGAGCCAGTCAAGGGTGGTTCCTTGGCTAATATCATGGATGATGCCGGCAAACTCTTAAAAGAGCTTGATGATACGGTATCCCAGGCTTCATTTGCTGTCAGATTTGCGGCTTCTTTGCCAAATGTCTACATGGTCCTTTCTGGCATGTCAAATACTCAGCAGGTTGAAGATAATGTCTCTTATATGAATGATGCAGCCTTCAAGCCATTAAATGATAAAGAGAGAAGTACAGTTTTGGCAGCAGCAGAAATCCTTAGGGCAGCTGTAACCATTCCATGTACCAAGTGCAGATACTGCATGGAAGTCTGCCCTATCAATATGGCCATTCCAAATCTCTTTGAAGTCTATAATAATTACAAGAAGTTCAATCGTATTTCAGCCAGTGCCTATGGAGCAGCTGTCAGTGATTATGCCAAGCCATCAGAATGCCTCAAATGTGGTGCCTGTGAAGGCGCATGCCCACAACAGCTGGAAATCAGAAAATGGCTTGAAATCATTGCTGAAGAGGTCGAAGCTAAGCAATAACAATCCTAACCACCACAACTGTGGTGGTTTTAATTTGCCTAGGATTCTATTTGAAATTTAGGTACATAATGTATAATTAATTCAAATATTTATTATTATTTAGCAATCATGTATAATATTATTAGTTGAAATTTATGACAATTATGCCATTAATTTCAGATAGGAGACAATAATGCTAGCAAAAAGAGACTATTATCTTAATAAGCTGATCAATAAGAAACACTACCCCTATATCAAGATAATTACTGGTATCAGAAGATGCGGAAAGAGCTTTTTGCTAAAGAAGCTCTTTTGTGATCATCTTTTGGCATCAGGTGTCAGAAAAGATCAGATCATAATTGTCGAACTTGATGATGACCGTTTTGAAAAGCAAAGGGACAAAGCTTGCCTAAGGGAATATATTGAAGAAAAGGCCAATGACGAAAACAGCCAATACTATATCATTATTGATGAAGTCCAAATGGTCAAAGACTTTGAAGGAACCATCATCTCCTTGAATAACCATCCAAACTACGATGTTTATATTACTGGCAGCAATTCCAGATTTCTTTCCAAGGACATTTCCACCAATTTCAAGGACCGTGGTGTTGAAATCCGTGTCCATCCCCTTTCATATGCCGAATTCTATGAAGTCTATGATGGTGATAAGCATTTTGCCTTAAATGATTATCTTGCCTATGGAGGGATGCCTTATCTGCTTAATGAAAAGGATGAGTCGGAAAAGATGACTTATCTTAGCAACTTGATTGATCGCACTTATCTTAGTGATGTCATTGAAAGAAACAATATTCGCTTAACAGAAGAATTCAGTGCTCTGTTTGATGTTTTATGCTCAACTACGGGTTCTTTAGTCAATCCCAACAGTCTATCTGGTACCTTGCAAGTTGAAAAGCATTTCAAATTAGCAAACGATACCATTTTCCAATATATCAATTATGTTGAAGATGCTTTTCTATTTGAAATAGCAAAAAGATTTGACATCAAAGGCAAGAATTATCTGACTACTCCTTTCAAATGCTATCCCGAAGATGTTGGCCTTCGCAATGCCCGGATCAACTTCCGGCAAATGGACAAGGGCTTTGGCATTGAAACTGTCATCTATAACGAACTGCGAAAAAGAGGTTATGCTGTTGATATCGGCATGATTGAAACAAGAGAGAAGAACAAGGAAGGAAGCTATGTCAAAAAGAACAAGGAAGTGGATTTCATTGCCCGCCAAGGAAGCAGAGAGTACTACATCCAGGTAATGGATAGGATTCCTGGTGGCCAGCATGGCATCAATGAATATCACAGTCTTCTGGATGTTCCAGGTTCATTCAAGAAAATTGCTGTTATCAACGATTATTTCAAATCATATTGGGATGAAAATGGCATTCTGATCATATCCCTTGAGGAATTCCTTCTTGAACAGAATTCCCTTAATCTCTAATCTATCAGGCACAGTTAATGTGCCTTTTTTATCTATCTTAATTTGACAAATCAACTATTACAAAAGTGTAAGATGTTTTGGTGTTCTTGCAAGCTATAATTTGATTGTATGCAATTACTTAAGAACCCTTACATCTTTTCCATAGCCATAGCTTTGCTGGTCTTTCCTTTTGTGAGCATGTTCATAACATTGCCATTTACCATTGCCAATTATCGCAAATATGGTGGCATCTCCATCCTTAAGACCATCATCTTCTATTCATTTGTCCTCTATCTGCTTTGTGTCTTTCTATTAACCGCCCTTCCGCTTCCAAGCAGACAGGAAGTCCTGGCCATGGATCCCATTGGCATCAACTTCATCCCCTTTTCAAATCTTAGGGAGGGCCTAGTTTACTATGGGATGACTTCAAACCCTGCTACCTGGACCAATATCTCCATCTGGCTTGATTATCTAAGATCAAAGATGTTCTTCCAGATAGTGGCCAATATTGCCATGACCATACCTCTAGGCATCTATCTTCGCTATTATTTTGGCTTTAGTCTTAGGAAAACTGTCCTCTTTGGCTTTTTGGCATCATTGTTTTTGGAAGTAACTCAGCTGACTGGCCTTTGGTTCATCTATCCTCGTCCTTATCGCTGTCCAGATATCAATGACCTGATGGTCAATACCTTGGGAGCTCTGATTGGCTATCTGATTGCCCCTGTCTTTACATTCTTCCTGCCTAAAAGAGAAGAACTTGATCTTATCTCCTGGCGAAAAGGTGATAAGGCCACTGTACTCAGGCAGATTGTTGCCAGTGCCATTGACTTCATTTCAATTGGCTTGATTTCATCAGCCGTTGGCACCTTGATCCAATCACTAGCTGTCAAGCACTTCTGCTTTGACTTAGGTGAAACCTATTATTTCCCGCTATTCATCTTCTACTTCATCATCCTGCAAAGGCTTTTTAATGGCATAACCTTTGGCAAATATGTCGTCAGGCTCAAAGCCATCTCCACTGACAATAGGCGCAAGACACCATCCATTTTCAACTATTGTGTCAGATATTTTCTGATTTTCTTCCTGATTCCTTTAGGGCTAATGATGATCATGTTCATGCTGCTGATATGCATCATCCTCTTCATGTATGACAATGCCGCAATCCTAAAGCTGATGGGTATTCTTGGTACTGGTGCTGTTGTTCTAGCAGTTATCGCCATCACCTTTGGCATCTATAAGAAACATAAACTGACTCCTTGGGACTATTTCTCAAAAATCAGGGTTGTTGTCGCTAATCGACCTAAGCAACCTTTTAGCACTATTTCCCGCTAAAATAGTGCTATTGTTATTTTATGAACATTTTTATTAAAGTATTGGTCTGCTTTATTGCCGGAGCAGGCGCCGGTATTGGTACCGGTTTTGCAGGCATGTCAGCAGCAGCCGTTATTGGCCCTGTTCTGGCTACCTTCCTTGGTCTTCCACCTTATCAGGCCATTGGCATTGGCCTGGCATCTGATGTTCTGGCAAGTTTCATCAGTGCCTATACATATAAGAAACATGGCAATCTTGATGTAAAAAATTCCCTGCCTCTTCTATTAAGCGTCTTGGTAATGACTGTTGCAGGCTCCCTTGTTGCATCAATGCTGCCAGATCGTACCATGGGTTCCTTCTCGCAATTTGGCATGCTGATAATAGGCTTAAAGTTCCTGATCAAGCCGAATAATGCAACCAAACAGCAGATGACAGAAATGACCCCTAAGCAAAGGATCATTAGAGCAATCATTGGCGGTGTATTGGTAGGCTTCATCTGTGGCTTTGTTGGTGCAGGTGGTGGCATGATGCTTCTATTTGTCCTTACTTCATTCCTTGGCTATGAGATGCATATGGCAGTTGGTACGTCAGTCTTCATCATGGCTTTTACTGCTTTGACTGGTGGCATTTCCCATTTTGCCATTGGCGGCATGCCAGATCTTGGCTCCTTGATCCTCTGTGTCCTCTTTACTTTGGTTTGGGCAAGAATTGCGGCTGTTTTAGCCAATAAGGCAAGCACCAAGACATTAAATCAAGTTGTTGGCATTGTGATGGTAGTAACTTCCATCTTCATCATTGCCTTCAATATGATCTTCTAAGATGTCTTTAAATGAAGAATCTTCTTGAATAAACCTATTTGCCAGTCTTAAGCAATTTTTAGGTAGTTTATTAATTCCATTAGTACTAATCAGCATTGCTGAAACTAACAAGAGCAAATCCAAGCATTAGAAAAGGGATGCCATTAAAGGCATCCCATTTGCATTTATTGATTGTTTATGATCTGGCTTCAGCTGCTATCTTTAGGATAATGGCAATTGACAGCAGGCATAATAAGCCAAAGGTCAGATAGATTAGTGTATAGCCATTTAAGGCATCAGACAAGTAGCCAATAAAGCTTGCGAAAATAGCAGAACCGAAGGTTGCAATGCCAGAAGTAAGACTTGTAAACCAGCCAACCTTTTCAGCATATAAGGCACGAGCAACCATTGATGGAATATGGACCACTACACCAAAGGAAGCACCGATAATGCCAGCTGCTATATACATGAGGGTTTCATTGCCTAAAACAAAGACAACTAAAGCAACCCCAATCAGTCCAAATGACAACAGCAGTGTTTTCCAAGGACCAATCTTATCATTTAGGAATCCCAGGATGACTTTGCCACCAGTATTGCCAAGCATGCAGGCCAGATTAAGACCACCCGCAACACTTAATGCCATTCCCATCTGCTTCGTAAACAATGAGAACTGGTAAGTCAGCTGAGTAATGCAATTGCCAACAAGCATAATGATAATTGTCAAAAGCAAGATTCCTAAACCACCAGTATTCTTGCCAGCAGGAACTTCCTTGCTGGCTACTGCAGCTTCACCATATCTGGCTTCATTATCAGCTGGTGCCATCTTGCATAGAAATAAGGTTGCCGGAAGGGTCATGGCTGTGCCAAATAAGGCGAAGGCCATAACTGCCACGCGCCAGCCATAAGCTGTAGCCAAAGATGAGGAAATGGGTGAAAAGATTGAACCAAAAATGCCTGAAGCCGCTAAAGATAGGCCCAGGTAGAAGCCCACTGATTTATTGAACCAGTTGTTGATCATGATTGTAGCAGGGATTGTTATCAGCAAGCCAAAGCCAATGCCAATAATTGCACAGCAGATATCAAAAGCTAATGCACTTTTAAGAAAAGCCATGGAAGCATAAGCAATGCCTGCCATCGCTGCGCCTATTGCTAATAATGAGTTAAATCCCAGTTTCTGATAGAGTTTGGGTCCATTAATCATTGCCAAGGAAATGGCTAATGTCCTAATGGTGGTCATCAACGACATTTCAAAGTTGGAAAAGCCAAATTCATTGGCAATTGGGGCAAAGAAGACAGACATGCAATTGGCCATGATGCCAATGGTGCCTCCTTGCAATAAAATGCAGCCAAGAAGAACTATAAATGGCGTATGTTTCTTCATTGCTAATTCCTCTTAAGAAAATCATCAACCAGCATCAGAGCTGCACCCAAGGACATTGGTGAACTGGATGACATATCAAGAGCTATTTCAAATTCATCATCCTTCAATACCGGATAACTGAAAACATATTCCTTGATGGTGTCTAAATAGTCACAAAGATAAGGGGCAATTTTGCCACCAATGATGATATCTGTATCATAAGCCAGACGCACATCAATAAGACCTGATGACAGATCATGCAGATACTTGTCCAATAATCCTTTGGCTTCGCTGTCACCTTCATCTACTTTGGCAAAGAAGTCCTTGAGTTTGATTTCATCATTATTAGTCAAGACATTAAGGGCACAGCAAGCTGACCAGCAGCCTCTTCTGCCACAATCACAGATCCTTCCATTAGGATCAAGAGCAATATGGCCAAAAGCACCGGCCTTGCCTGTCCTGCCCCGATAGATCTTCTTATCAATAACTACGGAACCAGCAATACCATTGTCAGTAATGACAACATAGACAGCATCATCAATGGACTTGTCTCTGAAGACAGCACCAAAACCGGCTGCATTAGGACCATATTCTATTAGCAATGGATAATCAAAGGCTTCACGGAAACTGCTAAGTGGTACATTATGAATATTCAGGACAGTAGCTCTGGTTATTTCATCACCAGATAAGGATATTTCACCCGGGAAGGCCATGGCAATGCCTAAGAGCCTTTCTTCTGCAATGCCATTTTCCTTTACCAGTTCCTTGACAAGACCATTGACTTCCCTTAGATAATCATCAGTCATGGCAAAGACTTTCCTGATTGACTTGAAAGCCAGGCAGGATCCTTTGAGATTGATGATGGAGATATCGACATGGTGCTTCCTGATTTCCAAGCCAATGGCATAACGGTAGTCATAATTGAATTCCAATAACATTGGCTTGCGGCCTCCTGATGACGCCAAAGCCTCACCACAAATGAAGATGCCTGCTTCCTTATAAAGTTGCAGTGCTGAGTTGACTGTTGGTCCACTCAGGCTGCTCTTTTTCTTGATTTCTGATTGGGTCAAACTGCCCTCATTGTATAAAAGATTCAGGATTCTATTCTGATTGAGGAGTCTTAAAGAGATATTGCTTGTAACATATTCCTTCATCAGTTTTAGACCCCCTTTCCATTTATTATAATCTAGTGTCCCAAAGACCCGCAAATGGGTCAACAGGTGAAACACCCTTGAATTCGCTTCTGCCCATCAGTTTCTCTACCATTGCTCTGACATGATATTCATTGGATGTATAGGCATTGATGTATGTCTTGACCATCGGTACATCCACTAAATGATATGGATTAGAGAATGACAGGAAAAGATATGGCAAATCATGAACATATTTAGGTGAACTTTCACCAAGGAAATCATCCCAGGTAATTCTGATTGTTGTCTGATTGGAACCAACTTTCATGTTGGCATAATAGATGACAAGATCAGTTTCCTTCTTGAATTCCGCAATGGAATAGCCAACATCAGGATATTTGCCATCCTTGAAATAGCTGACTTCAAAGCCTTCCTTTTCCAATAGTTCCTTGAAGAGCTTGACTTCAGGCAAAATGCCATCTTCTGGCAAACGTTCATTGGTAATCTGAATCAGCTTGATCTTTCTGGTCTTTGCTGGACTAAGCGGCAAAAGGTTTTCCTTGTTTTTGACAAGAGTGATGCTTCTATCGGCAACATCCTTGGCAATAGCTACATGTTCTTCCGATTTGACATCCTTAAGGCAGGATTCATCCTTCAAAGGATTCTTGCGGTCCAGATGGATCATAGCTTTTAAAGCCAAGACTCTAAGACATGCTTCATCAAGTCTTTCATGTGACAGGATGCCATCCCTTAAGCCATCAATCATATATTGGACATCTTCCCTCTGATCAATAGTAAAGAGGAACATATCGGCACCATTTTCAATGGAAGTTGGTACCGCCAGACGGCGAGGCATTGAACATGTAAAGCCAACCATCTGGGTTGCATCAGTAATAATCAGGCCATTGAAGCCAAACTTCTCTCTGATAACACCCTGCATCAATTCCTTGCTAAGTGATGCAGGCATGATGTCTTCATCCTTGATATCAGGGTTGATTTCCCTTGTCACATTAGGCTGGCGGATATGGGCACACATGATAGTTGGCGCACCATAATCGATCAGTTCCTGATAGTTCTTGCCATAGCTGTCATACCAGTCCTTGGCACTAAGGGAATTGGTTGTGACCATCAGATGCTGATCACGATAGTCAACACCATCGCCTGGGAAATGCTTGATGGAAGTTACAAAGTCATTTTCCCGGCAGGCATCAATATAGGCCTTGGACATCTCAACAATCTTAGCACAATCAGAGCCAAAGGTCCTGACATTAGTGATAGGATTTTCCGGATTGAGATCAATATCAATAATTGGTTCAAAAGTCCAGTTGACACCACAAGCACCGCCTTCTTCACAAGCGACTTTAGCTAAGTTATAGGCTGCTTTTGGGTCATTAGTAGCCGCAACACCCATAGGTGAAGCTACATAGGTGCCATCAATCAGACCACCATTGCCACCACTGCCACCTCTTTCAAGATTGCAGGCAATCAGCAAAGGAACCTTGGCCTGGGCCTGGACCTTCTTAGAGAATTCATACATCTTTTTTGATGGGAAAGGACGATACATGACAGCACCTGGTTCAATGAATTCAAAGATCTTGTCAGGATTTGACCCTGGACGATCCCAAAGAATTTCACAGAAGAGCTGGCCAATCTTTTCCCGATCACTTAATGAAGCAAATGTTTCTTCAACCCATTTGACACCTTCATCATCAAGATAAAAGGGTTTTGCACGTAAATCTACCATAATTAGTCCTTATTACGCATACGGTCGTAGATGCGTTCAGAATAAACATCAAGAATAACAGCAACCAGAATGATAACACCCTTGGAAACCATCTGCCAGTAGGAAGAGACCTTCAAAAGGTTTAGACCATTGGAGATCAAACCAATGACCAGACAGCCAAATAATGTACCAACAACAGTTCCTGAGCCACCGCCCATTGGTGTACCACCAATAACAACAGCAGCAATGATATCCATAACTGTATCACCACCAAGCGTGGTCTGAGCGCTGGCAACACGGCCACAGCTGACAAGAGCCATAATGGAAATAGTGAAACCTAATAAAGCTGCAACCTGAACACGAGTTTTCTTGACATCGATGCCCGATACTCTAGCTGCTTCCGGATTGCCGCCAACAGCAATGACATTACGGCCAAACTGGGTTCTTGCAAAGATGAAATGACCAATGACAATAAATAGCAGCATCAAGGCAACAGATGCTGGGAAGACACCAAAGAGATAGCCCTGTCCCAGAAAGATAATGCCCTCGTGCAGATTAGGAATTGGTGAACCATTTGATAGCAACATCAAAGTTCCCTTGAAAATCTGCTGCATAGCCAAAGTCACCAGGAATGGTGGCAGATTGAATTTGTTTTCAATCATGGCATTGAATGATGAGCAGACAATACCAACAACAGCACAGATCAGAAGAATGGCAATAAATGGCAGTGAAGTCTGGCTTAATAAGCCGGAAACAATACCAACCATGCACATCATATAACCTGCAGAAAGGTCAACGGAATCAGAAGCCAACAGGAAGGTATAGCCAACACCAATAATGCCATTAGCCGCAATCTGACGAGCTAAGGACATCAGATTGCCCTTTGTCAGGAATGTATTGGTAAAGATTGATAATAGGATTGAGAAGATCAGTACCAGCAATAAGGCACGATTCTTTAGAAAGAATAATAGGAACTGATCCTTTGACATTTTCTTCTTGTTCATTATTTGTCCCCCTTAAGTCCGAACATTTCGGCCATGATTTGTTCTGAAGTTGCTTCTCCACGTTCATGGATGGCAACAATTCTGCCTTCACGCATGACAGCCACCCGGTCTGACATGCCCATGACTTCTGGCAAATCAGAAGAAACAAGCAGAATAGCCATGCCTTGCTTGGCCAGCATATTGCAATATTCATAGATTTCGGATTTAGCACCAACATCAACGCCTCTTGTCGGTTCATCCATTATCAGCACTTTAGGATTATTGAGCAAAGCACGTCCTACCATGACCTTCTGCTGATTGCCGCCTGATAAGGACCAGATTGGTGCGTTCTTGGAAGCTGTCTTGACTGAAAGCTTCTTAATCATATCTTCCGTATCCTTATCTTCCTGATCATTTGAAATCATGCCCAGCTTACAGATGGAATAGAAATAGGCCAAAGTCATATTTCTTTCAACATCCATCTTCTTGACAACGCCCTGTCTTAGACGATCTTCAGTTACCATGGCAATGCCATTCTTCAGACCCTGTCTTGGAGTCCTGTTAACGACTTTCTTTCCTTCAACAATGATTTCACCTTCATCAGCAGGGGCAATGCCATAGATGCCCTGCATGACTTCAGTTCGACCAGCTCCAACCAGACCAGCAAAACCCAATACTTCACCAGCCCTTACTTCAAAGCTGATGTCATGGAAGGTGTCTTTCTTATTAAGATTCCTGACTTCAAGGATGACTTCACCTTTTTCTATATCTTCCTTTGGGTAGACATTTTCAACCTTACGGCCAGCAATATAGCTGACAAGATCATCCATATTCAATCCTTCAACGTCCCTTTGGATGATCATGTGGCCATCTCTGAAGACAACAACCCGATCAGCCAAGTCAAAGACTTCTTCAAGCTTATGAGAGATGAAGAGCACCGCTCTTCCTTCGGAAGTCAGTCTTCTGATGATGTCATAGAGAACTTTGACTTCCTTGTCAGAGAGAGCTGATGTTGGTTCATCCATGATGACAATCTGTGCATCATAAGAGATTGCTCGAGCAATTTCAATCATCTGCATCTGAGCAGTTGACAGGTTCTTTACGCTTTCTTTGGGGGAAATATTGATGCCATATTCATCAAATAGTTCCTGTGTCTTTTCAATACATAATGATGGAATATATACGCCATTACGGCTAAAATTCTTTACTCTGCCAATCCATACATTTTCTGCAACACTCATGGATGGAACAAGACATAATTCCTGATGAATCATGGAAATGCCTTGGCTTAATGCATCGCTTGGGTTTTTAGGCACGTATGGTTTTCCATTCAATGTCAAATCACCTTTACTTGGCGGAAATGATCCCAGCAGGATATTCATCATTGTTGACTTTCCTGCACCATTTTCTCCAGCTAAAGCCAATACTTCACCTTTTTCAAGGTCAAAGCTTACATCGCTTAGAGCCTGAGTTGAATAGAAATTCTTACTGACATTGTTGACCTCTAAGATTTTCATTTCATTCTCCTTTTAATTAATGTGCCAGAGCTTTTTGCCCTGGCACATGAGTTATTGAATATCAGTAATTATCTAGCTACTGAAACTTCCATGCCACTGTCGACAAGAGTCTGTTCATAAGTCTCTGGAGTGACAAGCTTGTAGTAGTTTTCTACTGGGTTCTTCTTTGCTACTTCAGCGCCATCCAATGCCTTCTGGACATAATCAGCAGAAGAGATAGCCAGCTGCTTCATTGCCATCAGAACTGTTGCATCAAGTTCACCTGATGCCAGATAAGTCTGACCAGTTGTTGAGCAGTCAATGGAAACGATGATGAATTCATTGACATCAAGATTCTTTGCCTTGATAGCATTGATGATGCCTGAAGCCTGTTCATCTGACTGTGTTACAAAGCAGTTGATTTCAGGATATGTTGTCAGCATATCAGTAGTGATATCATATGCCTTCTGAGTATCAAATTCAGCATACTGGGAAGCAACAAGGTTATAGCGATCAGCATATTCACCCTTTAAGCCTGCTTCTTCGAAACCTTCATATCTCTGCTGAACAGAAGATGAACCAGACTGGCCATAGATGAAGCCAATGTTTAATGTAAGGTCTGCATTTTCTGCAAGCAAGCCATTCAAGTAAGAAGCCTGAGCTCTACCAGCATCCTTATGATCACCAGTAACGAATGTGAAGTACTTGTCTTCATCAGCATTTAATGGACGACCAGCAATGATAACAGGAATGCCAGCAGCACCTAATTCGTTGATAGCTGCAGCTGAACCATCTGTATCACAGCCCATGATGACAACAGCCTTGGCACCCATATTCATTAGTGATTCCATATTGTTAAGTTCAGTAGCTACATCGCCATTAGCATTGAGAAGAACTGGTTCCCAACCACGAGCCTTAGCTTCTGCTTCGAAGTAGTCAGCCATTGTCTTCATTGTAGCGTCCATTGAGTTCAATGAGTAACCGACAGTGATTGTTTCATCGGTGTTGTCACCGGTAGAATCATCAGTCTTTGAACAAGCACCTAAAGTCGCAATCATCAGAACTGCAAGCAGGATAGTAAGTAACTTTTTCATTTCTTTCCTCCGTCTTTACTTTTGTAAAGATATTTTATAAAAGTTCTTAACTAAAGTATAGAAAGCGTTTCCAATAATGTCAACAACTTTTGTTAAATATTTTAATAAAAGTTGTTTCATTATTAATAATCTCCTCTTCAATCAATGATGGAAACAATAAAAAGGACACTTCCCTAAGGGAAATGTCCTGCTGAGTGCTTATTCAATTGCCCCGATTGTCATAAAGCCCAGAGAGATAACAAAGCTTTCATATTGAAAATGCATGGGAATAAAATCCTTTGCTGAGCTCTTTGATGGTCTGAAGAATATCGATTGACGATTTGAAAATGGCGGAGCCAAAGAGCCAATAAAACGGAGAAATAGAGCCATTGAGTCGGCCTAAACAGAGCCACTAAATCGGAGCTAGAGAGCCAGTGGCATAACTTATAAAACAGGAAGAGCGCGAGAAACCAGTTAAGGTGT
>JAQXQU010000103.1 GCA_029101345.1 Erysipelotrichaceae bacterium | reverse complement strand
ATTGCCAATTTACACCGTTGTTTTCCCTTTCTACACAATCTGAAATTTCATATCCAATATCGTTTAGTTTTGATTTTATGTATTCAATATCAACACTAACTTTTGACATGTAATGATTCCTTTCTATAAACAATAATTTAGAACAGCAAATGCAAGCTCTCTACAAAGCTTGGTTCGTTGATTTTGTACCATTTAACGGTATAAAACCAACTAACTGGATAAAAACGGATATATATTCTATAGCAAACATTATATATGGTGCTCCTTTTGCCTCAAAGTTGTTCAACACCGACGGGATTGGAAAACCTATTATCCGCATTCGTGACCTTAAAGAACAAGACTTTGTTACTTTTACTACAGAGGAACACCCTAAAGGACACTTAATTCACCCCGGTGACATTGTGGTTGGAATGGACGGAGAATTTCGCCCATACATTTGGGGCAATGAAAAAGCTTGGCTTAATCAGCGAGTCTGTATCTTTGAGAATAAGCGTACAAAAGGAAAAGCATTCCTTTTTTATACAATAAAGCCATTATTAAATATGATTGAACAAACACAAGTGGCAACCACAGTAATTCATATTGGCAAAAAAGATTTCGACGCCTTTGAAATCTTACTTCCGAGTGAAGATGTACTTAATCAGTTTGACGAGATAACAACTCCTATGGTGGAACAAATCGTCAATAATCGTTTAGAAAATAAGCGATTATCAAATCTTCGTGATGCTCTGTTGCCAAAGTTGATGTCTGGCGAGCTTGATGTCTCTGACCTTGACCTTTAAGCCGCTAAATTATTGTTTACAATATTATTTTATGGAGAAATATTATGGCTAGACCATTCAGCTCTTCTGATGCACGCAGATTAGTGCAAAGGCATCAGAATATAATTGAAAAACTACATAATGCTGAATCCTCCGTAGAAAAACATCGTTCACGGGTAAAAGAAGCAGCAGATGCTTATGTTGCACATGAAGTGCTTAACGTTTTAAAAGATATACCAATTGACGAGATTAACCGTGATAAACGGGGATTCAGAATAAAATCTCTCAAGGATTACGGATTTCAAACGATTGCTGACATCGCACCGGTTTCTGTTTATTCCATTGCATCTGTTCACGGAATAAGTGAGGATACGGCCTATTCTATTAAGAGAATTGTTAATGATATTGTTGCAAAAGCAAGACAAGGAATAAAGATTCGATTAAGTATGGATAATCGATCAAAAGAAGCTACAAACCTTGTTGTGGCTTTATCACAGTATAGACGGAGTTTTTTTGTTTCTAAAGAATGCGAAAGAATATTGTCTGAAAATGAGCAGAAGGTGCAGTATGCAATTGAAGATTTGAATGCTTCTTCTGGAACTCTGAAATGGCTGTTTTCTTCAAAAGTAAATAAAGATAAGTCAGCTGAAGCATTTAACGTACTCTCTGTATTAATTGAGGGGGATTATGCGCATGAATCTGAAACTCAGTTTGCGATATTAATTGAAATTGAAAGATGCCAAGGAAGCGAAGCGTGGCAGGAGTTTTCAACGAATTCAGTCAGATTTTTTAATGATTTAGAAGATATATGTCCCGGATTACTTGGAAATGATGATTCCATGTATGGACTTCCTGAGGAACTTGCTAGAGAAATTCAGGAAGAATGCTTTTTCCCGGATGGTTTGCTTTGTGAATTACGAAGATATCAAGAGTGGGGAGTAAAGTATGCTTTGCATCAAGGAAGAATCCTACTTGGTGATGAAATGGGATTAGGTAAAACTGTGCAGGCAATTGCAACAATGGTATCTCTTAGAAATACCGGCGGAACTCATTTTGTTGTAGTTTGTCCAGCGAGCGTAATCACAAACTGGTGTCGTGAAATTAGAAAGATGAGTATGTTAAGCGTTACCAAAGTACATGGAGCAGGTAGAAAAGCAGCACTTGAAGCCTGGGTCAGAACAGGTGGGGTAGCCGTAACAACATACGAAACAACGGGTTACTTTAATCTTCCGGAAGGATTTCGATTTAAGTTAATGGTTGTTGATGAAGCTCATTATATAAAAAATCCAGAAGCACGGCGGTCGATAAATGTAAAAAATATTAGTAGGCATGCAGAACGATTAATGTTTATGACAGGCACTGCATTAGAGAATAAAGTCGATGAGATGATTGCTCTTATCCGCATTCTTCAACCTGAGATTGCTTCGAAGGTCCAGGGAATGGCATTCATGTCTGCAGCACCACAATTTAGGAAAGCAATTGCACCGGTTTATTATAGGAGAAAGCGCGAGGATGTGCTGACAGAACTTCCTGAACTAATAGAAAGCAAAGAATGGTGCGTATTAACATCAAGTGAGGAAAAGGTGTATGAGAAGGCTATTTTAGACAAGAATTATGCAGAGGCCAGAAGAGTATCATGGAATGTTGATGATTTGAAAGATTCTTCGAAAGCGGCAAGACTGATTGAGATAGTAAATGAAGCAGAATCCGAAGGAAGAAAAGTAATCGTATTCTCCTTCTTTTTGGATACAATTCGTAAAATATCATTGTTGCTTGGAGATAAGTGTACAAATCCGATAAATGGGTCTGTTACTCCTCAGAGAAGGCAGGAAATTATTGATGAATTTGATAATGCTCCAGCTGGAACAGTTCTTGTGGCGCAGATTCAGTCTGGAGGCACAGGACTAAATATTCAATCAGCAAGCGTGGTTATTCTTTGTGAACCACAATTTAAGCCCTCTATTGAAAATCAGGCAATATCTCGTGCATACCGCATGGGACAAACTAGGAATGTCCTTGTGTATCGTCTGTTATGCGAAGGAACAGTAGATGAAAAA
>JAQXQU010000102.1 GCA_029101345.1 Erysipelotrichaceae bacterium | reverse complement strand
ACTTTCTGTACTGCCGATGATGACATTTTATTAACTCAGGCTCCAGAAATCCTATTTTTGGAAAGATGTCTTGATTGGTTAAAGCCAGGCGGTAGGTTAGGTATTGTAATGCCTAAAGGTTTCCTTGATAACATTAGCTATGAACAATATAGGCAATGGCTATTGAAGAACTATATTCTGAACGGTGTTGTAACCTTACACAAAGATACATTTCAGCCTGACACTGGGGTAAGAACATGTATTCTTTTTGTATCAAAACCCAAAGAAGATGAAGTTATCCCTGAAGATTACAAAATATTTATGGCTATATCTCAGCGAATCGGACAAGACTCAAAAGGAAATAGCGTATTCATATTGGATGGTAATGGCAAAAGTACGGGACTGCTTAACCATGATTTGGATATAATCGCAGACGCATACGAAGAATTCAAAAATTGCAAGCCACATCAGGACTCTGAATATATCTTCACATATACCCTCAAAGGACTTAAAGATCACTACAATATCAATCCACAGCATTATTCTCCAAAACTTAATGCTGCTCTTAATCAAGTTCTGGAATTTGATAATAAAGACCATTGGGCAACTACAACAATTGGTCAGTTGGAGTCCAACATAAAGATATATATGGGACCACGATGGAATTCATCTAACATAAAGGTTGACAATCCATCTGACACATCTGAGCTTACTCCATATTTAACTGCAAATGGTGCTTTAGAACTAAGAAGATTCTCAATCAAATGGATTGATCCATCAAAAGCAAGTTCCAAGCAGAAAGCGTTTATGGATATGCTAAAAGTTGAAGAAGGAGATATAATGATAACTCGTTCTGGAACTATTGGCAAGATGACTTATGCAACTAAGGATATGGCTGATAATTATCTTGTTAGCGATGACTTGGTAAGAATTAGAGTTCAGGATGAAAATCTGCGTGCTTATTTGGTTGCATACTTCGCTTCCAAAACAGCTTTATCATTGATGCTGCTTGATGAGTATGGTTCTGTTCAGCAACACTTACAGCCAAGGCACATTCAGGAAATGCTAATACCTGTTCCAGACGACTGGTCATTAGCTCAAAACATGATTGATGCAGGCAATAAGTTCATCGAGGCAATGGAATCTATGTCTAAAGCAGATTATGAAGTAAGAGAACATGGCTTTGATAAAATGTGCTATGCAGAGAATCAACATTGTGAGTGACTTCGATAAATATTTATAATATGAAATTTTCAACTATATATCAATTATATCATCGAGAATATTCGAATACTCAACGTGTATTCAAGATTATTCTATCCTTTATCACTTTGATAATAGGAGGTTTAATATATGTGGGGTGTCGAGAGAAATCTTTGTTAATGTTTGACTGGTTTCAACAATTAGGCATCAATAATGAAATAGATACTTTCAGAGGATTTGTAAATTCTGACGGAATATATGGCTGGGTTAAAAACAGCCTTCCTGATGGGCTGTGGCTTTTCGCCTATATGTTCTTAGTTGATGCAATCTGGAATGGGTCTAAGTATATAAGCTCATACATCTTTATCTATTCTCTTCCTTTCTTTGCAGTCTTATCAGAATTCTTACAATATTTTGGTTGGGTTCCTGGAGTATTTGACTGGATAGATGTTGTTAGCTATCTATTTGCAATTGTGTTGTATATATTCATAAAAATCATTAAATAAATAAACTATGAAGATTAAATTTTATCTTTCATCCTTAGCCTTAGTGTTTTTTGCACTATTAGGTGGAGGTTCGTTTAGTGGTGGGGATGTAGTATTTTTCTTTACTATTATCCTCGTTGTTGCTGGCGTAATTCTGGTTGTTGCAATAATTTCCGATATTGTACTAAGTAACAACCAAAAGAAAAGACTTCAAATGATCAAGGAGGACGAAAAGAATTCAACCGACTTCGACAGAAGTGTCTTCATTGGTGATGACAGATGCAAACTTTATTTTGACGCATCAAAAAAGCAGGTTATGATTATGAGAGTCATGACTAAAGGAATCAAAAAAGTGTATATAGATGATTTTGAATTCCCAGGTCAGAGTCTTGCATCATATACAGGTCAGAGTCTTGCATCATGTACAAGTCCTGGATTTAATGTCTATGATCCAACAAGAAGAAAACTTTTGACTGGTACTTATAATGACCTGAACATCATACATCAGGTAATCTCAATTACCGACAAAGATAAGAATAAAGACGTTGTAGTGAATAGCACAATTCAACCTACTTTCAAAACGCTAAGAACAACGCTAAAAACTAACCAAACTTCTGCAACGGCATCTGATACTAATAGACTGTTCACTGTATTTATTGATGAAAGTCATGGTTTGATGGCAATCACTGAATCAGGCAAGGTTAATGATGTGTTTAACTACATAAACGCAAACAGCCTGCCAAGAAAAAAAGGAGAAAAATCGACAATAAATACAAGAGAAATTGGTAATTATCTGTTCTTGATGGATGACTTCTTTAAGGTTCTTGTCCTTGTAGGACCTGGTTATCATGAGATTATCAATTACTCTGATATTATTGAAGTTTCTTATGAAGAAAATGGCAGTCAACTCTATACAAAATCAGCAGGTAGAACTATTGGTGGCGCTATTGTTGGCGGTGTTCTGATGGGAGGTGCAGGTGCTGTAGTAGGTGGACTCTCTGGTGCAAGCAAACAAAATAAGGAGATTGAGAACATGGATATTAAGATCCTTCTCCGTAGCACAATCAGAACATCTTGCGTTCTCCATTTCAAGGATGTTGACCGTGTTCTTAAAACTAAAGAAGATGCTGATAGGAAGTTGTATGAAAAATATGTAAAGAATGCTAATCAAGCAAAAGATGTCCTGTCAGTAATTATTGACAATGCGAAACAAGTAAGCACTCCTACTGCTCAGCCTATTGCCCAGCCTGTGGTCGCTCCTGCATCAAGCAGTGTAGCTGACGAATTAGCAAAACTCGCAAAATTAAAGGCTGATGGAATATTGACTGACGAAGAGTTTCAAGCTCAAAAGTCTAAACTTCTTGGATTGTAAGGTAGAATCATCTTATCAAGATTGACAACTTAATAAGCAGACCCACTGATTTTCAGCAGAAATGCCGATTGTCAGTGGGTTTGTTGTTCCCAAAATGATTCCTGCAAGCCATGTTGGGAACATTATATTACTTCTACCAGTGGTAATGAGCATCAAGCGAAAGGAAGATAATCAAGCCGAAAATGACGATACCAAGAACAAAGAAGAACCAAAAGAACCACTGGGCATAGTGACCGAGATAGCAGCCATCATATTCCTTGTA
>JAQXQU010000101.1 GCA_029101345.1 Erysipelotrichaceae bacterium | reverse complement strand
GCAAGCGTGACAAAACAGGCTTTTGATTTCCTTTTGTGATCATTTCTTCCTGATTCCACTGTATCGCCTTCCCAGTGTCCCAGTTCTTTGCGCTTATATACGGATCTGTCTCTTTTTCCTATTGTTCTTCCTCCATCATTGAATTTTCCTCTTGTTTCAGCAGGGCGGCTGAATTTTCCTTTTCTTCTGAGATTCGCCATCTGTATTTTTCCAAGGCGTTTCTGATGGATCATTCTATAGATTGTAGAAGTTGATGGAATGCTTATTTCGGAGTTTGATCTGTTTGATATCTGTTCAGGTGACCAGTGAAGTTCTATTTTTGACTTGACATATTCAGCGGCACAAGAGCTGTTTACTGTCCTTCTTCCGCAGTTTCTCTTATTGGATAGGTATTTTCTTTGAGCAGTAGCAGGATTATAGCGACTGATGCAATGATGCATTCCTGTTTTGCAGCTGTTTCTTTTAAGTTCTCTTGAAATGGTGCTTGGATTCCTGTCAATCTGTCTTGCAATTTCCCTGATGGAAAATCCGGAAACATGCATCTGGGATATAACGGTGCGCTCTTCCATGTTAAGATGAGTATAGTTCATGTGCTCTCCTTATAAGATGTTTGTTTGGTCACTCACATTTTATCAAAGAGCCCATGAGCTTTTATTTTTGATTAGTGTTGCACTTAAAATGATAATTTATCTCCAAATAAAAAGGCCATTGTTGGCCTTGCTATTCATTGATCATGAAGCCCTGGACTTCAATATTGATTATCTTGCATTCAATATTGGTTTGTTCTGCAATTGCTTCTTTGATGGCATTCTGAATTTTTGTACAGGTCTTGACTACATCAACACCAGCTAGTAGCCTGGCAGTTACCAGAATGCTGATTTCATCATCCTTGATAGTCAGACTGATGAAATCATTATCCTTCTTAGGTGGAAAGACTCCTTTGATCTTTGAAACAGCTATTCTTGCAATATTTTCAAATACACGATCAGCAATGACCTGCTGACCATTTTCATTTAATGTAATAATACTCATTTCTATTCTCCCTTATTGCTATTATAAACCTGTCTTAATCCCTTTGGATACTTGTTTTTAAGGCGACCCCCAGTGCACTTGCCAAAGCCAACGGAATAACCATGATATTTGACAAGATAGTAGCCATTTTCAACATCAAATGGAAGTTCCAGTCCAGCAACATAATCATGATAATCCTTTGCATTTAATTCAATGCATCTTTTAAAAAGCTTTGCAAGGATATTGCTCCGATAAAAGCCATGTGATGGTTCAAAGCGTCCTTTAGTGATCTTGCCGACTTCAATGCCATATTTCAGGACATTGCGATCGATCTTCAATAGTGGCATAAGCGATAGATAATAGGTATCATCAAGAAGATATAAATAATAGTCATCAATGGCTAGATTCTCCTTGATGAAGTCATCTGCCAGCTTATTGGCAATGCTTTTTTCATATTTATAGGAAGAAGCAGCCAATTCGCCATCCTTCTTCAAAAGAGCGATGAACTGTCCTTCTGTCTTATTCAAAGGACTAAGCTTGATTGTTCCTTGAAGCCTAGATGGGTTGATGCCTGAAAAAGGAAGTTCAACAAGTTTCATATCCTGATGAGTCATAAGGAAGGAAAGAATCTGCTCTTCATCTTCCTCAAAGGCATAGGTGCAGGTTGAATAAAGCAGTTCTCCGCCCTTCTTTAGCATTTCATAGGCATTTTCCAAAAGCTCTTTCTGGATCTTTGCACACTCATTGATCTTTTCAAGACTGTAGTCATCAATGATTTCCTGATACTTTCTGATCATTCCTTCACCAGAACAAGGCGCATCAAGAATGACAAGGTCAGCAAGGTTTTTAAACTGTTTGGCTAGTCCTTTGCCATCCTTATTGGTAATAATGACATTGTCATTGATTCCACATCTTTCAAGATTCTGCGAGAGAATGGTAGCTCTTTTGTAATTGATCTCATTGGATACAAGGAGGCAATCACCAGGCAAACGATGCTTGATATTGATTGATTTGCCACCGGGCGCAGCGCACATGTCTACGCAAAGCCTGATATTATCTGTATTGGCAAAAGAAGCAGTAAAGGCCGCTGATGGCTCTTGAGGATAGACCAGTCCCAATTCATAAGACGGATGATGCCCGATACCATCATATTCATAGCAACGGGATAAATCATTGAAGCCAGTCTGAACTAATGGAAAATCAATTTCCTTTATGATCAGCTCAGGATCAGCCTTTTCCGCATTTAGATAAAGAGCCTTGCTGGAAGGCTCGTTTATGACCTTGATGAAATCATCATAGTAGTCACCAAAGTACTCCTTGAATCTTTTTACAAACAGTTCATTCATCATTTAGTAAAAAACAGGCGTATGCTCTTTTGCTTATAGGAATTGGAATATCCCACGATTTCAATTGCTTCATCAATATTGATATCTACATCATATCTTTTGCCTTTATGCAGAAGGTAGCCCTGATAATGTCCTTTCTTAGGACAAATGGTCTTTGGTTTGCGATTAATAGCGACAATCCTGTTTTCATCTGCTGACAGGACATCGAGCAGAATGCTGTAATCAAATGATAAGAGGCGATTGACTTTTTTGATATTGCCTTCATTGATATCGATCTTGATGGTGGAAGATGAAATTTTCTTATGGTAATAGGAAACCTGGGGAACAAGATAAACAGCAAACTTTCCTTCCGCATCCCTTAATAATGTCTGGCAGTTGCCAGAACCATAGATGCCAAAAGTAAAGTCATAACCACAGACAAGACCTGCAAGGTTGAGATTGCAAAGATAAGAGTCCACAAAGTCCTTGGGTTCTGTTACCATGATCTCCTTATTGAACCTGATGACCATGACTCCCTCAATTCCCAGCTTTTCAAAAGCATCAAGCCTTTCTTTCAGTGACATGATGTGTTTTGATCTTAAAGCGTGTTTCTTGTTTTCTACCCTGCCTGAATGCTTGATGTCAATGACATCACTGGGATCAGGATAAAATGTGATGACAAATGGTTTGGCATCTGCCTCTTTTGCCTTTTTGACTGTTAGCTCAATTAATGCCTTATGTCCTTTATGAACACCATCAAAGAAGCCAATGCATGAGACATTTTTTGGTACATCCGGACAGTCGTATTTATGAATATCATAGACTTTCATCAAAATAAACCTCTTAGGCAACGGTACTCATTGCCTTCCCTTCCATATATCGCCAATACTTCCTTGTTGCAACAGATAGCAACCTGATCAGGATATCCTTCGATAGTTATTCTTTTGCCATCTATAATATGCTTGCGATCGTCTGTTTCATAGACTTCATAATAAAGGCTGATGACATCATAAAGGCTATGGACAACTAGATTATCACCTGTCAGTTCTTCAAGTTTCTGACAGTCCTTGACATCAATGCCATCAATAGAAGTTCTTCTTAGCTCACTTAAAGTGCCAATGACACCAAGATCATCAAGAATATCCCTGGTCAGTGCTCTGATATAAGTACCAGAAGAAACATTGCATCTGATCACAAATTCATCATCCCTGACATCAAGAAGTTCAATATCCTTGACTTCTATATCCCTTAAGGGAATCTGTACTTCGATGCCTTGTCTTTGGTATTCATAAAGCTTCTTGCCATTGACCTTGATAGCTGATGTCAAAGGTGGAAGCTGTTTGGATTTTCCTAGATACTTGGCAAGAGTATTGTGAATCAATTCTGCATCAGGCATCTTCTCTTCCTTTTGTTTAATGATCTTGCCGTCAATATCAAGAGTGTCAGTCAAAATGCCAAGGCGAACAGTAGCCACATATTCCTTGCGTGAAGACACCAGAAACTGATTGGCTTTGGTAGCATTATCATAAAGAATGACCATCACGCCAGTAGCATTGGGATCAAGAGTGCCGGTATGTCCAATCTTCTTTGTATTAAGAATCTTCCTAAGCTTGAAGCAGACATCAAAGGACGTCATGCCCTTTGGCTTATCAATATATAAAATTCCCATGTTTTGATTATAACAAAAACCATTTTGCATATTAAAATATATTCATGTCAGTAAAGAAACTTTTAAGTGATATGCGAAAAGCCAATGAGGCCTTTGGCCTTATTGAAGATGGGGATAGAATTGCTGTTGGACTATCAGGAGGCAAGGATTCAACCTTGTTGCTATACTGTTTAAGCCTATTTCAAAAGCTTTGCCAGAATGTCTATGGCATTGATTTTGACATTATAGGCATTCATATCAATCTGGGTTTTGGTGAAGAAGACATGGAACCATTATGGGAATTCCTTAATATGCATTGCATCGAATACTGCATTGAAGATTCAAGAATTGCAGAAATGCTTGATTTAAACAGGAAGAATGGCAAGATTCAATGCTCACTTTGTTCTAAATTCAAGAAAGGAGCAGTTATCAATGTTGCCAAGAAACTTGGTTTTAACAAGGTAGCCTTTGGCCATCATGCTGATGATGCCATTGAAACCATGTTTATGAATATGATCTATGGAGGAAGAATTGCCACCTTTGATCCAAAAATGCATCTCGATAATTCTGATATCGATTTTATCAGACCTTTCTGTCTCTCCTTTGAATCCGAGATTAAAAAAACAGGAATCAAACTGGGGATTCCTGTTGTTAAAAGCGGATGTCCAAATGATGGCTTTACCAAAAGAAGTGAAATCAAGGCAATTCTAAAGGGCATCTACCATGAGTATCCTATGGCCAAAGACAATTTCCTTCTAGCCCTTCTTAATGGCAAACAATTCAATCTCTTTTTTGACAAGCTAGCCTCGGAAAATGGAAATGGCTATATAGCCAAGATAGCAGATAAAGAACAATAGACCCTGGATTCTAGTCATCTCATATCTCTTCTTGATAAATGGGAAGATGCAGAGAATAGCTGAAGAAGCAATCAGAATATAGAAGTCAAGATTGTATGACAATGCATAGCTCATTGGAGAAATAGCTGCTGCTGCACCAATGATCAGACAGATATTGAAAATATTGGAACCCAGAATATTGCCTATGGCGATGTCAACGTCGCCTTTTCTTGTAGCAGTCAGTGATGTTACAAGTTCAGGGAGTGAAGTTGCAACTGAAACAATCGTAATGCCAATGAGCTTTTCGGAAACACCGAGTTTCGAAGCAATGGCTACTGCATTATCGCAGACAAAATCGCCACCATATTTCAGAAGGACAATGCCCAGAACCACTAAAGCAATGGCCTTGATAGCATTGAATTCCTCATTGCTTTCATTATCACTTTGAATTGATTTGCGAGCTTCAAAGATATTGTAGATGATATAGCCAGCAGTAAAGAGAAGAAGAACAATGCCTTCAATTCTGGTAATGCATTTGCCGCCAAAATAGTTGCAGAAGATAAAGACAAGAATAGTGACAAACAGCATGATTGGTGAATCAACATGAGCTGTATGCCTTTGGAATGGCAGTGGTGCAATCATGGCACAGATGCCAAGAATTAGCAACATGTTGGCAAGATTTGAGCCAACAACATTGCCTAAGGCCAATTCAGGATGGCCAGACATGGCTGAACTGGCTGATACCATCAGTTCAGGCATTGATGTCCCAATTGAGACAATAGTCAAACCAATGACAATGCTGGGAATTCGGAATTTCCTGGCAATGGAGCTTGAACCATCAACCAGGAATTCAGCACCATATTTCAACATGGCAAAGCCCAACACTATCAGCAATATATTAATAAACATTTTTTCCTCCATTGTTACAGATTATAGAATATGCCTATTTCTTTTGAAGTTCAAGTATAATTAAGACATGTTGAAGAGAGTCTATCTGGAAATAACTGATGCCTGCAATCTATCCTGTTCCTTTTGCAGCAATGCCAAAGGGCACAGCTTTATGGCAATTGATGATATCAGAAATATCATCAAGCAGATTAAGAAGCATTGCAACTATATCTATCTCCATGTCTTAGGGGAACCATTGCTTCATCCTGATTTCAATGAAATTCTCGAAATTCTTGACCAAGAGGAAATGAAGCTGCAATTAGTGACAAATGGCACCCTTTTAGGAAGTTATCCTGATCTCTTAAAGCATTCCTGCTTAAGAAAAATATCTATATCCCTTCATTCAATCAAGAATCTTGAGATTGAAAGGAGCTATTTTGAAACAATAAACAGGCTGATAGAAGATAACAGCAATTCCATCCTTGAACTTCGTTTTTATGATTATGATCATCTATCAGCTGACCTTAAGGCCTATTATGAAGAATTAACAGGAAAATATGGCCTTAAGCCAACCAGAATGAAGAACTGTTTCTTTCTAAAGGAAAACACCTACATCCTCCATAATGAATTCTTCGATTGGCCAATGATCAATGATCCACCAATTGGCGATAAAGGCTATTGCCTGGGTGGCAAGGAGATGATTGCCATCCTGCATAATGGCGATGTCACCCTGTGCTGTCTTGATCCTAAAGGGCATAACAGCATTGGCAACATCTTTAAGACATCACTTGATGAAATATTGAATGAAAAGAGATATCTTGACTATCTTGCAAGCATCAATAAACGAAGGCTGATTTTCGACCTTTGCACTAGATGTTCCTATCGGCTGCGTTTTGATGGTAACAATAATTGAAAAGAATTGAAGATATGGCAGAAAGGGACATGTCGAACATGCCCTTTTTATGTTCAATCAAAATGCCATTGCCCTTTAGATTATCCACCTCACCGCTTCTTTGCGGGATAATTAGCGAGTAAGGCTCCTTGAAATCAATATCAGTCAATTTAGACCCCTGATTTTTTACAATTGGATAGATGTTATAGTCTTGATAGTCTTGATAATAAGCATCAAAATCATCATATTTCCTGATGTTCAAATGAAAGAAGCCACCCATTGATGAGCGAATGGTCCTCGGGTCAAAACAATCGATATTGCTGGAAACAAGCACCACATCCTTAAAGTCAAAGCAGACAGCAGAACGCATGATAGTTCCTAATTCGCCATAATCATCAAAGCCATAAAGGACAATATGCCTTTTTGATTCAAGTTCATGATGATATTTGTCAAAAACTCCAATGGCAAAGCAATTTTCCTTAACCGAAAGCCTGTTAATGACATTGTCATCAACTTTAATTGGAACTTTGTTCTCCTTGCAGAGCCTTCTTAAAAGCTGCAATTGGTCATTTTCAAGAGCTTTGCTTGATAGGTAGACTATTCTGGCATGTTCTCCCTGATGCATCAGAAGCTCGACAGCAAGGGATGTTCCTAAAGCATAGGAACAATTATCATTTGCTTCAAATCTTTTCATAAGTCCATTCTAGCAAAAAAGAAGACATGTTAATCATGTCTTCTAATTGCAAACTGATCATTTTCAAGCAAAACATCGATTTTCTTAACATCAGGATTCTCTATGATGAATCTTGCCAAGCCATTTTCAATATTACGCTGAATATATCTCTTCATTGGCCGAGCTCCATAGTGCTGGTCATAGCCTTCACTTGCAATCTTATCCATTGCCTCTTTGGATATTGAAAGTTCAATTTCCTCTTCTTCCAGTTTTTTCTTAAGAAGATTAAGGAACTTATCGGCAACTTTGGCAATAATAGTGGCATCAAGAGGATTGAAGATGACAATTTCATCGATACGATTGATGAATTCAGGCTTGAATTTTGCTTTGATTGCTTCATCATAAAGAGCTTTCTTCTTGTTTTCATCTTCTTCAAAGGCGAATTCAGAACCCAAATTGGAAGTCATAATGATTATGGTATTCTTGAAATCAACTGTAACACCCTTGGAGTCAGTAATACGACCATCATCTAGAATCTGCAATAGGATATTAAAGACATCGGGATGAGCCTTTTCAATCTCATCAAGCAGAACAATGGAATAAGGCTTTCTTCTGACTGCTTCTGTCAACTGGCCACCTTCCTCATAGCCAACATATCCTGGAGGAGCACCAATCAATCGGCTCACTGAGAACTTCTCCATATATTCAGACATATCAATTCTGACAATCTTGGATTCGTCATCAAAGAGCTGTTCAGCAAGAGCCTTGGCAACTTCTGTCTTGCCCACACCTGTTGGACCTAGGAACATGAAGGAACCGATTGGCCTATTGATATCAGCAATTCTGGCCTTTGATCTAAGAATGGCATCAGATACGAGTTCCAATGCTTCATCCTGGCCAACTACCCTTTTGGCTAATGTATCCTTTAGATTTAAAAGCTTTTCCCTCTCAGATGACATCAGTTTGGAAACCTCAATATGGGTCCACTTTGAAACAACCTTGGCAATGGATTCATCAGATACTTCCTCAACAATCATACGATTGCCATCAGTATTGGCGAGTTCTTTGATCCTAGCTTCAAGATTTGGGATGGTTTCATATTTGAGTTTAGATGCCTCAACAAGCTGATTGTCATTGATAGCATTGTTCAAAGCTGTTTGAGCTTTGTCAAGTTCAATCTTGAGGCTCTTGGACTTATCAAGATCTTCTTTTTCCTTGGACCAGCGACTATGCAATAGCTGTTCCTTTTCCTTAAGTCTAGCCAGCTCTTCATTCAGTTCAGCTACTCGCTTGATGGCTCTTTCGTCCGATTCCTTATTAAGAGAAACAAGTTCGATTTCAATCTGACGGATTCTTCTGATCAGTTCATCTAGTTCAGCTGGCATGGAATCAATTTCCACACGAATGGAAGCACAGGCTTCATCTATAAGGTCAATGGCCTTATCTGGCAAATAACGGTCAGTGATATAGCGGTCAGATAAGACAGCTGCTGAAATGATAGCTTCATCAAGAATCTTGACACCATGATGGGATTCAAATCTTGATTTCAGGCCACGAAGTATGGATACTGTTTCCTCAATTGTCGGTTCATCAACAATTACCTTCTGGAATCTTCTTTCCAATGCAGCATCCTTTTCAATATACTTGCGGTATTCATCGAAGGTTGTAGCACCAATGCAACGCAGTTCGCCTCTTGCCAGCATTGGTTTTAAGAGATTGGCTGCATCCATTGAACCTTCGGTTTTACCAGCACCAACCAGATTATGGATTTCATCAATGAACAGGACAACCTGGCCATCCCTTTCCTTGACCTCATTCAAAACTGCTTTCAGTCTCTCCTCAAATTCGCCACGGTACTTGGCACCAGCAATCAAGGAACCCATATCAAGTTCAATCAGATCCTTGTTTTGCAAAGATGAAGGCACATCACCATTGCAGATACGCCAAGCCAGACCTTCGGCAATTGCTGTCTTGCCCACGCCCGGTTCTCCAATAAGTACGGGGTTGTTCTTGGTCTTGCGGGATAGTATTTCAACAACTCTTCGGATTTCATCATCACGACCAATAACTGGATCAATCTTGCCGGCTCTGACATCTTCAACAAGATTTCTTCCGTATTTGTTCAGAGCATTAAGATTGTTCTCGTCCTCTCTGGAATTGATTTTTCCTGCTGATACAGATTTAGCCTTATTGATAAGATCTTCCTTGGCAAAAGGCATCATAGAAGCAACAGCTTTTGATACAGTTGAACCATTATACATAACTGCAACAAACATATCAAAGATGGAGATGAAACTATCACCTTTCTTCTTTGAGAGTTTCAACGCTTCATTATAAGCATCATTCAAATAGCGATTAAGATTAGGTTCACTTGCACTATTGCTTATTGGAAGCTTCTTTAGATAATTGTCTACTTCGTTTCTCACTCTGTTGACATCAGCTTTCATTGAAACCAAAAGCCCATTGATATCAGGATCGTCAATAAGCGCCGAAAGCATATGTTCAGAGCATAATTCAGGATTGTTATTATCCTTGCAAAGATTAAGGGCATTGAGTAATGCTTCCTGCAGTTTTTGTGTCATATTTTCAATATTCATGTCATACCTCCTTAGCACTTTAAAATAAAGAGTGCTAATTGATTTGCAAAATTTTAAGTAAGGAAATCCTTACTTAAAATTCTTTTTGAATCTTTCAAAAACTGATTCAGAATTCTTGGCTTTGGCCAGTTTCTGATACAGTTCCTTCTGTTCTCTAGTTAGTTTGGTTGGAATAGTAACCTCTACCTGGACATATTCATCACCCTTTTGGGCAGATCTAAGATCCTTGACACCATAGCCTTTAATGACAAATTGCTGATTTGGCTGTGTACCAGCAGGAATATTCAGCTTGTAATCACCATAAGGAGTAGGAACATCAATATCGGTTCCCAGAGTTGCATCAAGTGATGAAATAGGAATTCGAATGAAGAGGTTTCTTCCTTCCCTTTCAAAATGTGGATGCTCCTTGACGTTGATGATGATGTATAAATCACCATTAGGACCGCCATTATAGCCACGTTCACCAAAGCCCATCAATCGGATCTTCTGACCTGAATTGATACCCGGCTGAATGTTGACTTCCTTGACTTCCTTGATCCTTGTATAGCCTTCACCACCGCAATTGTGGCACTTCTTTCTGATCTTCTTGCCAGTGCCTCCACAATCAGGGCATGATACTACCTGTTGCATAATGCCAAATGCAGTGCGCATCTGTTTGTTTACACGTCCGCTTCCGCCACAGGTTGAACAGGTTTCAATATCAGCTGGTGATTCTGCACCACTGCCATGACAATGATCACAGATTTTGTCATAGGCAAAAGCAATCTTTTTTGAAGTGCCATGAATAGCCTCCATGAATTCAATATCCAATTCCTTATAGATGTCATCACCTTTGATCGGACTGTTGGCACGTGATCTTGAACTGCCGCCAAAACCGCCAAAGCCACCCATAAAGGAAGAAAAGATATCACTGAGGTCATCCATGCCACTAAATCCACTAAAGCCACCACCAGCGCCCTGTTCAAGTCCAGCAAAACCATATTGGTCATAAAGTGCTTTCTTTTCAGGGTCACTGAGTATTTCGTTAGCTTCGTTTATTTCCTTGAATCTTTCTTCTGCGCCAGGATCTTTATTGATATCAGGGTGATATTTTTTG
The DNA here is from genome assembly GCA_029101345.1 of Erysipelotrichaceae bacterium. Classification (GTDB taxonomy): domain Bacteria; phylum Bacillota_I; class Bacilli_A; order Erysipelotrichales; family Erysipelotrichaceae; genus Colivicinus. The sequence goes on along the minus strand of JAQXQU010000101.1, from coordinate 53,507 downwards.
GCCATCTTGCGATAAGCCTTCTTGATCTCATCAACAGATGCACCTTTTTGGAGGCCTAGCACCTCATAATAGTCTCTTTTTGCCATAAATCCACCCTAACTTCCCCTTACTTTGAAGTGAAATCTGCATCAATCACATCATCATCAGCACTTGCAGATGCTGACTGGCCCTGTGACTGTTGCTGCTGATACATAGCTTCAGCCATTGCCTGAGACGCTTTTTCAAGCTCATTGAGCTTAGTTCTTAATGTATCATAGTCATTATTATCAACAGCGGTCTGAAGTTCATCTCTTAATGTCTTGACCTGATTCTTCTGTTCTTCACTGACGTTCTGGTTTTCAGCATTCAGTGTTTCATCAATCTGAGCGATGAACTGTTCAGCTTTGTTCTTGAGTTCGATTTCTTCTCTTCTCTTTTCATCGGCTGCCTTGTTCTCTTCTGCATCCTTGACCATTCTCTCAATTTCCTCTTCGCTTAAGCCATTGGAATTGGAGATAGTGATATCCTGCTTCTTGTTAGTACCCTTATCAAGAGCAGAAACATGAACGATGCCGTTTACGTCAATATCAAACTTGACTTCAATCTGTGGAACGCCTCTTCTAGCAGGAGCAATGCCAGTTAACTGGAAGTTGCCAAGAGTCTTGTTGTCCTTAGCCATTGGTCTTTCACCCTGCAAGACATGGATATCAACAGCCGGCTGATTATCAGCAGCAGTTGAGAAGATCTGGGACTTGGATGTAGGAATTGTAGTATTGCGTGGAATCATGACAGTCATGACACCACCAAGAGTTTCAATGCCCAATGATAGTGGAGTGACATCAAGCAGCAGCAAGTCATCAACGGCAGATGACTTTTCATCTGGATTAAGGATTGCACCCTGGATAGCAGCACCCATGGCAACAACTTCATCAGGATTGACAGACTTATTAGGTTCCTGACCTAATTCACTTCTGACAGCATCCTGAACTGAGAGCATTCTTGTTGAACCACCTACCAGCAATACCTGGTCAATATCCTTGGCAGTTAAGCCAGCATCCTTTAGTGCCTGTCTAACTGGACCAACAGTGCGTTCAACCAAATGCTTTGTCATCTTATCGAAATTTGCTCTTGTCAGATCAGCTTCCAAGTGCAATGGACCTGAAGCATTTGCTGAGATAAATGGCAGAGAAATGTGTGACTGAACCATTGAGCTTAAGTCTTTCTTAGCCTTTTCAGCAGCTTCCTTCATTCTCTGCAAAGCCATGCGATCTGCTTTAAGATCTACGCCATATTCCTTCTTGAAGTTTTCAGCCATCCAGTCAACAACGACATTATCGAAGTCATCACCGCCAAGATGGTTATCACCGGCCGTAGCCAATACTTCAAATGTGCCGTCAGCCAAATCAAGAATGGAAACATCAAATGTTCCGCCGCCCAAGTCGAATACCAATACTTTCTGTTCAATATCCTTCTTGTCAATGCCAAAAGCCAGAGCTGCAGCTGTTGGTTCATTGATGATTCGCTCAACTTCAAGACCAGCAATCTTGCCGGCATCCTTAGTAGCCTGACGCTGTGCATCGTTGAAATAAGCTGGTACTGTAATAACCGCCTTGCTTACGGTTTCACCTAAGTAGTCTTCAGCATACTTCTTCATGTACTGAAGAATCATAGCTGAGATTTCCTGTGGTGTATACAGTTTGCCATCAATGTCTACTTTTTGGCTTGTACCCATCAGTCTCTTGATTGAAGAGACAGAATTCTTGTTTGTAACTACCTGTCTTTTTGCAGCATCACCGACAATTCTCTCATTATCCTTGAATGCTACAACAGAAGGTGTTGTTCTATTTCCTTCTGGATTGGTAATGACCTTAACTTCATTACCCTCCATAACAGCTACACAGCTGTTTGTTGTACCTAAATCGATACCAATGATTTTTGCCATATTCTTATCCTCCCTACTCGCTAACTTTGACCATGCTGGCCCTTAAAATGCGATCTTTCAACTTATATCCTTTCTGGAATACTTCAATGACGATTCCAGGTTCAACTCCATCCTTCTTTTCAGTCATGATCGCCTGATGGAAATTAGGATCGAATTGCTTATTTAAACAGTCGATTTCAACTACTCCTTCTTTCTTGAGAGCTTCTACCAACTGGTTAAATGTCATCTCTACGCCCTTCTGGATAGCCTTGGCTTCCTCAGGTACATCCTGTTTCAATGCTCTTTCAAGATTGTCAATTACTGGCAGTATTTCAAGAGCAAACCCTTGAGCCCGATATTTTCTGATATTGTCAGCTTCAGCCTGCAGACGCTTTTTCATGTTTTCCGTGTCTGCATAAGCTCTGGCATAGCTGTTTCTTAATGAAGCAACTTCAGCTTTCAGCTTCTCATTTTCCTCTATCAGAAGATCAGTCTCGCTTTTTTCATTAACATCTTCCACAACTTCTTCAGATACAGATTCTTCCTTTGTTTCATCTGTTTTAGGAAGTTCTTCTGGTGGGATGTTTTCTTCAACTACGTCTTTTTTCTTGTTTTCGTTATCCATAACTGCCTTTCTATTTGAACATGTCCTCGATTTCCTTGGTGATGAACTCCATCAAAGTGACAACACGTCCATATTCCATTCTTCTTGGACCAACTACCATCAAGCGGGCATCATCCGAATCATTTCCCAGTTTGATCTTGGAAGAAATGATAGCCATATCATCTTTCCACATCAGCTCAGTACCATTTGGTGAAATAGAAATCAATTCATCGCTGCCGGAATGATTTTCAACCAGCGACCTGAACATCTTGGAATCATTGAAATATCTGGTCAGCTCCTTGAGCTTTTCTATATCAGCATATTCTGGCTGGTACATGATATTTGATGTTCCAGAGAAATAGAAGGTCTCGGAAGCAAATTTGACAAATGCTCCGGCAAATGCATTGAATAGCATTTCATAACGTTGAACTGATTTTGTTAGAATTGGCCTGATTGCCTCCATCTTATCGGCAAGATTGGCAAGAGCCGTTCCTCTTAGATGTTCGTTAAGAATATCAGTACAGGTCTGAATATCTTCAACACTGACATCGTCCTTGAAATGGAAGATCTTGTTCTCAGTATGACCAGTATTGGTAATAAAGACACAAACTGCGGTCTTTTTATCAATCGGGAAGACCTTGATATGTTCAAGAGTCTGACTCTTGGATGAAGGTCCGAGCATACCGGTTGCAAGATTGGTCATTTCTGAAATCATTTTGCAGCTTTCTTTGATGGTATCGTCAATATTCATTGATTCACCAGCAAAGATATTGGATAATGCATGTTTTACTTCATCATTGAGATCCTTGCTTAGCAGATTTTCACAATAGTATTGATAACCGGCATTGGAAGGAATTCTTCCAGCTGAAGTATGGGGCTTTTCAAGATAACCCATAGCCTCTAGAGCGGCCATATCGTTTCGTATTGTTGCACTTGAATAAGGCAGACGGTATTTATCTACCAGAGTCTTGGAACCAACAGGTTCTGCTGTCGCAACAAATTCATCGACTATTGCCTTCAGTATTTCTACCATTCTTTGTGTTAGCATCCAAACCTCCTTTTTAGCACTCCATTTATCTTACTGCTAATTCATATTATATCTATTGTTTAGCAATGTCAATACTTAATTGCTAAAAATAAAAATCCTCCTAAGAGGATTCATTTGCGATCAAGGCGATTCTTGACAAAGCCCCTGATTTCTTCAGGAATGTAGGAATCAATTGTTCCTCTGAAAGCCGCAACTTCCTTGACCATTGAACTTGATAGCAGGCTTAAGGCAGGATCAGCTACCATGAAAAGCGTTTCCACTTCATTTTCAATCAGTTTGTTGGTAGAAGCCTGAGCCATCTCATATTCATAATCACTATTGGATCTGACACCACGGATAATGACTTTGCAACCAATTTGCTTGGCATATTGGACTGTGAGTCCTTCAGCTACGACAACCTTGACATTCTTAAGACCTGCCGTTGATTTTCTGATCATGTCAATTCTTTCCATTACGGAAAAAGCCGATTTCTTAGACGGATTTACTTGCAAGGCTACATATACTTCGTCAAACAGCAAGGAGCTTCTTTTGATAAGATCCATATGTCCTAAGGTAATAGGGTCAAAGCTCCCTGGATACATTGCTTTAGTCATTTTCTTCCTTCTTTCTATAATAAAGCAGTTTGCTAATGCCGTACTTCTTTTCCTTATACAAGCCATAGATACCATAAGCATCAGCTAAGATTGTGTCTTTTCTGGTTTCAGCAATGATGATGCCATCATCCTTTAGCAGTCCAAATTCTTCAAGCAGCTGAAAAATGCTGTCATATTCCCTGAAAGCATAAGGAGGATCAAGAAAGACATAGTCAAACCGATAGCCCTTAAGCTTTTTCAAACATATTGCATAATCATCATTATAGACAGTTCGCTCTTCATTGAACTTCCGAAGATTGGATTTGATAATGCCATAGGCCTTTCGATTGGCATCATTGAAGATTACATCCCTGCATCCTCTTGACAAAGCTTCAAGGCCAATGGCACCTGAACCAGAGAATAGATCAAGAAAGACTGTCTCGTTGTGAATGGTGATTGAGGAAAAGAGTGCTTCCTTGACCATATCACGGGTAGGCCTTGTAATATCATCACCCTCGAGAGTATTGAGGGTTGATTTCTTGTATTTGCCAGCAATTATTCTCATATATCTGTTTCCTTTTTGTAAGAACTGATGACATATTCTGATAGGCCAATAGCCAAAAATGTTGCAATTGCTGAAGTACCGCCCGATGATACAAGCAATAGTGGAACACCTGTCAGAGGAATAAGCCCCGAAACACCACCAACATTCAGAATGAAGTGGACAACAAGATACATGAATGAACCCAATAAGACCATCTTATGGGAAGCATATTTGACTTTTAAACCATATCTGAATAAAGTGACCAGCATGATGATATAAAGGATGACGACTGGCAAAAGGCCAAAAACAATGCCCATTTCCTCAATGATGACCGGAAGAATGAAGTCATTGGATGGATTTGGGAAGTTCATATACTTATGGATGGAATTGCCATAGCCTAGGCCAAACCAGCCTCCGGTCGCAATCGATATCAGGGACATGACCAGATGATAGCCATCATCATAGATATATTCAAAAGGATTTGCTGAAGAAAGGAAACGGGCAATACGATAGTCACCGGACAGTTTCTTTAAAAAGGATGTACCTATTGGCGAAAGAACCAGGAGAATCAGAGGAATTGCAAAAATCACAAGCTTTCGCATGATGCCCTGGATCTTGCTTAATTGTGGATATGGTGGAATCAGGGCAATGCAATAGGCAATCAGAAATAGTACTGCTGCTGAACCAAGATCATGCTGGATAAACAGAATGATCAGGAAGTAATAGAAGGCCTTTTTAGCAAAGGTGACAAGATTCTCATAATTCTTCTTGCCCATATCTCTTCCCAAAAGCCTTGCTCCATAGAGGATAATGAATACCTTGGCCAATTCTGATGGCTGAAAGGAGAAGCCGAAAATATAGATCCAGCCATAGGCACCATTGGAAGCTCGGAAGAATAAACGTGGTATCAGCAAAAGAACCAGCATGATCCAATAGACTATTTCATATAATTCCCTGCGTATGGAAAGAAGATTGAGCCTTGATGTAAAAACAAATCCGATTAGTCCGAGGATAAAAAACAGAATCTGTTTTATGGCAGTTGAAATGATAATGGCTGTTGAACCAGCGTTATTGCCCATCTCTGCCGAAATGATCATAAATGAACCAAAGATATATAAGACAAGCATCGATAGTAACAAGGACTTGTCAATATTTGAAGAAAAGAGATGAAATCTTCTTTTTGCCACAGTCGCCATGAAAATATTTTATCATATATCACCAAATAACAAATCAATCTTGTATAATATGGATATGATTATAAACAATGACACAATTATCAAAGATAACGATTCTCTGATCAGAGAGAAATCAGAGGATGTAAATATTCCTCTTTCCAAAGAAGATGAAAATCTTTTATGGGATATGTTAAACTATGTCAAAAATTCAACAATCCCCGAAATAGCCCAAAGAGACAATCTAAGACCGGCTGTAGGCATTTCTGCTATCCAAGTAGGTGTCAAGAAGAAGATGACAGCTGTTGTCCTCAAGGATGAAAATGGTGAAATCGAAGTCGAATATGCCCTCGTCAATCCTAAAATTGTCTCCTACTCAATGGAAAAGGCCTACTTGCCAACAGGTGAAGGCTGCCTTTCAGTTGAAGAAAACCATAGCGGCTATATTTATCGTCCTGCTCGCATCAAAGTCAAAGCCTATGACCTTTTGCAGCAAAAGAACATTACCATTGTTGCTGATGACTATCTGGCTATTGTTCTTCAGCATGAATTTGATCATTTCAAAGGCATTCTCTTCTACGACCATATCAACAAAGAGAATCCGTTTTATCTTGATGAAAATGCTATTTGCATAGAATAGGAAAGGATCATTTATGAGCAATTCCAACTACAGTAGTGGTCGCCCATTATCTCTTTATAGTGGCACAAACTACGATTTGAAAAAAGACACACTCGTTTATGCTCTTGGTGGTCTTGGTGAAATTGGAAAGAACATGTACTGCTTTGAACATGATGATGAAATCATCATCATTGATGCAGGTGTCAAATTTCCTGATGAAGGACTTCTGGGCGTTGATTATGTAATCCCGGATTACACCCATCTCATCAAGAACAAGGACAAAATCAAAGCGCTTATCATTACCCATGGCCATGAAGACCATATTGGTGGCATTCCCTTTTTGTTATTGGCATGTCCAATTAAGAAAATCTATGCCCCTCCATTTGCTAAAGCTCTAATTGAAAAGAAGCTTATGGAAAAGCGCAGACTCTCCAATTATCAGGTTACTGCCATCAATTCTGAATCAAGAATCAAGACCGAGCATTTTACTGTCGGTTTCTTCAATACAGTCCATTCCATTCCTGATTCCTTAGGCATTCTTGTCAATACGCCAAACGGCCGTGCTGTTGTCACTGGCGACTTCAAATTCGACTTGACACCATTAGGACAAAACTCCGATTATCAGAAGATGGCCTATATTGGCGCCTCTGGTGTCAGCCTCTTGATGTCTGATTCCACCAATTCGGAAATTGAAGGCTTCTCCATCTCTGAAAAGAAGGTTGCTGAATCCATCAATGAAATAGCGCACAAGACTTCTGGCCGCTTGATTGTATCTACATTTGCCTCCAATGTCCTACGCCTGGCCCAGATTATCAAGGCATCTCGAAGATTTGGCAGAAAAGTCTGTGTCTTTGGCCGTTCAATGGAAAATGTCGTAGAAATCGGTGTTCGCATTGGTGTTATCGATGTACCGGAAGATACTTTTGTTTCTCCCGACATCATCAATACCATTCCCAATAACGAGCTGACTATTGTCTGCACCGGTTCCCAAGGCGAGATGCTGGCGGCCTTATCAAGAATCGCCAATGGCACCCATAAGTATGTAAGAATCAAACCTGGTGATACTGTCGTCTTTTCATCATCACCAATTCCTGGCAATGCCATCTCTGTTTCCGGGACAATCAACCAACTTGTCAGAAATGGAGCCAAAGTCCTTGTCAATACTCCACTTACTTCCCTTCATACAACCGGACATGCATCTAAGGAAGAACAGAAGCTGATGATCCAGCTTATCAAACCTCAATACTTCATGCCAGTCCACGGTGAATATAAGATGCTTAAGCTGCATGCCCAAAGTGCAATGGAAACCGGAATTCCAAAGGAAAACTGCTTCATTTGCGCTAATGGCGATGCACTAGTCATGCGTGATGGCAAAGTATTCAGAGCCAATACACGTATCCAGACTGATGCAATCTATGTTGATGGCAATGACTTCTCCGGTGTTTCCACTTCAGTATTGAAGGACAGGAAGATTCTGGCTGATAATGGCATGGTTGCAGTTATTGTCTGCATTGATTCCCGTTCCAACAAGATTCTTTGCAAACCAGGCATTCTCTCTAGAGGCTTTGTCTATCTCAAAGACAATCAGACTATTATCAAGGAAGCTGAAACCATTACCTATGAGGCTCTTAAACAGACAATGAAACAGAAAGTCACTTTCGGTGATCTGAAAAACTGCATCAGAAACTCTCTGGAGCCATTCCTTTATGAAAAGACCAATCGCAACCCGATTGTCATTCCAGTCATTCTCAACAAGCGCTATCCTAAGTAGCATATGTCAAGCATAACAAAAAGGAATCGTCAGATTCCTTTTTTATGCTATTAAACAAGTGAATCAAATAGTTCGTAGAGTCTTGACTTGTTTTCCTTTGGCATTGTTAGCACTGTTTCAATTGGAAGTGCAATGATATGATCATCCTGGATGCATACACATTTGCCAGAATCACCATTCATCAGTATTTCAACAGCCTTGTTGCCCATTCGGGAAGCCAGAATACGATCAAACGGGCAAGGTGAACCGCCTCTTTGAATATGTCCCAGAACTGATGCTCTGCCAGAAAAACCTGTGTTTTCAGATATCAGTTCAGCTAAATGGCTAACATCAGTTATCTTCTCATTAACTACAACAATGGCATGATTCTTCTTATGGGCATTGTAGTAATTGAGTTTCTCATAGAGAGCTGGCAAATCAAGAGGACGATCAGCCGTTACAACAATTTCAGCACCTGTTGCCAGTCCTGAATAAAGAGCCAAATCACCACAGCGATTGCCCATTACTTCTACAACTGAACAGCGATGGTGGGATGATGATGTATCTCTGAGCTTATCGATGCATTCAACAACAGTTTCTAGTGCAGTATGAAAACCAATAGTATAATCAGTGCCAGCCAGATCATTATCGATAGTTCCTGGAAGACCTACAACATTGACGCCAAGCTTATGCAATGCCAATGCCCCACGATAGGAACCATCACCACCAATGACACATAAGCCATCAATTTGATGTTTCTTCAGTGTTTCAATAGCCTTTTGTTGGTAATCCTCTTCCTTGAATTCCGGAAGTCTGGCAGTTCCTAGAATAGTTCCACCCTTAAATAGGGTTTCTGATACTGATTTAGTATCGAAGAGTTCCAATCGGTCCTCAACCAGTCCTTTATAGCCATCATAGATGCCAAATACTTCGAGTCCACGATTGATCGCCGTTCTTGTAATGGATCTGATGGCTGCATTCATGCCTGGTGCATCACCACCAGATGTCAGTATTGCAATTCTCTTAATCATCTAAACTAACCTTTTATTGTTTCCGCTTAGGACATATTCGTCACTAAGCACACCAATCCTTTCAATTAATCTCTTAGCTCGCATTTTCGAACTGTTATCATTCTTATCATAGACATAATGAAGATACAAGTCCTTCTTTGGAAGATTTGTTGTAAAAACAGTGCAAAGCTTATGCTCCATGCGATAATCCAGAAGGTCAAAGAGCACATCATCACGCGAGAATGATGATACTGATTCAGAACCTAGATCATCAAGGATAAGGTATTTGCATTCCTTTATTTTTGCCATGGTCCTATCATAGGAAGCACTGTCATTCACAACTAGTCTTCTCATATTGTTGATGAATGATGTGCATTTGACAAATGCTGTACTTTCGCCCTTGAGATTTAGCGAATTGGCAAGTGCCATGCACATATAGGTCTTTCCTACTCCTAGATCACCTAGAATATAGAGACCTTTGTTTCGCTGGCCACTGAGAATGTCAAAGCATAGCAGAAAGAGTTTTTTGATTTCGTCATCAGGCAATGGGATATTATCTAGACTCAGCTTTTCAAATTCCTTTGGAATATCAGAATAGATAAAGTGGTTTAAAATCCTGCTATCATCCATTTGTTTCAGCTTCTTATCACAATAAGACAATTCCTGATAAACAGTGCCATCATAAGCAAGACTCATTACTTCCCCTTTTCTCTTCTGTTTGCAGGAAGCCAGACCATCACAATCCCTGCAAAGAGCAAGTGATTCATAACAGGCATTGAAAAGATTGATATGTCCTATAACATAGTCTTCACTAAGACCATGTTTATTTATAAAATCTTTGATTTCACTGTCCTTGCTTAGTCTTTCATAGAGGTTTCTATTGTATTTTTCAACTCTATCCATCCTATTCACCTCTTTGTTTCAAGATATCATCCAGTCGATTGATATCAATATCCGGATTTGTGCTATTGTCATATTCCGGCAATTTATCTTCATTTCTTTTCTTGCTTTGACCCTTTAGCATTGCCAATGCTTCTTCATAGCTATTGATATTCATTCGATGAAGATCAGAAGCTACGCCATAGACATATTTTTCAATAAGCCGCCCACCACAGGCTGAAAGGCTATGTTCCAAAAGAACATTGATGACAGCTGGAGGCAAGACATAATCATGAGCCAATTTGAAAATGACTTTCTTGTCATAAGGGGTTGCTTCCTTGCCATCCTGAAGATTAGCCAAAAACAAGGTACAGGGACTATCATAATGGCTGCCAGTATCCTGATAGCTAAGGCTGGCCTTTTGGCAAAGATATGATAAATATCCAAGATCCATTGTTTCACTATCATAGGTGCAGACCTTCCGATTGGTAATGAACTTGCGCATCTGATCATAGGATATGGAATATAAATCAGCAAGCAAGGCAATCTCGTTTAGATTTTCCTGGGTGCGAAATTTCATTGGGAAAAGGAGAACTGAGATATCCGCAAGGAATTTGCCAGTATCAAAGAAAGAATGGCTTTTTGCAGTGGAGGCAGCTTTATGATATGCCTCATCATTGCTCTTCCAGGATGAAAGTGCAGAAGAGTCCCTAATAATGGAAACATCATTATATTTGCTAAGATCATTTTCCATCACAACAACATCAGCTGCTAGTGACTGATAAGAAGGACCGCCAATCTTCAGAATCAACTCACGGGAAAGCAGAGAATCATTCATAAATGACAGACGATCTAAGGGCTTCTTTATCAAAAGGATGTATTTTTCTTCTTTCTGATGCTTAAAGGTTCTGACCAGATTATATTGGTTAAGATAGGAAAGACCATCCTCAAATTCACTAATGGACATATTGGTTTTGACAAGCAGATCATTTAAGAGAAGGAAATTGGGATTATTTGGCAGATTGGAAAGAAGATGATAGAGGAAAAAGCCTTTGTCAGTAATCAAAGGCTTATAGAATAAGACAAGGCTTTTTGCCATTTCCCTATCCATTTCAAAATTACAATCAATCCGGTATAAATCCTGGCCTATCATATTATCCTTTCAAGCAGTTCATCAATTTCGGTATAAAATGTATTCTTGTCTTTATTGTTGAAAATGGCATGATTGCATTTCTGAAGCTTGTCCTTAACACTAAGCTGATTGGCAATCCGCTCCTTGGCAGACTTTTCATCAAGGCCGCGGTCAATAAGCCTCCTGATGGCAAGATCTTCATCAACTGCCACAACTATGCTTTCATCAAAAAGATCCTGCAGGCCATTTTCAAATAAGAGCGGGACTTCTGCAAAGAACAGTTCATGACCATAAGCTTCGTTCATCATTTCAGCAATGATCAAAGGATGAAGTATTGATTCAAGAATAGTTCTGCTTTTCTTGTCATTAAAGACAATAGCTGAAAGCTTGGTCTTGTCCAAGCCATTAGCATCGAAGCAATCAGGAAAAGCCTTTTTGACACCACGGTAGCCAGCTTTGCCATTTTCAAGCAATTGGGCATTGCATCGATCGCAATCAAAGACATAATAGCCCTTTCCCCTTAGATAATTGGACAAAGTGCTTTTGCCAGAACCAATGGTACCAGTTATGGCAATTTTCCTGTTCTTCATGGCTTGGCATCTTGGGCAATAATAGGTGCCTCTTCCGCCAATTCTGGTTTTGATGATATCTGAACCACAAGCCTGGCATTTATCCATTGTATGGCATTTTAAGGATAACTGGAAGCGTCCTGTCACACCTAAAGACGAAGTATAGGAACGGATGGTAGTACCGCCAGCTTCGATAGCTTCTGACAAGATGCGGTTGGTTTCCTTGATAAGAGCCTTGATTTCATAATCATCAAGCTTATTTCCAGAAACCGCGGGATGGACCTTGATGGCATAGCATATTTCATCAGCATAGATATTGCCAGCCCCAGCTACCAGCTTCTGCTCAAGAAGAATTTCCTTAATAGTCTTATGATTGTCTTTTAAAAAGCCTTTGCAATAGTCGAAGTTGAATTCAGCAGAAAATGGTTCAACACCTAAGCCATGGAAGTCACTTAAATCGATGTCCTTTTCAACAAGTTCCATTCTTCCAAACTTGCGGACATCATTGTAATGAAGTTCTGAACCATCAGTGAACGCAAAGATGAGATGCGTATGCTTATTAGGAACAGTTTTTCTTGGATAGTAGAAGTATTTGCCTTCCATTCGCAAATGGGAAACAAGAAGACAATCATCCATTTCAAAAAGCAGATACTTGCCCCTTCTTTTAAAGCCTATAAAGCTTTGGCCAACCAGTCGTTGAAAATCATCAGGATCGCCACTGATGATATTGGGATAAAGAATATCGATGCCAGCGATTGTCTTGCCAGAAATCAGGTTCTGTAATGTTCTGACAACCGTTTCAACTTCAGGAAGTTCTGGCATTATTTAGCCTCATACCATGTCTGGCCGATTGCCATTGAACAATCGAGTCTAGCTTTCAGCTGATAAGCCGAAGACATGCAATTAGCGATCAGTTCTTTCATTATCTTCAGTTCCTCGTTTCTTACTTCGAATATCAATTCATCATGGACCTGCAATAGCAGTTTGGACTTTAGCCCTCGAGCCTTGATCTCTTCTGTTGCCTTGATCATTGCCAATTTGATAATATCGGCAGCTGATCCTTGGATAGTTGAATTCATAGCTGCTCTTTTGCCAAATTCCCTGACCATGAAGTTCTTGTCATTGATTTCCCTAATATAGCGCCTTCTTCCAAGAATTGTTGTCACATACCCATTCTCTTTGCAGAAGCTGACCTGCTCATCCAGATATTTCTTGATATTAGGATAAGTACGGAAGTAGTCTTCTATGAAATTCTTGGCATCAGAAAAGGATAGTTGGGTCTGGTTTGCCAAGCCAAAATCAGAGATGCCATAGACGACACCGAAATTAACAGCCTTGGCATTTCTTCTGACATTAGCTGTAACATCTTCCTTTTTAACATTGAAGATATCCATTGCAGTCTTGGTATGGATATCAATCCCACTATTGAAAGCCTCAATCATCTTTTCTTCATCTGCCAAGCTAGCCAGCACACGGAGTTCAACCTGAGAATAATCCGATGAGATGAGCACTGAGTCATTTCCTGGCTTGAATGCCTTTCTTATTTCCCGACCTTCATCATCACGAACGGAGATATTCTGAAGATTTGGATCATAAGAAGAAAGACGGCCAGTTGCAGTAATGTTTTGGGAGAAAATAGTATGGATGCGATTATCATTGCCAATATACTTTTTCAAGCCTTCAGCATAAGTTGAATAGAGCTTTGAATACTTGCGGAAATTGAGTATGTGGTCAATGATTGGATGATAGGAGGAGATCTTCTGCAAGGCTTCAGCATTGGTTGATCCCTTCTTATAATCAGGCAAATCAAGCTCATTGAAGAGGACTTCCTTGAGCTGTTTTGGTGAATTGATATTGAATTCATGGCCTGCACAGGCATAGATGTTTCTTTCATAGCCCTGCATCTTCAAAAGTGTCGCTTCTGCTATCTTATCAAGTTCAGTGATATCACAATAGATGCCTTCCTTTTCCATATCATAAAGGACATAGGATAATTTCAGTTCAACATCTTCATATAGTGCTTCCATCCCCTTATCCCTTAGCTCATCCTTAGTCTTAAGGTAGATATCATGCATAAAGGAGCAGAAGTCATAGGCATAGGAAGCAAGATCTTCATCTTTAGGCAGCAGTGGCTTCTTTTCGGTTCCAAATAGGCCTTTTAGATCATTGCCTAAGCGATGGCCATAGGCATTTGCCAGAAGCTCAGGGGTATTGTTATTATTGTTAACCAAAAACCCCATTAGCATCACATCATCAATATGCCCACCAATCTTTAAATTCCAATAATCAGCAAGATGCAAGACAGCCTTTAAGTCATAGACTATCTTTTCCTTGGATGATGATAGAAAGGAAAGCAAATCATGATCTAATAGGAAGTCTTCCTTTTTGATATATTCAAAGCCTTCCTCATTATAAATGCCAACAGCTTCAAAGTCCCTTTCATAATAGGACTGTTCATTTGAAACAAAATAGATAAAAGGCTTCTTTAGCAAGGATGCAGAAACGGTTTTAACGATATTTGCTTCTTTTTTTGCTAAAACGGGCTTTTCTTCTTTTGTTACCAATGACTTCATCTCATATTGGTGGAAGAAGTCATTGCGAGTCTTATCATCAATTGAAAGCTTAAGGTCAGCAAGATCAATGTCAATATCAACATCTGTCTTGATTCTAGCAAGTTGTTTGGAGATGAAACAAGACTCTTTGCCATCATTCAGCTTATCCCTGAGCTTGCCTTTGATTTCATCAAGGTGTTCATAAATTCCTTCACAAGTATCATATTGATTGAGCAGTTTGACAGCAGTCTTATCACCAATGCCAGGTACTCCCTTAATATTATCGGAAGCATCACCAGCCAGACCTTTATAGTCAATGATCTGATATGGTTTCAAAGTCCACTCTTCAAACAAGGCTTTCTCATCCATTATTGCCATTTCAGTAATGCCCTTTTTCATCAGATAAATGGAAGTAGTATCATCAATCAGTTGCAGCATATCTCTATCAGATGTCAGTATGCATGTTTCAACTGGGTATCTTTTGGCTAGTGTACCAACAACATCATCGGCCTCAATATCATCATATTCAAACCATTTGATATTGTAGGCAGTAAGCATTTCCCTGATCAGAGGGAATTGGCCAACAAGTTCTGCTGGCGTCTGCTTGCGACCAGCCTTGTATTCAGGATCGATTTCATGTCTAAAAGTATGTTTGCCCTTATCGAAGGCTACCGCACAGTATTCGGGTTTGATCAAAGACAAAGCCTTATTGAGCATAACCGCAAATCCATAGACAGCATTGGTGTAAAGGCCTGAGGAAGTTGTCATGGCTTTGCCATAGATCGTTGCATAAAATGCCCTAAAGAGCATGGAGTTTCCATCTATCAATAATAGTTTCATATTTCAGGTCCTGACTATTCAGCAGTTATTTCACCAGTCGCAATGTTTTCAAGGACAGTTAGGTTCTCATACATCAATGCAAAGTAATCCTTGCCATCAGCTTTCTGGGAAGGAGTAAGTGAAGAGATGTTATTCAGATTGATGCGTTTGAGCCCCAATTCATTTTCCAGTTGGTTGAAAAGAGCAAGCATATCTTCGCTCATGTTTGGTTCATAAGCTATATATTGGACTCCATCTGCAATGATTCTCTGCTTGATGAAATCAAGCTGTTGTTCAGATGGCAGAGCACCATACTTTGAAAGGCAGATAGGATAGATTTGGAAACCATAGGCCTTTTGCCAAGTGCCAAAGGAAGCAGTCATGGAGACAAAACGAATTGTCTTGTTTTCTTTCTTGACTTTAGTTGCCAGATTCTGATAGGAAGCATCAAGATTTATCAGCTCAGTTTCCAATTCCTTCTTGTTAGCAGTAAAAAAGGCAGACTGTTCAACATAATTGGCACTAAGGGTATTGCAGATATCATTAGCCATTGACAACATGCCAATTGGATCTAGCCATAAGTAGAGATCAAGATCATCAATATCTACATCATTGAAGATATCGCTTTCATAATATGGTCCTTCAACATAGGTTTCCTTGCCATCAACATAAGCCAAAGTATAGCGTTGAAACTTATAGATGGCATTAAGAGTAGATAAGTCAATGGACTTCACATCCGAATTGATGAAGTCTTCTTCATAGATGCCATAATAGGGTTCAAGAGTACCAATATGGAAGAAATATGATGAATTATCAATTATTTCCTGATAGTTTTCTAGAATCTGGGCATTAGTGACATGATTTGTATCATCCTGAATGGAAATGGTATCGACACGGTCACCAGCAATACGGTCAAGAAGAAAGCCCAAAGGATAGATAGTATAAGCAACATATGTCTTTGAAGATGCTGAACATCCGCAAAGAATAAAACAGGCTAGAGCTGTCAGCAGTATTTTTCTTAAAAATTTCATGTCTTTATTATACATCAAAGCAAATACCTAGGAAAAAGAAAAGACAACTTGGTTAGTTGTCTTTATCTAATAGGAAATGAGCATAATTGATCTTTTCGCCCAAAGCGGAAAACTTCGCCTCATAACCGGTCATAGGTTCACTTCTTGATATCCTGTGATAGTCATAATCTACCACATCGGTCTTGAATTCTGAGTTGGCAAAGTATTCCAAGGAATCATCAAAGAAAGGCCGGTTATCAGTTTTGAAGACCAGATCACCATGAGGCTTCAGTATTCTTGCATACATTTCCAAGAAGGAACCATAAGTAAGTCTGCGCTTGTGGTGCCCTTTCTTTGGCCAGGGATCAGAAAAATGCAGATAAATCCGATCGATTGAAGACTCATCAAACATCTCGCCAATCATCATAGCATTGCCTAAGATCACTTGGAAATTTTCAAGTTCAAGTTCTTCAGCTTTTTGAATAGCCCGAGCTACACAGGTTTCGTCTCTTTCAAGACCCAAATAGAAGACATCCTTGTTTGCATTTGCACTTTTGGTAATGAAATCACCCATGCCCATGCCAATTTCAAGATAAACCGGAAGCTTTGTGGCCAAAGACTTGGGATTTCTTAACAGATAGCGGTTTTCGCTTTCAAGAAATGGTGCAACCCATTTCTTCTTACGCATACGCATTAGCTTTTCTTGCCGAAGAAACGCTTTTCACCAACAGGCTTCTTTTCCTCTGCCTCTGGTTCAACCTTAGCTTCTTCCTTTGGCTGTTTTTCTGGTTTTGGCAAAAGAGCCTTAGCAGAGACATTGACTTTGCCCTTGTCATCAATTTCCATGACCTTGACTTTGATATGGTCACCAAGCTTGAGGACATCTTCAACCTTTTCTACACGTTCATTTCTGATCTTGGAAACATGAAGAAGTGCATCCTGACCCTTGAACAGTTCAACAAACGCACCATATTTTTCAATTCTGACAACCTTGGCATCATAGACTTCGCCAACTTCAGCCACCTTGCAGATAAGCTGAATTGTTTCCTTGGCCTTGTTGATAGCAGCACGGTTCTGATGGTAAATGACTACCTTGCCATCATCATCAATATCAATCTTGACACCATCACAGTCTTCAATGATCTGATTGATAGTCTTGCCACCAGTACCAATGACTTCTCTGATCTTGTCAGTAGGAATAGTAAATGTATCCATCTTTGGAGCATATTCAGAAACATCTGCACGAGGTTCAGAAATAGCGCCCATCATGTTTTCAAGGATTTCCATTCTGCCCTTATGAGCCTGTGCTAATGCTTCAGCAAAGATTTCCTTTGTAATGCCATCTATCTTGATATCCATCTGCAGCGCAGTAATGCCATCCTTGGTACCGGCTACTTTGAAGTCCATATCACCATAATGGTCTTCCATGCCTTGAATATCAGTTAGGATTGCATAATGGTCACCAGTAGTAATAAGACCCATTGCAACGCCGGCAACCGGAGCCTTGATTGGTACACCAGCAGCCATCAGGGACATTGTACCAGCACAGATTGATGCCTGGGAGGAAGAACCATTGGATTCCAGAACTTCAGCAACTGTTCTGATTGCATAAGGGAATTCCTCTTCAGTAGGCAGAACCTGCAATAGAGCTCTTTCACCTAAGGCACCATGGCCAATTTCACGACGGCCAGGATTGCCCATTCTGCCTACTTCACCTACCGAATATGGTGGGAAGTTGTAATGATGCATGAATCGCTTTTCTTCAACAGCAGTCAGATCATCAATTATCTGGTTATCACCTAGAGGACCAAGAGTAGTTACCGAAAGTACCTGTGTCTCGCCTCTTGTAAACATCGCTGAACCATGGACTCTTGGCAAGAGATCAACCTGTGAATCCAGAGGTCTTAATTCATCAAGAGCACGGCCATCAGGTCTGATATGTTCAACACTGATCAGTCTTCTAACTTCATTAGCAACTATTTCTGTACAGTATTCGCCAGCTTGCTTCTTCAGCTTGGCAATTTCATTATCACTTAATCCTTCAACTTCATCAAAATGAGCCTGCATTTCAGCAGTGATATCATCAATGGCACCATATCTTTCAAGCTTCAGCTTAATGGAAACAGCCTTTTCAAGACGTTCCTTGCCATTAGCATCAACATATTCCTTAACAAGTGGATTGATTTCATAGAGGACAACCTCCATCTTTTCTTTTCCGACTTTGGCAATGATTTCCTCTTCAAAAGCACATAATTCCTTGATCTTTTCATGACCAAACATCAAGGCATCAAGCATCAGTTCCTCACTGACTTGCTTAGCACCTGCTTCAACCATGTTCAAAGCATATTTTGTACCAGCAACAGTCAAATCAATCAGTGAATTAGACATCTGTTCAACAGTTGGATTGACTACAAATTCCCCATCAACATAACCAACCTTGACACCGGCAACTGGGCCATTGAATGGGATATTGGATATGCATAGAGCAAGTGAGGCACCAAATAAGGCTGTCATTTCTGAAGTCTTGTCAGTATCAACAGACAAGCAGGTATTGACAACCTGGACTTCATTTCTGAAGCCTTCTGCAAATAACGGACGGATTGGCCTATCAATCAGACGGGCAGTAAGTGTAGCATGTTCAGATGGACGTCCCTCTCTTCGTAAAAAACCACCAGGAATCTTGCCAACTGAATAAAGCTTTTCTTCAAATGATACTGTTAATGGGAAAAAATCTGTATCTTTAGCAACACTTGAAGCAGTAGCGGTTGATAGGATGACGGTATCATCATATCTGACCAGAGCAGACCCACCAGCCTGCTTAGCGATTTCACCAGTCTCGACAGTTAAAGTACGACCGTAGAAATCCAAAGTAAATACTTCTTTCATCTTTCTCTCTCTTTTCTTATTTTTAACTTATTTATTTTAGCATAAAATAATGCTAATTAAGGGAATTTAGTATCATTCTAATATCAAAGTCCAGCATTGATGCATAGATTCTGAAATAGATCTTGAGCATATTGGCTAAGGAATGGGCGGATTCCTGCTCTTCCTTAAAATATACAGGCAGACCAGCAAAAATGCTGTTGGCAAAAGACAAGGTGATGATACCAACCTGCTTTTCAAACTTCTTCAATGGGTAGCAGGTCATGATAATATACTTGAAGATCTTCCAAAAGAAGCTTGTCAGCATCTCTTTTGACTTTTCATCAGTAAAAAGAATGACGAATTCCTCTTTATTTGAAACATAGATTCCAACAAGATCATCAGCGAATTCATCAAGCATCTGGCTTATATCCTTGATATTGGGTTTGACACCATAAACCGATGTTTCAAAGCTGATCTTATGGCTTGCCAGTTTCTTGATGGCATTTTCGATATCTTCACTTGTACTGCCAGTAATATAGGCATGGACTGCTTCCTTGTTTTCAAAATAGCGGTAGATATTGCCAACTGTCATTTCTGCTCTTTTGGCAATAGTTCGCATCGATGCCTTTTCATAGCCTTTATCATAGAATTCAGCCTTAGCAGCCTCGATGATTCTCCTCTTGACTTCTTCTTTTAGCGTTTGTGCCATATTAACTCCTCTATAAAATAATAAACATTTGTTTATTCAGTTAGGATAAAAAAAGCTGCATCTGCAGCTAATTTTGAGAACTACTTTCTTAAACCTAAGTTCTTGACAAGTTCACGATATCTGTTGACATCAGTTCTCTTCAGATACTCAAGAAAGCTTCTTCTCTTGCCAACCATCATCAATAGACCTCTATTGGAATGGAAGTCCTTCTTGTTTGCCTGCATATGGGCAGTCAAACGATTGATCTGTTCAGTCAGGATTGCAACCTGCACTTCTACAGAACCAGTATCGCCTTCAAATCTAGCGTACTTCTGGATGATGGCCTGCTTTTCAGCCTTTGATAACATTTTAAATTTCTCCTTCTCTTATTTGATTTCATCCGAGCAATAGATCGGAGATCTTCTAAAACCCAGGTGAAATGCATTAATATTTTACCAATAAGAAATGCCAATTACAAGGATAAATCAGTCTTTGATGAATCTTAATAGCACTTCATTGAGAATATTGCCATTGGTACAGAATAGATGGCCATCTTTGCATGCAAGAAGATCATCCATTGCTATCTCCTCTTTGTATTTTTCAAGGAAATTGCAGTTATAGCGTTCATAAAAAAGCTTTAGATCAAGTCCCCTTTTCATGCGCAAGGACATCATGATGTTTTCAAATTCCTGATCTTCAACACTTAAGGTCAGCTCTTCATCATAAGCTTTTTCTTCAGCAATGTATTTTCTGATATTTCGGGTATTGCAATAGCGATGGCTTTTGATCTTGGATGCCGCTCCTGCGCCGATGCCTAAAAAATCATCATAGTCCCAATAACCAATGTTATGTAAGGAATAGTGGCCATTTCTAGCAAAATTGGATGTTTCATAATGGTCATAGCCCTCGTTTTGCAAGTAACTGATGATGTATTCGTACATATCAGCTTCCATATCTTCATCAAGGCTCTGATAGCCAAGCTTGCCAAATACCGAGTTTTCTTCAATAGTCAAGGAATAGATGGAGATATGGGGAACATCCAGGCCAACGACAAATTCAAGGCTTTCCTTTAGCATTTCCATCGTCTGCTTAGGCAATGAATACATGAGATCAACAGAAATGTTGCCTAAGCCTTTTTGTTTCAGCTTATAGACAGTATTTGCAAAATCGAATGCCTGATGCTTGCGGTTCATCAGTTTCAGAAGTTCATTATTGATCGATTGCAGGCCCAGAGAAATCCGGTTGATGCCGCTGCCAACAATCATATCAATCTTTTCATCATCAAGATTTTCAGGATTGGCCTCTATTGTTATCTCTTTGGCACTATCCGCAAAAGGCTTGATCAGATCAAGCAAGCAAGCAAAAAGATCATGGTCAAGAGCTGTTGGTGTTCCTCCGCCAATATAGATGGTATCAAAGGCATTGCCATCATATTCGGCTAATTCAGCTTTGATTTTTTCAAGATAATCCAATGCCAGTTTTCGATCATAGACGACATGGCAAAAATCGCAATAATGGCAAATGCTTGAACAGAAAGGGATATGGAGATATAAATGTGGTATCCTATTTGTCATCATCCATTGACAGGACAGCCATAAAAGCTTCCTGAGGTATTTCAACACTGCCAACTGCCTTCATTCGCTTCTTGCCTTCCTTTTGCTTTTCCAAAAGCTTCTTCTTACGGGAAATGTCACCACCATAGCACTTGGCTAAGACATTCTTTCGTACTGCTTTGATATTGGTACGGGCAATGACCTTGTTGTTGACAGCGGCCTGAACTGGTATTTCAAATTGATGAGAAGGAATCAGTTCCTTCAATTTGGAAGTAATGGCCTGGCCTCGGCTATAGGCAAAGTCCTTATGAACAATAATGCTCAAAGCATCGACGATTTCACCATTAAGCAGAATATCCATCTTGACAAGCTTTGATTCACGATAGCCTATCATCTCATAATCCAGGGATGCATAACCCTTGGAGACAGATTTAAGCTTGTCAAAGTATTCAAAGATTACTTCAGACAAAGGCATTTCATAAATGATCTGATTGCGATTATCATCAAGATAGACCATTTCCTGATAGATGCCCCTTTTCTGCTGGGACAATTCCATAATTGGGCCAATATATTCATTTGGCACCATGATTGAAGCTTTGACATAAGGTTCCTCAATGTGATGAATGGTAGTCTGGTCAGGCAACATGGATGGGTTGTCAATCATCATTTCTTCACCATTGGTAAGAACAACCTTGTAGATAACCGATGGCGCTGTAGCAATAAGACTTAGTCCATATTCCCTTTCCAGTCTTTCCTGAATGACTTCCATATGAAGAAGACCCAGGAAGCCTAACCTGAAGCCAAAGCCCAAAGCCTTTGATGATTCAGCCTCAAAAGTCAGTGAAGAGTCATTGAGCTGCAGCTTTTCCAATGCATCACGCAAGTCATTGTATTTGGCATTATCAGTTGGATAAAGACCACAATAGACCATTGGATTCATCTTACGGTAACCAGGCAATGCCTGAGCGCAAGGCTTTTCGGCATTTGTCAAAGTATCACCAACATGAACATCCTGAATTGACTTGATGGAAGCACATAAATAGCCAACTTCACCAGCTTGGAGACTTTCCTTTCTGATTTCCTTTGGCACCTTCACACCAACTTCCGTCACTTCATAGATGGCATCAGATTCAAAGAATCTGATTTTGTCACCGGTTTTGACTTCACCATCCTTGACGCAGATGAAGACAACTACACCACGGTAGGAGTCATAATATGAGTCAAAGACCAGAGCTTTCAAAGGCTTCTCCTTTTCACCTTTTGGACTAGGCAGATATTTGACAATGCCTTCAAGAACATCCTCAACATTAAGACCTGTCTTGGCAGAAATGCATGGAGCATCCGAACAGTCAATGCCAATAATGTCTTCAATTTCCTTCTTGACTCTTTCAACATCAGCACTAGGCAGATCAATCTTATTGATAACTGGCAGGATTTCCAGATCATTATCAAGAGCCAGATAGACATTAGCCAATGTTTGGGCTTCCACCCCCTGAGCCGCATCCACAACCAAAACTGCACCATCGCAAGCTGCTAATGATCTTGATACTTCATAGGTAAAGTCAACATGGCCCGGTGTATCAATCAGATGGAAGATGTAGTCTTCTCCGTCCTTGCTCCGGTATTTCAATTGAACAACATTGAGTTTAATGGTAATGCCTCTTTCCCTTTCAAGATCCAAGGAATCCAGAATCTGGTCCTCCATCTCTCTTTTGGTTATGGTTTCCGTCAGTTCAAGAATGCGGTCAGCCAATGTTGACTTGCCATGATCAATATGGGCAATGATGGAAAAGTTTCTGATTTTGCTTTTATCCATTGGCAATCTTCCTTTCAAATTGATGTCCTACTAGATTTCGGCCCTGGCCATTATAGAAGGACTTGCTATCCATCTCCTTTTTTCCTTCAGGCTGGATTCTCTTGACTATGATATAGCCGTTTCTGCAAGCTATTAAGACCGGATTATCTTTATTAGATGCTAGTGTTCCCGGCATCAGTTCTTTATCACATGCTTGATATCCAACTTCCATAAACTTGAACTTCTTGCCGTCAAGAATGCCATAAGCACCAGGATTCTTCAATAAGCCTCGGATATGATCATAGACTCTTCTGACATCATCATCAAAGCTTATGAATTCCTCTTCTTTCTTAAGATTATAGGCATAGCTGGCTTCGTTATTGTTTTGTGCAACAGGATGGATATTGCCAGCAAAAAGATCAGGCAACAGTTCCAGCAACATGTCCTTTGCCAAATCGGAAAGCTTTTCAAAGAGGGTTTCATTTGTATCATCTATTGCAATAGGCAATGCTTTTTGAAGCAGGATATCACCTTCATCCATCTTCTCAGTCATATAAATGATGGAAACACCGCTTTCCTTTTCACCATTGATAATTGAACGTTGGATCGGTGCACCACCACGATACCTTGGAAGAAGTGAAGCATGAGTATTGATGCAGCCATATGGCGGGCAATCAAGCAAGGCCTTGGGAATGAATTGGCCATAGGCGCTGGTAATAATGAGATCAGGCTTCTTATCAATGACAAAAGCATAGTCATCCTTGATCCTTTCCGGCTGGAAGACATCAATGCCATGGGCAATAGCTACTTCCTTGACTTTGGAATAGGAAAGCTGTTGCTTTCTTCCGACTTTCTTATCAGTTTGTGTAACAACGCCAACAATATTGTAATTGGCATTCAACAGTCCTTCTAAAACGGTAGCCGCAAACAAAGGCGTACCCATAAATACAATTCTCTTGCTATTCATAACAGTAAGATTATAACCTATCTTTGGCAAAACAAAAAGAATCAGGCGATAAATTGGGCTTGATATTGCATTTTAAAAATCGGTTTGCTACAATATTAAAGCGTATTGGTATAAAAGGAGGAACTATGGCAAATATCAAGTCTCAGAAGAAGAGAACATTAACAAATGCTAAGAAAAACCTTGCTAACAATTCAGCTAAGAGCCGCTTAAAGACTGCTATCAAGAAAGTCAATGCTGCTGTAGAAGCTGGCAATAAGGAAGACGCTGTTAATGCATTCAATACATGCAACTCTCTTTTAGATAAGGCACAAGCTGATAATCTGAAGTCAAAGAACTTTGTTGCTAGACAGAAGTCACGTTTAGCTAAAGCTGTCGCAAGCTTATAATAAAGAGCCAAGAAGTTCTCAGAACTTCTTTTTTTATTGCTTATTAAAAAAGCATTGGCAATTTGCCAATGCTAGTAAAGCTAGTTTTCGAATGAGTCGTTTCTGTTTTTGATAATGACATCATGTGCACCGCCTTCAACAATGGAAGTCGATGATACAACAGTCAGCCTTGCCTTTTCCCTTAGTTCAGAAATTGTCAGAGCACCGCAATTGCACATGGTTGACTTGACCTTCAAAAGTGTTGTATTGACATTATCCTTCAAGGTACCAGCATAAGGTACATAGGAATCAACGCCCTCTTCAAATGCCAGATAAGTCTTCTTGCCACCATGGTCATATCTTTGCCAGTTGCGAGCACGGTTGGAGCCTTCGCCCCAGTATTCCTTATAATATGATCCCTTGATCATGATCTTATTAGTTGGTGATTCCTCAAACCTTGAGAAATAACGGCCCAGCATGACAAAGTCAGCACCCATAGCCAATGCCAATGTGATGTGATGGTCATAGACAATGCCACCATCCGAGCAGATTGGAACATAGATTCCCGTCTCTTCGAAATATTCGTCACGGGCCTTGGCAACTTCAATAACTGCCGTTGCCTGACCACGGCCAATGCCTTTGGTTTCTCTGGTAATGCAGATAGAACCGCCACCAATGCCAATCTTGATAAAGTCAGCGCCTGCTTCGGCAAGGAAACGGAAGCCATCACGGTCAACGATATTACCAGCGCCAACCTTGACATTATCGCCATAGTGTTCTCTGATCCACTTGATGGTATCAGCCTGGAACTGTGAGAAGCCTTCCGATGAATCGATGCACAAGACATCTGCACCCGCATTGACAAGCGCAGGAACGCGTTGTGCATAGTCTCTGGTATTGATGCCGGCACCAACCACATATCTCTTGTACTTGTCAAGCATTTCATTTGGATATTCCTTATGGGAATCATAGTCTTTTCTAAAGACCATATACTGCAAGTTGCCATCATCATCAAGGATAGGAAGCGTATTGAGCTTATTATCCCAGATCATGTCATTGCATTCACCTAAGGACATTGAAACATGACCGCAGATCAGATGTTCAATCGATGTCATATGTTCAGAGACCTTTGATAACATATCAACGCGGCTAATGCGGTAGTCACGGCTGGTAATCAGGCCTAGCAATTTACCATGCGGACTGCCATCAGCTGTAACCGCAACTGTTGAATGACCGGTTCTTTTAACAAGTTCAATCAGCTCAGTGATTGTTGTATCAGGCTGGACATTGGAATCAGATAGTACAAAGCCAGCTTTGTAGTTCTTGGCTCTTTTGACCATTTCCGCTTCTTCTTCAATAGTCTGGGAACCATAAATGAAACTGACACCGCCTTCCTTGGCCAAAGCAACAGCCATAGTATCATTGGAAACTGATTGCATAATTGCTGAAACCATCGGTATCTTTAATGCGATTGCTGGCTCTTCGCCTTTTTTGAACTTGACCAAAGGCGTCTTTAGGGAAACCTTGTCTGGTGTATGTTCTGCTGAAGAATAGCCAGGAACAATCAGGTATTCATTAAATGTACGAGAAACTTCTTCAAAAAACTTTGCCATATTCACCTCTTATTGCAGATATCTTATCATACAAACATCCTAAAGGGATAAAAAAAGTTTAATATGATATAATCAAGTAGTTTAAGGAGGAAGCTTATGAAGTTAAAGGAATCCTATTTCTTCACATTGCGTGAAGATGTCAGAGACGAAGATTCAGATAGTGGCAATCTTCTTGTCAAGGCTGGCTATATCAAAAAGACTTCAGCAGGTGTCTATATGATGCTCCCAATGGGACTAAAGGTCCAAAACAACATTGAGAACATCATACGCAAGCATATGAACAAGGCGGGTGCCCAGGAGCTGAAAATGCCGGCACTTATTGCCAGTGAATATTACGATAAATCGGGAAGACTAGCAGGTTTCGGCCCCTCGGTCTTTTCCTTGAAAGACCGTAACTGCAAGGACTTCTGTCTTGGGCCTACCCATGAAGAGCTCTTTGCTTTTGCAGCCAAGTCCATGATCAAGTCCTATAAGAACATGCCATTCAACCTCTATCAGTTCCAAACCAAATACCGCGATGAACCTCGTGCCCGCTATGGTCTGATCAGAGTAAAGGAATTTGTCATGAAGGATGCTTATTCCTTTGACAAGGATGAAGCAGGACTTGATGTATCCTATCAGAAGATGTTCAATGCCTATAAGGCTTCTTTTGATGAAATGGGCATCAAATATTCCATTGTCAAAGCTGATACTGGCATCATGGGTGGCCTTTTATCAGAAGAATTCCAGGCTATCTCCCCTATTGGCGAAGATACGGTTGTCAAATGTGACAGATGTGCTTTCTCATCAAATATTGAGATTGCTGAATGTGTAGAGTCTGCTTGTGAAAATGAAGAGACAAAGCAGCTTGCAAAGGTTGAAACACCTCATCAGAAATCAATTGAAGAAGTCTGCGATTTCCTCAAGATGCCTTATAGCAAGTCAGTCAAGGCATTGTTGATGGATGTTGATGGCCAATTGACCATCCTCTTTATCAGAGGTGATCGTGAACTCAATGAAACCAAGGTTCTCAAGCTCCTGGGAGCTAAGGAAATCGGCTTTGCCAGCGATGAACTGATTGCTGCTTCCAATGCAGTTCCTGGCTATTGTGGTCCAGTTGGACTAAAGGGCGCAAGAATTGTTGTTGACCGTGATGTTCTCAATATGAAGAACTTCATAGTTGGTGCCAACGAAAACGGCTATCACTACATCAATTGCAATCTATCCGACTTTAGCTATGATCTATGTGGTGATATTGTCAATGTCAAGGAAGGTGATATTTGCCCTATCTGTGGTGGCAAGCTTTACTTTGAAAAAGGCATTGAAATTGGCAATACCTTCAAACTGGGTACAAAATATGCTAAGGCAATGGAACTGCAGTATGCCGATGAAGCAAATAAGCTGCAGGATGTCTGGATGGGATCATATGGCATTGGTCTAGGAAGAACAATGGCCGCCATTG
Source organism: Erysipelotrichaceae bacterium (assembly GCA_029101345.1). Taxonomy (GTDB): domain Bacteria; phylum Bacillota_I; class Bacilli_A; order Erysipelotrichales; family Erysipelotrichaceae; genus Colivicinus. The sequence continues at coordinate 26,040 of JAQXQU010000101.1, read as the reverse complement.
TTGAACAGAACCATGATGAAAAAGGCATTATCTGGCCACTGAATATTGCTCCATACAAGGTCATCATCCTGATAATGGCCACCAAGGATGAGGAACAGGTCCGAATTGGCAATGAAATCTATGATCGTCTAAATGATTTGGGAGTTGAGTGCATTCTTGATGACCGTGATGAAAGGCCAGGTGTCAAATTCAATGACTCTGAACTGATTGGCATTCCTTACCGTATCAATGTTGGCAGGAAGGCCAAGGAAGGCATTGTTGAACTCAAGCCACGCAATGCCTCTGAAGCAAAAGAACTCAGTGTTGACGAAGCCATTGCTGAATTAGTTGAAAAATGCCATTAGAAAAAGCGTATCTACGCTTTTTTCTTATGCTAAAATAGACATGGAAAAGGAGGACTTTATGGAACACCCGGATAGTTGTACAGATACATACATAGCATCTAAAGCAGACACGACACTATCAAAGGGCTCCTTTGTCCTTTGATGATAGTTTTGCCTGCTTAAATTAAAAAAGGAGGCAAATATGGAAAACGAAAACAATGAATTCAAATTCATCGATGAAATCATCGGTATCATCCGTTCTGGCCTAAGTAATGAAGAAATCAAGGAAAAGCTTTCTGATTACCATGAGAACGATATAGCTGGTGCTTTTGAGCATCTGACACCTGAAGAAAGAAAACATCTCTATCCAATTCTTGGTTCTGAGATGATTTCTGAAATCTTCTCCTATATTGAAAATGTTGATGAATACTTCCTGGAAATCGAACTCGAACAAGCAGCAGAAGTCCTGTCTTTCATGGATTCTGATGATGCAGTTGATGTTCTGGAAGAAATGGATGATGAAGTTTCAGAAGCCATTACTGATCTGATGGATGAGGAATCAGTAGAAGATATTGAACTGATCCAATCATATGAAGATGATGAAATCGGATCATATATGACTACCAACTTCATCCTGATCAAGAAAGGTCTGTCAGTCAGGGAAGCAATGCGTGAACTGATCAATCAGGCAGCTGACAATGACAATATTTCAACCATCTATGTAGAAGATGCCGAAGGCAAATTCTATGGAGCCATGGATTTAAAGGATCTGATTAGAGCAAGGGATGGCGTTGACCTCGATGAACTCATCATGACTTCCTATCCCTATCTAAATGATCACGAAAAGATCAATGAATCAATTGAAAGAATCAAGGACTACGCCGAAGATTCCCTGCCAGTTCTAAATGAAGATCTAAATGTCATTGGCGTTATCACATCCCAGGATATCATTGAAGCAGTTGATGATGAAATGGGTGACGATTATGCCAAGCTGGCTGGTTTGACTGCTGAAGAAGATCTGCAGGAAACAACAGGAGAATCCATGAAAAAGCGTCTTCCATGGCTAATTGCCCTTCTGGTATTGGGCATAGCTGTATCGAGTGTCGTTGGCATTTTTGAGGCTGTTGTCGCAACACTTCCGATTGTCATCTGCTTCCAGTCCCTGATTCTTGATATGTCCGGCAATGTCGGAACCCAATCACTGGCTGTTACAATCCGTGTACTGATGGATGAGAATCTGCAAGGCAAGGAAAAGCTGAAACTTGTTGGCAAGGAAGTCAAAGTCGGCTTATGCAATGGCATGCTGCTCGGACTTGTGACTTTTGTTATTATCGGACTATATATCCATCTTTTCAAAGGCAACCCTCTTCATCAGGCTTTCCTGATTTCTGGCTGTGTTGGCATTGCCTTAATGTGCTCAATGATCATTTCATCGCTTACTGGTACCCTGATTCCTATGTTCTTCCATAAACTTGGGGTAGATCCAGCTGTTGCCTCAGGACCATTGATTACAACAGTCAACGACCTGGTGGCAGTTGTAACCTATTATGGCTTAGCATGGCTATTGCTCATCAATTTACTGCATATTGTCTAATGAAAACTGTCTAGCACTTATGCTAGACAGTTATTTTTTTAATGAACACGATTCTTGATTTCTGATACTAGGGTTTCAACCAGTTCATCAATAGTCATGGTTTGTGAACCCTGTTTGCCATATCTTCTGACATTAACAGTGCCACTGCTTACTTCGTTTTCACCAACAACAATTTCCACAGGCACTTTCTTGATCTGAGCTTCTCTGATGCGATAGCCAAGCTTTTCATTACGGGCATCAACATTTACACGAATGTCCTTTTCAAGCAGCAATTCTTCAATCTTCTTAGCATATTCCAAATGCATTTCATGATGAACTGGGACTATTGTTACCTGTTCTGGTGCCAACCATAATGGGAAGACGCCCTTGGTTTCTTCGATGATGAAAGCAGTAAAGCGGTCAAAAGTTCCAAAGATTGCACGGTGCAAGACTACCGGTGTTGCCTTTTCACCATTTTTATCAATATATGTCAATTCAAATCTTCTTGGAAGCAGGAAGTCAAGCTGACATGTTGATAAAGTGATTTCTGGACCAATTGCCGGTTTTACTTCAACATCTAGCTTAGGTCCATAGAATGCAGCTTCACCAATAGCCTCAAAGTATTCAACACCTAATTCATTAAGAACTTCTCTTAGCTTATTTTCAGCTGTATTCCACATCTCGTCATCATCAAAGTACTTTTCCTTGTCTTCAGGATCTCTGAGTGAAAGACGGAACTTATAGTTATTGATGCCAAAATCCTTATAGACTTCAAGAATCAAAGAAACAACCTTCTTGAATTCTTCACCAATCTGTTCAGGAGTTACAAAGAGATGTGCATCATTCTGACACATGCAACGGACTCTTTCCAAACCTTTGACAGCACCAGAAGCTTCATAACGGAAATCGGTCGCAAATTCACCAATACGTATAGGCAAGTCACGATAGGAATGCAGCTTATTCTTATAGACAAGCATATGATGAGGACAGTTCATTGGTCTTAGAACAAAAGTCTCATCATCAACCTGCATAATTGGGAACATATTGGCCTGGTAATGATCCCAATGGCCTGAGGTCTTATAGAGCTTGTCAGTACCAACACAAGGTGTATAGACATGCTGGTAACCCATCTTTCTTTCCTTGTTGTAGATATAGTTTTCCAGTTCCTTACGAATAATTGCACCATTTGGCAACCACATAGGCATGCCGGCACCAACATATTCGTGAGTCATGAAGATTTCCCGTTCCTTGCCTATCTTACGGTGATCACGTTCTTTGGCTTCCTGCAGTTCCTTTAGATACTGGTCAAGATCTTCTTCATTATAGAAAGCGACACCATAGATTCTCTGCAGCATCTTGTTCTTGGCATCACCTTTCCAATATGCGCCTGAATGTTTGATCAGTTTAAAATGCTTGAGCTCCTTGACTGACTCAACATGAGGACCACGACATAAATCAGTAAAATCGCCTTGGCTATAGCAGCTGATAACATTATCATCAGGCATTCTATCAATAAGGTCGAGCTTGTAAGGATCATCCTTGAACATCTCCAATGCTTCTTCACGGCTAAGTTCTTTACGGACAATCCGCTTGCCATCCTTGGCAATCTTCTTCATTTCCTTTTCGATTCTTGCTAAATCCTCTTCCTTGATTGCCTGATCACCTAAATCAATATCATAATAGAAGCCATCATCAATGACAGGACCAACCCAGAATTTGGCACCTGGATAAAGATGGGATACAGCCTGTGCCAATAAATGGGCACAGGAATGGTTGAGCGTATTCAGTTCCAGATTTTCCTTGATATTCATTTTCTTCCTCCCAAATAAAAAGGTGCTACCAAGGGCGCTAATGCGCGGTACCACCTTATTTTTAACTCTTATCCTTAACGCGGTAAACGGTCTGTTATTGGCAGACACTCATAGGTAGTAATCATGATGACATCACATCTGTTTACACCAGCCACAGATTCTCTAGGCATTTGTCATCAGGATCATGTCCTAATCACAGTTCCTTACCATTATAGATTAAGTATTTGCAAAAGTAAACTACAGATAATCACTGATAAATGAATTGATATTCTGATAGTAATCAGGATCATCGCTAGCTACTGAATGGCCCTTTCCTTCAACTGGATAGAACTTCTTGATGCCTTTGTTGGCATGATAGAGCTTTTTGGCCATTTCAAATGGAACAAAGTCATCAGCGGTTCCATGGACAAAGAGAATAGGAATCTCATTGTCCTTTAAGGCATCAATAGGTGCAGCTTCAGCAATTGAAACACCAATTCGTCTTTTGGCTAATGCCAGGACACTAGGAAGCAGCGGCCAACTTGGGAGTTTGAAATCCTTCTTCAGAATATGGGAAAAAGCATCATAGGCACTAGTATAGCCGCAATCTTCAACAATACATTTGACTGATTGTGGAAGTTTGTTTCGCAGGCTAAGCATAACTGATGCAGCACCCATGGAAACACCATAAAGAGCTATCCGGCAATCAGCTATCCGATTATCAAGCATCTCAATCCATTGGGCAATATCAATGCTTTCCTTAAAGCCATAGGTCATATGCTCTCCTTGGGATTTGCCATTAGCCCTTTGATCAATCAAAAGAATATTATAACCAAGATTGGAGAACTCATATGCGCTTTTTAGCATCATCATATGATCTGAGCGCATGCCATGGACAATGATGAGATAGTTTTTGGTAGCGTTGTTTTCAATAATGACACCAAAGAGATCAAGGCCATCAAAAGACTTGATATAACCATTGGTAGTTTTGGATTCAGCAAGCCATTTTTCAAGTTCGGCCCGTTCCTTTTTCTTTTCCGCTAGTTCTTCACCCTGATAGGAAAAGTCAAGGGGATCATCATAGAACTGATCATCCCTTTTAAAGGCAAAATCAAAGAAGTATTCCAAGACACCGCCATAAGCAAGAGCAACTGCTCCTGCTCCAAGCAACAAAGCCTTTTTCTTCATTAGAATTCCTTCTTTTTTTCTAACAGCATCGCATATGAAGCCCTGTTCTTGTCAAGCTTTGCCTTTTCAGCATTGATCTTGGCTTCTGGTGCTTTGCTAATGAAGCCCGGATTTGAAAGAATAGACTCGCCACGCTTGATTTCACTAGCCAGGCGATCGAGTTCCTTTTCAATCTTTGCCAGCTCAGCAGCTTTATCAACAATTTCTGACATGCGATAATTGAGCTTGCCTGCCGTGATTGGTCGAATAATGGTTTCGCCATCAATGGACTCAACAACATTTAGCTTGCACATGCGATTCAGAATCGCTTTCATGTCGGCATTGAGGTCATAGCCTTCAATGGCAATATTCAATTCCTTAGAAGGCTTTAGGTTGTTTTCTGATCTTAATTCACGGGTAATCTTGATGATTTCAAGCAGCACTTCAACTTCAGTTGCCTTCTTTTCATCAAGTTTTTCAAAGATTGCTGGCCATTTTTCAATGACAATTGATTTTTCCTTGCCAAAGAGTTCCTGGTAGATTTCTTCAGTGACAAATGGGATGAATGGATGGAGAACAATCAAAATTGATCTTAAGACATAAATCAGTGTATCAAGAGTCTGATACTTGGCTTCCTTGTTATCACCCATCAGGATTGGCTTTGTAAATTCAATATAACTGGAACAGAAGTCGTTCCAGACAAAGCTCTCAATTTCATTACCGGCAATAGCGAACTCATATTTATCAAGATTTACTGTTGCCTGCTTGATCATGTTGTTGAGCTTGGAAAGAATCCAATGATCTATTTCCGTCTTGGCAACAGGTTCCTTGAAACTGTAGCCCTCATCGATATTCATCATGGCAAATCTTGAGGCATTCCAGAGCTTATTGATGAAGTTCCAACCAGCTTCGAGCTTTTCCATTGAGAAGTTCATATCAAGGCCTGGTGTTGAATTGGTTGATAGGAAGAGTCTTAAGGAATCGCAACCGTATTTGTTGATGATATCGATTGGATCAATGCCATTGCCGAGAGACTTTGACATCTTTCTGCCCTTCTCATCACGAATCAAGCCATGGATCAGGCAGTCACGGAATGGAACATTATTTGTGAAATGACGGGCTGAGAATGCCATTCTAGCGACCCAGAAGAAAATGATATCATAACCAGTTACCATGCAGGATGTTGGGTAATAGCGTTTGAAGTCTTCGGTTTCTTCTGGCCAGCCAAGTGTTGAGAATGGCCACAAGGCTGATGAGAACCAGGTATCCAGTACATCTTCATCCTGATGGTAGTTTTCAATATCTGCTGGTGGATCTACTTCACAATAGATTTCCCCTGTTTCATTGTGATACCAGACTGGAATTCGATGACCCCACCAGAGCTGACGGGAAATGCACCAGTCTTCGATATTTTCCAGCCATTGGTTAAAGGTCTTTTCAAATCTCTTTGGATAGAAGCTGATTTTGGTGTCTTCATTCTTCTGGGCATCCAGAACATCCTGAGCCAATGGCTTCATCTTAACAAACCACTGCTTGGAGAGATATGGTTCAACCATAACACCAGTTCTTTCTGAATGGCCTACTGAGTGATTGATCTTTTCGATCTTCACAAGCTGACCGGCATCTTCAATTGCCTTCACAACCTTTTCACGGCACTCATAGCGATCAAGTCCATTGTATTCACCACAGAGTTCATTCATAGTGCCATCCTCATTCATGCAGATTGGCATTTTCAGATTATGTCTTAAGGCAATCTGATAGTCATTAGGGTCATGAGCAGGTGTACATTTCATAGCACCGGTACCAAAGCCCATTTCAATATATTCATCACCAATAATAGGTAAGACATCACCATTTGCAGGATTGATGCACTTCTTGCCAATCAGATGATTAAGTTTTTCATCCTTAGGGTGAACAACAACGCAGACATCACCAAACATGGTTTCCGGTCTTGTTGTAGCGACATCAAAAGTCTCCTCGCTATCAACAACATGATAACGGAAATAGTACATCTTTCCTTCAACATCCTTATGAATGACTTCAATGTTGGATAAAGCTGTCTTGGCAACTGGGTCCCAGTTGATTACACGCTGTCCTTGATAAATCAGCCCTTCTTTATAGTATTTGACGAAAACCTCACGAACAGCTCTTGACAGGCCTTCATCAAGAGTGAATCTTTCTTTGCGATAATCAACCGAAATGCCAAGCTTTGCCCACTGGTTACGAATAAAGCCTGAATATTCCTTTTTCCAATCCCAAGCAACATCCAGAAATTTCTCTCTTCCTAGGTCATAACGGGAAATACCTTGTTTCTTCAGTCTTTCATCAACCTTGGCCTGAGTTGCAATGCCGGCATGGTCCATGCCTGGTACCCATAAGACATCAAAGCCTTTCAAACGATTGTAACGTGAAAGAAGATCCTGGATTGTGTTATCCATCGCATGCCCAAGATGGAGTTTGCCTGTGACATTTGGTGGTGGAATGACAATGCAGTAAGGTTTCTTTGCCATGTCCCCACACTCAAAATACTTGCGATCAAGCCACATCTGATATTTGCCATCTTCTACTTTGGCTGCTTCATATTTCTGATCAAGCATAAATAGTCCCTCCTAAATAAAAAAGACGCCATAAGGACGTCTTTGTACGTGTTACCACCTTAATTTACAGCCATCGGCTGCCTCAAACCTTTAACGCAGGAAACGTATCCAGCTACTTGGTTTCACCAGATATACTCCAAAGCGACATTTTCCTATAGCCTTGTGTCCTTTCCACCGACCAGGACATCTCTATCTTCCAAGGACTAAAGTACTTCCTCTTTGTCAACGCATAATAAATTATAGATGATGGATTTGCAAAAAGCAAGTTACATAGCCGCAAGAATCAGATCTTTCAATTTGTCAATATTCTTGCCTGTATTAGCAGATATGCAAAGAAGTTCATCATCATTGATATTAAGATGACCAATCAATTCCTTCTTAGCCTTGACAAGCTGATTGTTAGATAATTTGTCAGACTTGTTAGCTACAATCAGGAATGGAATTCTATTCTCTTTTAGATAATCAAGCATATCCATATCATCAGCTGTTGGCTTATGTCTGACATCAATAATCATGACGCACAGTTTCAACGCTTCCCTTTGGGTAAAATATGCGTCCATCATTTTTCCAAACTGGACAATCTGGGCCTGGGAGCGATTTGCAAAACCATAGCCCGGAACATCGCAAGCTGTATATCCTCCATCACATTGGAAGAAGTTCAGCATAACTGTCTTGCCGGGTTTCTTGCCGACATAGGCAATCCTGCGATTATATAAGGCATTGATCATCGAGGACTTGCCGACATTTGAACGTCCGACAAAGACCACTTCCTTTTGGCTTGGTGGAAAATCCTTGGGTTCAAATGCCCCTTTGATAAACTCTATCATCTGACAAATGCCTCTTTGATGACTTTATCGATCTTTTCAACCGGCACAAATTCAACCGCATCCTTGACTTCCTTTGGTACATCATCAAGATCCTTGACGTTATTCTTAGGGATGATGATCTTGCGAATGCCAGAACGATGGGCAGCCATTGATTTTTCCTTTAAACCACCAATTGGCAAGACATTGCCTCTTAAGGTAATTTCACCTGTCATAGCCACATCAGAAGAAACAGGCGTATTGGTGATAGCTGAAAGAAGAGCTGTAGTTAAAGTAACGCCTGCGGAAGGTCCATCTTTAGGGACAGCTCCTTCTGGACAATGAATATGAATATCATGGGTTTCAAAGAATGCCATATCAATACCATAATGCTTGGCATTGGCTTTGATATAGTCAAGTGCAATCCTGGTTGATTCCTGCATGACATCACCAAGCTGGCCAGTGACAACCAGCTTGCCCTTGCCGTCAAAATAATTGACTTCAATCGGCAGAATATCACCACCAAAAGCTGTATAGGCCAGTCCAGTAACGACACCGACCTGGTCTTTGCTTTCCTTGGTACCATATTCATATTTTTCATGGCCTATCCATTCATTGATCACTTTCCTGGTGATTTTGATTGACTTGCGGCCGTCCTTGACAATAGCTAACACCGACTTGCGGCAAAGAGCACCGATCAGTCTTTCCAGTTGTCTAACACCAGCTTCTCTAGTGTAATACTGGATCAGATAAGCAATCATTTCATCACTGATAGAGAACTGGGATTTCTTCAAGCCATTTAGTTCCATCTGTTTACGAATGAGATGTTTGCGGGCAATATTTACCTTCTCAATCTCAGTATAGGAAGAAAGATTGATGATTTCCAAACGATCATATAAAGCAGCTGGTATATTCTCGGCATAATTGGCTGTAGCAATGAATAATACTTCCGATAGATCATAAGGTTCTTCCAAATAATGGTCAGAGAATTCCCTGTTTTGTTCAGGGTCGAGGACTTCAAGCATAGCACTTGAAGGATCACCCTTGTAATCTGATGCCATCTTATCGATTTCATCAATCAGGAATACGGGATTCAAAGTACCGGCTTTTTTCATGCCCTGAATAATACGGCCTGGCATTGAACCTAGATAAGTACGACGATGTCCTCTGATTTCTGCCTCATCATGAACACCACCTAAGGACACTTTGACAAATTTTCTATCAAGAGCACGCGCAACTGACTTAGCCAATGAAGTCTTGCCAACACCAGGTGGGCCAACAAGACAAATGATTGGGCTCTTTAAAGAATTGGTAATCTGCTTGACTGCCAAGTATTCCAAAATGCGCTCCTTGACCTTTTCAAGACCATAGTGGTCCTCATCAAGAATTTCAGAAGCCTTGTTCAAATCATCGTTGTCGATACTGCGCTGATACCAAGGAACACCTAGCAGCCACTCAAGATATGAACGAACAACACCGGATTCACCAGAATTTGGTGGCAGCATCTCATAATGCTTGAATTCCTCATAGGCCTTGGCTTTGACATTAGCCGGAAATGGCTCGTTTTCAACTTTCTCCTTGAGATCATCAATATCAGAATAGCTTCCTCCATCGCCTAGCTCTTCCTTGATTGCCCGAAGCTTTTCTCTGAGGAAATAGTCCTTCTGGTTTTCTTCCAAACGGGTTTTGACCTTTTCGTTGATTTCCTTTTCAACAGTTTCAAACTGGCGTTCACGATAGACGGACTGGATAACCATCATCAGACGGTTCTTGAGATTGATTTCCTCAACATACTTCTGTTTTTCAGCAACGCCTTGGACAAAGACCTGAGCATAGCTGTCAGCTAAGGATGAAGCAACGGTCAGATCAATATTGTCACTAGGCAGATTGAAAACTGGTCTTCTCATCTTCTGAGCCATGATATTGAATTCAGAAATGGCCTTCTTAGTCAAAACCTCAATCTCCAGATAGTCATCAACAACATCAGATAAAGCAGTGCAGTCACAGAATAATGCACCATTCTCTTCTTGGATATTATGGATTTCGCAACGCATCAAACCGGAAAAGGTCACACGTAAATGGTCAGTCTTGAAAGAAGATGACTTAATGCGGCAGATTACACCGTATTTGTAGATTTCATCATAAGGAGGGTTGTCTTTTGTCAAATCCATCTGAGAGGAGATGACAATGTTGACATTATTGTCAGCAGCAAAATTTACACTTCCGACAGATAATGGCCGTCCAACTTCAATAGCCATTGTCTGAAGTGGAAAGACAAAAGCTCCTCTAGTACACAATAGTGGCAGTTTTTTAGTATTTTCCATGAATACCTCCTAATTAAATGAAAAGACGCTAGGCGTCTTTTCAGAGATTATTTCTTTAGAAGTTCCAACGCCTTCTTTTGTTCGATGTCATAAGCAACATCACCAGGCAACAGATTCTTCTTGACTTCTTCAACAGTCAATCCATAGTGCTGTGCGATATTAGCGAATTCAGCTTCAATCTCTTCGCTGCTTACTTCAACATTTTCAAGCTTTGCGACCTGTTCAAGAGCCAAATTCATCTTGATCTTTCTGATAGCACCTTCTCTTAACTGTTCACGCATGCCCTCTTCAGTATTGCCTGTATACTGATAGAACATTTCCATGGTCATGCCCTGTGAGCTGAACTGGTAAGCATATCTGTTGAGCATTTCATCAACTTCCGACTTGATCATGATTTCTGGAATCTCAACATCAGTCATATCGCATAAGGCATCCATCAATTCATTGTTAGCCTTTGATTCAGCATCAGAAGTCTTTCTTCTGGTAATCATATCTGAATAGTACTTTTTCAGATCATCAACATTTTTTACACCATCATAGCCTAAGCCTTCAGCAAATCCATCATCAAGTGCTGGAACAACCTTAGTCTTGATTTCATGAACTGTAACCTTGAAGACAACTTCCTTGCCATTGAGATCTTCAACACCATAGGATTCAGGGAAAGTGACATTGATTTCCTTAGTCTCTTCAACACCCACACCGATCAGCTGAGGCTCAAAGCCAGGAATGAAAGTGTTTGAACCGATTGTCAAATCATAGTTTTCACCCTTGCCGCCTTCAAATGGCACGCCATCCTTGAAACCTTCAAAATCAATGACAGCTGTATCACCATCTTCAACAGTGCCTTCTTCCTTGACTTCCAGATCTGATTTGCGATCAAGAAGCTTGTTGATTTCATCCATTACTTCTTCATCGGATACTGTTACTTCTTCAACTTTGTATTCAAGTGATTTGTAATCACCTAATTTAGCTTCAGGCTTGACTGGGCAGATGAACTTGAGGATACATGATTCAGGAGTCAGTGTATCAATATCAAGTTCTGGTCTATCAATCAGCTGGATTGAATGTTCATTGACAGCTGACAGCAATGCTTCCTGAGCGACAGCATCAACTGCTTCAATCATGATCTGCTGAGAGGAAATCATCTTGCGGCAGACTGATTCAGGAACATGGCCCTTGCGGAAACCTTTTACTTCAAGCTGCTTGGATAATTTATTAAAAGCCTTTTTCTGTGCATTCTGCCAGACATCTGAGTCAATTGTGCATTTGACTTCAGCCTTGGCATTTTCAATTCTGTTAAATTCTGACATAAAGTCCTCCTTAAATCGCTAGTATATTATAACAAATGACTTTTCCAAATACTAGTTAAGTACCCAAGATAAGCTCTCTTTTAGCACTTTTCAGATATTCATCAAGTCCTTTTTCATCACCTAAAGCCTGATAGAGGTAGATTATAGCCTGATCTGCCAGCAAAAGGCCTTCCTCTTCATCAGCGTTTATCGGCAGCATCAGCATCAATTCCTTATAAACAATCTCCTTGGCCATCTTCAAGAGACTTGGTTCTTTCATCAAAGCGTCCTCAAGATAGGAAACTGCACTTGAAAAACCATCTGATTCAGCAGGCCTTAACTGATAGCGGGGAATGAAATCATATTCCATTCCATCCTGTACCATGTGATATTCTTCATTAAGTTCCTGAGCAATCATGGAATCAATCAGCAGAACCTTAGCATTGATAAAGCCGTCGGCAGAAAGATAATCATTGATAAGATCGTGATAATTTCTCAGATTCCTTGCATTGAGTTCATTTATCGCAATCAACTGTTCATCATTTGAACCTTTAAGCATTCTTTCGAGATCTTCATCACTATAGGACTTGCGTCCCTCTTCAAACTGGATGCTGCTTTTCAGCTCAAGAAGCTTTTCCTCGAAGTCCTTGGGAACATATGGCATTCCCAGTTCCTCGTCAAGGATCAATAGTGCCTGCATGCTCTTGCCATTGGCGAGCAATGCATGGATTTTTTCAAGTATTTCATCATAATAATTCATATCCAAATATTAGCAGACTTTTTTCCCTGAATACAAATATCCAGTATGATATAGAGCCTTTTTATGGTAAATTAATAAGGTATGTTCGTGAGGTGAAACATGAGTAATTTAGGATTCGATAACGACAAATACCTTAAACTGCAGTCCGAAAAGATTGCAGACCGAGTATCGAAATTTGGCAAACTCTACTTGGAATTTGGTGGCAAGCTTTTTGATGACAATCATGCATCAAGAGTTCTGCCAGGCTTTCATCCTGATTCCAAAATCAGAATGCTTTTAAAGCTTAAGGAAAAAGTTGAAATCATCCTGGTCATCAATGCCAATCACATCGAAAAAAACAAGACCCGCTCTGATTTAGGCATCACCTACTTCCAGGATCTGATGCGACTAATCGATGCCTTTGGGGTTGTTGAACTCAAGGTTGGCGGAGTTGTCATCACCCATTACCAGAAGCAGGCCGAAGCCCAGAAGCTCAGAAGAATTCTGGAAAAGAGTGGCATTCAGGTTGCTTATCATTATCCTATCGACAACTATCCTAATGACATCCCTCATATTCTTTCCAAAAGTGGTTTTGGCAAGAATGAATATATCAAGACAAACAGCGAAATCATTGTTGTAACTGCCCCAGGACCAGGTTCTGGCAAGATGGCTACCTGCCTTTCCCAGATGTACCATGACAATATCAATGGCATCAAGGCTGGCTATGCCAAATTTGAAACATTCCCCATCTGGAATATCGGCTTGAATGATCCAATCAATTTGGCTTATGAAGCCGCAACCATTGATCTCAATGACGTTAATATGATTGACCCCTTCCATCTTGAGGCCTATAACGAAGTTGCTGTCAACTACAACCGTGATGTCGAAGCCTTCCCTATTCTCAATTCCCTGCTAAAGGAAGTTATTGGTCAGGAAATCTACAAATCACCAACAGATATGGGCGTCAATATGATTGGCTATTGCATTACGGACTTTGATATCTGTGGCCAGGCAGCCAAAGAAGAAATCGTCAGACGCTATTTCGAGACTGCTGTCAGTGTCAGAAAAGATGAAGCAAGTGACGAAATGCTTTACAAACTGGAAACCCTGATGAAAAAGGCCGGGGTTGAAAAGAGCGATCGTGAAGTCTATGTCAAAGCTACAGAATTAGCTAACAAGACCAAGGAACCAGCTGTTGCCATCAAATTGAGTGATGGCCGTATTGTCACCGGCAAGACTTCAAAGCTGATGGGGGCTTCATCCGCAGCCATTCTCAATGCTCTTAAGACTGTAGCTGATGTGCCAGATATCCGCATTCTTTCTGAATATGTCCTTGAACCAATTCAGGAACTCAAAACCAAATATCTCAATGGCAATAATCCGCGTCTTCATACTGATGAGGTGCTGATTGCCTTAGCTATTGGTTCAAGAACCTCTGAATATTCCAATCTCTGTTTGAAATCACTGCCACTATTGGCAGGAGCTGAAGCCCATTCCAGTGTCATTCTTTCAGAAATTGATGTCAAGACATTTAAAAAGTTAGGCATGCACCTAACTATGGATCCAATCTATCAGTCCAAGAAGCTCTATCATAATAAGTAATCCTTACGACAGATATCGCCAAATGGACAGCGCTCACATTCAGGATTACGAGCCTTGCATAAGTAACGGCCAAAGAAGATGAACTGATGATGCAGTTTTCCCCAGCTGCCTTGTGGGAAAGCCTTCATCAGTTTTTTCTCTATTGTCAGAACATCATCATCATTTTCTGCTAGGCCTAAACGCTTGGAGACTCTTGCTACATGGGTATCAACCGCAAAGGCATCTGTATCAAAGCAATTTGACAAAATCACATTTGCGCTCTTTCGGCCTACACCACGAAGCGATTCCAGATCTTCACGTCTAGAGGGAACTTCCCCATCAAAACGTTTGACAAGATCATCAGCCAATGCCCTGATGGATTTTGTCTTATTGCGATAGAGCCCAATCGGCTTGATGATGTCCTCAACTATTGAAGGATCACTTTCTGCCAGGCTTTTGGCATCAGGATATTTGCCAAAAAGGACAGGTGTTACTGAATTGACTCTTTGGTCAGTAGTCTGGGCACTAAGAACAACAGCAATCAGCAATTCATAGGCATTATGATGAATGAGCTCACAATGGGCGTCTGGAAACAGTTCTTCCAGCTTCTTAGCTATTCTTCTGTTGATCTCTTTCATTGTTTCTTAGAACCTTTTCAATATAGGCAAGCTTCAATACCCTATTGGCTTCTGCTACTCTGACCGCTTCAAGCAGCTGGGGCTGGCCAAATTCCTTAAGCAGATCAGAAATCTTGACCATTTCCATTGAAGACAAAGGATGACCGAAGACCTCTGAAAGCAAATCAAAGACATCGCCAGCATTATCCAGATTGATTTCATCTTCGTGATATTCATAAACAGAAGAAATATCAAAAACAAGCCCATTGATATCCGAACCAAGCTTCAGAAATTTCCTTTCAACAAGACTGGCAATTAACTGATCGAATTCAGCACTGTCAATGCCCATGCGCTTTTGCAATTCATCATAGCTGATTGGAAGATGGCAAGTCCGAAGAAATTCAATATTCAATAGCAACAGAAACTCCTTGTCGGAGATCTTCAGCGATGAATAATTGTCCACAAGCCATTTCAAAGGATCAAAAAACGGTTTCTGATAAAGGCTGTTCATCAATAGACCTCAATGATCTGCTTGGAAATATATGCAGAATTCTTGGATGCATTTTCCAGTCCCAAAGCAAAATCAGACTCGTTGTTCTTGGCAAAGGTGTCATCAGATATGGATCTGACAATCATCCAGGGAATATTGAAGAAACGGCAAGTCTGAGCAACTGATCCTGATTCCATTTCTCCACATAATGTTGTTGGAAAATGATCAAGGATGTTTCTGATCTGGTCATCACGATAGATAAAGGAGTCACCAGAAACCATATCACCAACATGAACATGGTCACCTTTGATTGTATCAAAGAGCTTTGTCAGTTTCGTATCAGCAAAGAAGACGATGCTGTTTTCATTATCAAATGAAGGAATCCAGCTATCACCAAAGACATCAACATCATGATAGGCAACCTTGGTCGCAAGAACAACATCACCAACATGAACATTCCGGTTAAGGGACCCTGCCGAACCAGTATTGATAACAAGCTCTGGTCTAAACTTCTTGATAAAGCAAGTTAGGACAACGGCACAGGCAACCTTGCCCACGCCTGATTTGACTAGGACTACATCCTTATCGGCAATCTTTCCGACATGATAGATGATATTATCTTCCTCAATGTCCTTAACATCAGTCATGAATTCCAGAAATGCATCTCTTTCTTCATCCATTGCAGCTACTACACCAATCATCTTTTCTCTCCTATCACTAATATCTTTTCTTCTTCGACAAAATCGTCGATTATTCTAACAGCAAAACCAGCTTCTTCCATTTTATTCTGAATCATTTCACAATCAAAGACATGCTGGGTATGGTTTTCTAAGACCATGCCATTAGGCGTATAGAAAGTGAAATGAGTGTTGATCAACCTATCATAAGGGTCAGATTCAATTGACCATAGATAATCAATATCATCAATATGGCCTTCTTCGAGATATTCATCGGCAAATTCTTCAAGGCGACAGGGATGATGCATATCAAAGAGAAGACGGCCATTCTGATTCAGATGTTCCTTTGCACATATGAAGAAGGAATCCAGTTCATCTTCCTGCAGATAGTTAATGGAATCAACAAGACAGATAATAAGATCGAATTTCCTATCCAGGTGATAATCTGTCATATCGAGAACCAGATATTCTCCCTTGAAGTTCTTTGTGGCAGCTTCCTTCATCTGTCTTGAGATGTCTGAAGCAACAACATCATAACCCTTATTTGCCAAAATGGCAGCCATGATTGCTGAACCTGCCCCTAGATCAAGAACAGTTCGAAAAGGCTTCTCTTCTATATAAGCCAGCCACAACCCAAAACTCTCCCGATCTGATAAAAGGGAATCATAATAATAGGCTAAAAGTTCGTAGTTTTTGGCATCTCTATTTGTGGAAGATCCTTCCATAAGCCCTCCAGATTGTAATAATCTCTTTTTTCCTTGGTAAACAAATGGCAGACAACAGAACCGGCATCAATCAAAAACCAGCCAGAATCCTTGGATTTATCAATGCCAATGACCTTAGCTCCACTCTCAATTGCCACTTTTTCAATCTCATCCACAATCGCTCCTGCCATACGTTCATTACGAGCAGTCGCAATAAGAAAATAGTCAACGAATGGACTAAAGCCCCTTAAGTCAATGATAACTATATCATCACCCTGTTTGTAATCAACTGCCTGAAAAATTCTATTCAATAATGTGTCCATCTGTACCTCTTTTCTGCAAATAGGCTTTGACATCCTGTTGCAGTTTCTCATATGCACCATGCAAGTCCTTCTTGGCAGTTTCCATTATTCCGTCATCTATGCCCCTGAGTGGTTCCCTTTTATCTGCAATATAGATAATCCGGCAAAGACGGTCATTGGATGAACAGATTGTATGGTTATAAATGGCTTGCAGGACATCACTATCACTTAAGCCAAGCTTATCTTTGAGATAATAGCTAGCAGAAAAGGAATGCTTGATGGGCAAGGGATAGGAAAGCTTATCCTTATCATAATAGCGTAAATATGAATCATGGAATTCTTCCGGCAATTCCTTGGTGACATCATGCAATAAGCCAGCAAGATAAGCTTTTCTTTGATCAACATGATGATATTTGGCCAGCATCTTGCAAGTTTTTGCTACTGAAAGCGAATGCTCAAAGCGCTTTTTTGACATCATGGCTTCTACCATTATGCTCAGTGCATCATCATCCAGGAACAATAGCCTTCTGATTGTCGAAGGGAAGCTTCTGAAGCTGTCAAAGGACAGCTCTTCTCCCTTAATGGCATTATGATCATCACTTAAGATGATAAAGGGATTGTCCTTAAGCAATTTATCATAATACTTTCGGCTTGTGTCATCTGCATAGACCAGAAAAGTTTTCTTCTTGTCAAGATGATAAATCTTTCTTAAGGTCTGAAGCTGCTTTTCCGTTATTAATATCATGGAAGATCAATGATCCTGTCCTTGGATTGGCGATAAAGAACAACTGTCTTGCCAATTATCTGGACCAGTTCTGAATTGGTCCTAGCTGATAATTCAATCGCAATCTCATTCATATCAAGATCACAGGACTTCAGTACTGAAACCTTTGCCAGTTCATGAGCATCAAGATAGGTCCTGATGCCATTATAGAGATTGTCGCTAAGTCCTTCCTTGCCAATCTGAAAGACAGCTTTTTCCTTTGAAGCCAGTCCTCTCAGAAATCTTTTCTGTTTGCCGTCAAGTTTCATAATAATACCTCATTTGTAAACAATCTTAGTTTTGCATAATAGCTGATTCTGATCTTGCAGCGGCCAGCAATCTTGAATAGTCCCAATCCCTTAAGATAATACATTTTCCTATTCGTTATCCTATCTTCGAAGGTCTTCTTCGGTGAAAGATCAAGAAGAAAACTATCCTTGTTGTTATCAAGATAGCGTTTGACATTTGCTGTCCTGGTGCGATGGATCTTCAGCGAGTTGTTGATGTAGAAAATGATTGATGCATTCTTTTCCGGCATGACATCTATTTTGAAAATGCCATCCAGCAGATAGGTCTGTGGTTCATAGAACTGATAGACCATTGGAGTAATTGTCCGATCAATCATCAAAGGCTTGATTTTGTCTTCAGGCAAATAGGAAAGCAATGAATTGCCATCGCTAAGTCCCGGTGTATCAATAAACTGATATTTGCCATATGCAAATACATTATCACTAATTGTTGTTCCTGGATAGATGGATGTTGTCAGATTATTCATTCCAAGGAGCTTATTGAGCAATGTTGATTTGCCGGCATTTGCCCGACCAGCAAAGACAATGTTCTGATAGCCAAGTGCATCAAGAGTCCTTAGGAAAAAATCGTTGAAAGTGTAATCATCCTTATATGTCAAAAGGCAATCAACAATATTGGCACCCTTGCTAGTGCATTTGGATACAATTTTAGCAAAAAGCCTTTCAAATCGATCATCCTTGATATTGCTAGGCAGCAGATCAATCTTGTTGATCAATAGAAGAACATCCCTTCCCTTGAAGATAGACAAGAGATCATCCTCGTAAAGATAGATGGCATCTAGGACATCAACTATCAGAACAAACAATGGATGGTCATATTTGCCATAGATTTCCTTGACTATTTCATCATTGACAGCTTCGGTATGCAGAGAAGAAATATCGCCATAATGCGATAATCTGAAACAGCGCTGGCAGTATTCCTGGCCAGGCTTTGAAACATATCCGACTTTTGCTGGCTCTTCATTTTGCAATAAAGCGCCACAACCTTTGCATTTCATCATATTAAAACAAACTCGTTTCTGTATAGCTTTCACCATCATTTTCCTTCAATTGCTCAGGAATATCGACAATCAGGGCATCAGGAATATCACTGTGGTCCTGATGAATGAAATTGTAGCCTGCTGACAATTTGATCGGTGATGAGAAAGCAGCTTCTGTACTCATAAAAGGAATATCTTTGACATCAAGCATTTCCACCTTTCCATCCACATTGAACATCAATGTTGAATAGGAATCAGAAAGGAATGCATATTTGACATATTGTGGATTGGATTTGACTGCCTTATAGAGCCTTCCTCCCTTTGCATTGCGATTTGTAAGCGGAACATCAGAGAGATGGATACGTTTCATATTGCCTGCTTCCGAGAATAATACCAGTTCATTCCCATCATGATGGAAGCTTATAAGAGCAACCGCCTCATCCCCCTTGACACTGATGGCACCTACGCCCTGAGCCTTAGGAGCCAAGTCAGCTAGGACTGAAGATGAATAGCGATTATAAAAGCCGTTTCTGGAAATGACCAGCAGATCGTCGCCTTCATAGCACAAAGCAATAGCTGCCATTTCATCATTGTCCTTTAGTTTCATAGCTGAAACCGCCTTGTTATATCTTTGCAGATTGAATCTTGGAAGCATCGTCTTCTTAATCATGCCACCCTTGCTTAATGTCACGACATAGACATAGGAATTGAAGTTCTTGACGACAACGCCACCAACGATCTTTTCGTTTCCATCAAATCTGACATAAGCTGATACATGCTTGCCCAAGTCCTTGAATTTAGCTTCATCGATGCGATAGACAGGGATATAGCCATAATTGCCCTTATTAGTAAAGACAAGAAGCGTATCGACTGTATCACAAGGCTTGATCCCAATCAAGGAATCGTTTTCCTTGACATATGGGAACTGGTTTTCATTGGCATTGAATGCTCTTGGTGAGAAACGCTTCAAATAGCCATCTCTTGAAAGAGTGATGTAACAAGGCTCGTTTGGAATCATTGACATCTTGTCAATGACTATTTCCTCAACCTTATCAATAATCTCTGTCTTGCGTTTGATTGGATATAGTTCATTGATCTGCCTTAGTTCCTTGCATAGGAGATTGTCCAGGACTGCTTTGGAATTGATGATTGATTCAAGTTCCGATATCTCCTTGGTTAGATTGGCAAATTCCTCTTTGAGTTCAGCAATATCAGTATTTGATAAACGATAAAGGCGCAGATTGACAATGGCTTCAGCCTGTTCTTCTGTAAAGAGAAAAGCTTCACATAAGCGTCTCTTTGATTCCTTCTTGTCCTTGGATTTTCTGATCAGTTCAATGACGGAATCAAGAATGGATATGGCCTTGATCAATCCTTCAATAATATGAAGCCTTGATTTTTTACTGTCACGCAGATAGATGGAACGATTCAGAACAACCTGACGACGATGGTCAATGAAACAGTCCAGGAATCCAGCAAGTGATAAGAGGACTGGCGAATGATTGACAATGGCAATGCAGTTATAGGAATAGTTGGTTTGCAAGTCAGTGTTCTTATAAAGATAGTTGAGAATCACATCAGCATTGGCTTCCTTCTTGAGATCAACTACTATTCTTAAGCCATTTCTTCCCGATTCATCACGAACATCGAGCACACCTTCGAGATCCTTTTCAAGATAAAGGTCACTGATACGCTTGACAAGCTGTGACTTGACTACTTCATATGGTATTTCCGTAATGATAATGCTATTGGCAGTCTTGCCTTCTACTACTTCACATTTGGAACGAAGAATAACCTTCCCCTTTCCAGTTCTGAAGACTTCCCTTATTGCATCCTTGCCCATGACAATGCCTCCGGTTGGGAAATCAGGACCTTTGACAATCTCCATCAGTTCATCAATTGTGCAATCAGGGTTATTGATGCGATAAATGGCAGCTGAAATTACTTCATTAAGATTATGCGGAGCAATATTAGTTGCATAGCCAGAAGCAATGCCTGTTGAACCGTTGACAAGCAATAAAGGATATCTTGCAGGAAGAACCGTTGGTTCCAGTTCAGTATCATCGTAGTTGTTGGTCATAGGTACGATTTCCCTGCGAGTATCTTCCAGAAGAAGTGAAGCATTTTTGGAAAGCCTTGCCTCGGTATAACGCATAGCAGCTGGCGGATCATCATCAATGGAACCATTGTTGCCATGCATATCAATCAACGGAATGTTGATCTTCCAATCCTGAGACATTCTGACCATCGCTTCATAAATCGATGAATCACCATGAGGATGATAGGTTCCCATGACTGAACCAACCGTCTTGGCTGATTTTCGATGGGGTTTTTCAGCAGTATTGCCATCAACCCACATGGAATAGAGGATTCTTCTTTGAACAGGTTTCAGACCATCTCTGGCATCAGGAAGTGCTCTTTCCTGGATAATGTATTTGGAATAACGACCAAAACGATCAGACATGATGTCATCAAGGGTTTCCTCAATATTGTGGGCAATGATTTCCTTTACTTTCTTCTTAGCCATTTCTTTCCACCGTATAGTTTTCTTCCAAAGTAAAATCTATATGCTTCTCAATCCATTCACGGCGAAGATCTGCCTTATTGCCCATCAAAACCGATATTCTTCTTTCACATAGAGCAGCATCTTCAATTGAGACCTTAATAAGTGTACGCTTTTCCGGATCCATTGTTGTATCCCACAGCTGGTCAGCATCCATTTCACCTAAGCCCTTATAGCGTTGGATATCAAGCTTTACACCATCTTCCCTTAAGGCATTCAGCTCTTCATCGGAGTAGCAATAAATCATTTCCTTGTTCTTGATAACCCGATAGAGCGGTGGCATCGCCAAATAGACATGGCCAGTTTCTATCAGTTCACGCATGAAGCGATAGAAAAAGGTCAAAAGGAGTATCTGGATATGAGCACCATCAGTATCAGCATCGGTCATGATGATGACTTTGTCATAATGGATATCTTCAATGGAGAAGTGAGAACCAACACCTGCCCCTAAGCAGTGGACAATGGTGTTCAGTTCTTCATTCTTTTCGATATCAATGGTTGAAGCCTTCTCGGTATTAAGGACCTTGCCTCTAAGCGGAAGAATGGCCTGATAGCGGGAGTCACGGCATTTCTTGGCAGAACCACCGGCTGAATCACCTTCTACAAGAAACAGTTCGAGCTTTGAATAGTCCTTGGATTGGGCATTTGCCAATTTTCCAGACAAAAGCTGTTTTGACTTGGTCACATTCTTGCGCCCAGCTCTTGCCTCATCCTTAGCTTTTCTTGCAGCTTCTCTGGCGATAGCTGCCCTTTGCATCTTCTTGATCAGATTGACAGCTATATCCTTGTTTTCCTGCAGATAATACATCAGCTTTTCACTAACAATACCCTCTACTGCACTCTTGGCTTCTGGTGTACCGAGCTTTCCCTTGGTCTGGCCTTCAAATTGCAAAATGGATTCAGGTATCGAAACAGCTATAATGCTTGTAAGTCCTTCACGGATATCAGCTCCTTCCAGATTCTTATCCTTGTCCTTGATAAGACCAATTGATCTGGCAAAATCATTAATCGTCTTGGTAAATGCACTCTTATAACCGACTTCATGGCTGCCACCATCCTTGGTTCTGACAAGATTGACATAGGAAAAGGTATTTTCCTGATAGCTATCGGAATATTGGAAGGCGATATCAACATTGATTCCGTTGCTTGAACCTGAAAAGCAGACTGTATCATGCAAGACATCAGCGTCTTCATGAATGAAATCCATAAAGGCTCTTAAGCCATCATGGTAAGCGAATTCCTTCTTTTCATTGTTCTTTTCATCGATGACTGTCAGTTTGACACCATTGAGAAGAAAAGCCTGTTCCTGAGCTCTTTCACAGATTGTTGCGTAGTTGAACTGGATTGTTGAAAAGATCTTCTTGTCTGGAAGGAAAGTTACTTTGGAACCAGTTCTGTTGGTTGAACCAAGTTCCTGTAAAGGAAAAGTCTTTTTCCCACCATTTTCAAAACGCATGAGATAGCGTTTCTTATCACGGCAGACTTCAACTTCCAGCCACGAACTCAACGCATTGACAACACTGGCACCGACACCATGCAAACCACCAGAAGTCTTATAGCCACCTGCTTCTGAGAACTTGCCACCAGCATGCAGGACAGTAAAAATGACTTCCAATGTGTTTTTGCCTGACTTATGCTTGCCAACAGGCATGCCTCGTCCACTATCACTAACCGAACATGAGCCGTCCTTATTAAGCTGGATAGTGATTTCCTTACCATAGCCATTCAAGGCTTCATCAACGGCATTGTCGACTATTTCCCAGACACAGTGATGCAAACCTCTGCTATCTACAGATCCAATATACATGCCTGGTCTTTTGCGTACAGCTTCAAGACCTTCCAATATTTCAATACTGTTGTCATCGTAATTATTAACCATAGAACCTCATTTCAACTTATAAATTATATCATAATTGATATACCCATGTTAGAATATAAAAGGAGAGATAAAAATGAGCATTATATTGACTATTGTTTGGGTTCTGATAGGCTATTTCTTTGGTTCCATTCCATGGGGATTGATCATAGGCAAAGTATTCTACAAGACTGATATCCGTGAATATGGTTCAGGAAATCTCGGTGGAACCAACGCTGGACGTGTTCTTGGCAAGAAAGCAGGCATTGCAGTCACTATCCTTGATGCCTTGAAGGCATTTGCAATGATGACCATCTGCTACCAATTGACTCCGGATGCTGCGCCATATTGTGGCATGGCAGTCTGTGTTGGGCACTGTTTCCCTTATTTTGCCGGATTCAAAGGGGGCAAGGCTGTAGCTTGCACCTTCGGCTATCTCCTGGCACTTGGATTATTCAGTACCAAGGATGTAGTCTTTACCTTTTTCTTCCCATTGCTGTTCTTCTTCATGATGCTTGGCTTATTCAAGATGGTCAGTCTTGCTTCAATGACATCTCTAGTCTTTGCAAGTCTCATTGGCTTTCTGACTTATGGCAATATGAAGTTTGCTATCATGACCTTATTGATAACTATATTTGTCATCTACCGTCATTGGCCAAACATCAAGCGGATTATTCACGGCAAGGAAGCCAAAGTAAGCTACATCATCTAGCATCAGAAAATAAAAAGGCCCTGGATGTTTTGCCGGGTGTCCATAAAACAGTTAAAGCCAAGCTGTGTCATGATCGGTCCCCTGTCAAGTAGACAGGACAAATAAATAAAATTCAATGGATGCTTTACCTGATGGTAAGGCATCTTTTATTATGCTATAGAATATTGTTCTTGTTTGGATTTCAAATTAGCATAATACTTTTGGATACGCTTGTTTTCCTTGATTGGATATTGAGCAACGTTCTCTGCAGTTAACGCAGCGATGCGTACAGCCATAGGTGTTCTATCATCAAAACGTTCCTGCAATCGTTCGTAATTGTAGAAATGGATGTATTGAATGATATCTTCTCTGAGTTCTTCTAAAGAGTCATATTTCTTCAAGTAATACATCTCTGATTTGATGATTCCCCAGAATCCTTCAGTAGGTCCATTATCGATGCATCTTCCTACGCGAGACATGCTTTGTCTTATGCCTGCCTTGCCCAGTTTCGTCTGAAATACTTTGCTTGTATATTGGAATCCTCGATCGCTGTGGAGAAGAGGTGTAGCTCCTGGATTTGACTTGACTGCTTCTTCGTAAGTCCTGAATACCAGGCTATTGTCGTTTCTTGTGCTGATTTCATAAGAGACCACACTTCGGTCATATAGATCAAGAATAGCGCTCAAATACAATTTCTGTTTTGTTCCAGCCACCTTGAATTCAGTGACATCCGTTGTCCATTTTTCGTTTGGCTTTGTCGCATTGAAGTTTCTTGATAATACATTCTCTGCCGAGATCTCAGGTGCTGTGCTTTCATATTTTTCTCGTTTCTTGCGAATGATGGATTTTACCCCGAGAAGTTTCATGAGTCTTCTGACTCTCTTCCGATTGTAATGCTTTGAATTCAATTTGTTGATCCATCTTGTCATTCTTCTGTAACCAAGAATGTGATTGAATCTTTCATCATACTCAAGAATCAGTTGTGCTAGCTCGTGGTTTTCCAATTCCTCTTTCGTTTCTTTCCTATTTAACCACTTGTAATAGCTGCATCTTGGAAGTTCAAGAACTTTGCATAAACAGCTGATACTCCACTGATGCGCTTCGTGAAGTTCTTTGATAACTATATACTCCGGTTCCTGTTTCCCTTTGGCGAATATCGCCTCCTTTCGACTTCCTGCAATTTTTTTAAGATGATTTCCTCTCTTTCTTTGAACTCAAGCTGACGTTTCAAACGTTCATTTTCACGTCTGAGGCGTTCCAGTTCACTCAGCTGAGATTCATCTTTTCTTTTGCCTCTGTTATCGATGAGACCATCTTCACCTGATTTCAAGTACTTCTGTACCCATTGATATACCTGAGCATAGGATACATCGAAATGTTCTGCAGCCAGCTTGTATTCCTTATTGTGTTCCAGGCAGTACTGTACGATTTCATTTCTTTCTTCTATTGTTGTTTTTCTTCTTTTAGCCATGTAGACATCTCCCTTAGGATCATAGTCCTTTAATTCTTCATGACCATTATAACTATTAACCCATTTTAGCAAGGTTTGATGAGAAGGAATTCCATATTTTATGCATAAGCCTCTTGTGGAACTATTGCCATTCAAATATTCTCTAACTACCATTTCCTTGAATTCTTTAATATAGGATCTGTTTCCATCTCTATAGACAAATCCAGATTCTCCATACTTATCATATATGGATATCCAATCAACCAAATTTGAATGATTCATATTTAAATCGTTGCATATTTGCGCTACTCCTCGTTTTCCGTTTTTATAATCTGATACTGCTTGAACTTTTTCTTCTATTGTATATTTACTCTTTCTTCCCATAAGAAAAGATCCCTCCTTTCTGTAAACAACTTTATTTATTTTAGTTGTCTACTTTAGAGGGATCTTATCA
>JAQXQU010000100.1 GCA_029101345.1 Erysipelotrichaceae bacterium | reverse complement strand
AAAACAGCTAAGTGCATAAAGAACATTTGCACCATCTAAAGCCCACTCTTTTTTGTAATATTATATTTCTTATTTTGCTTTAGCATGTCCATTCCTTTGAAAATTTCTTGTGATTTTGCTTAAGCATTTTATATACATTTTTCTGCTAAAAACACAGATACATATTTTGAAAAAATATTAAAATGTATCCTCCTTATAATTAACACTCCTTAACAAGCAAAACTACTGTTTCCACATGGCTCGACACGACAGGAAGTACGTCATATACCCCTGCACGTATGGGGAAACTTGTCCACTAACCTTTTAACGATAACGCCGATTTTGCTCCTGCTTCGAACCATTTATTATTTTACTCCATCTGCAATATCTGTTACCATCAATTCAATACCATCTATTTTTTCTAACAAATCTCTGCAAATCTCATATATCTCAGATTTAGCATCTCTTGCAGACGTAGTCATTTCATCCATTTCACACATAAGATTACTTATCTCAGCAGAGATATCGTCTATTTTAGAATTAATATCACTAAGTGAATAATCCGTATCGGATGCTGCATTATCACGTTCAACCAATTCCTGAAGTGCACCACCATACGTAGAGATTATCCTTATATAATTTTTCTCCAAGCTCGCGCAACTTTTATCGTATAATCTTTTTAGTTTTTTGCCTGTTTTCTTTAATTCTTTGGCATCTTTTTTCGCATATGCTTTAAGGAAGGAACTTTCAAGATTATTCATCTTCTCTGTATATATAAATCC
The DNA here is from genome assembly GCA_029101345.1 of Erysipelotrichaceae bacterium. Taxonomy (GTDB): domain Bacteria; phylum Bacillota_I; class Bacilli_A; order Erysipelotrichales; family Erysipelotrichaceae; genus Colivicinus. The sequence continues at coordinate 18,310 of JAQXQU010000100.1, read as the reverse complement.
CTTTTCACGTGCATATACAGGTATTTTATCTCCTTCAAGTCTTTTCTGACAGCTTGCGTCATCGCGTCCGGTTAACATCCGGAACCAACTAACATGATGTTCAAATTCCTCCATGTTATCCATTGATATTTTTGATATTGATGAATTGGTCACTTCCCTAAGGCGCTTTAAGGCAAGGTAATAAGACTCACGTTCATACAATTTATCTGCAATATATCTATCAATCTTATTTAAGGGAACAGTTACAATAAAGAGAATTAATGCATAAACAATAGAAGCTACAAAAGCCACTGACCCATTTTTATCATTTATGAAAAAATATGATGTCAACAGAATTGTAGTAAGCACTAATATCAAACAATATATGATTGGCTTCATCCACTTTTCCCACCAAGTAAAAATACAAAACCTCATAATTTATTCCGCCTCATCTTCGTCAAACTCTATATAGCATTCAAGCTCATAGCGTTTCTCCATAGGATACCCTGCCTTTTCACAAGGGCCGTACAAAGAGTAATCAATGCTCTTAGTACACGAGGATATCCACTTATTATAGTCCTTCTCATTCTCTTCATATAGAAGATATACGGAATCCTGCACTTCCCACGCATCCGGGTCATCAGGATCCGCTTCCGGGTCCAATGCATACCAGTCTGCTTCACGAAAGCACACATGCAACTGAGGAATAACTATTCTATAGTTTTCTACCACAAATGAATTACCGTCTTGTTCCTCAGTATCATAGTAGTCCCTATGCTCCTCGAAGAACTCTTCATTCTCATCATACATTTCATCCATATCACCAAGCTTAAACTTAATAATATCCATGTGCACCTCTCCTTATGCTATTTTTTTATACTTGAATCAATAAATAAAGAACTACAACTATCACGTCTGTTAATTAGTTTTTGTGTATCTATATCTTAGAGCATCAAGAATGCCATTCATCAAATCCATATCAAATTCTTTCTTAGAAATATCCATAGATTTCAGCATCTTCTTGTTCTTTCTCAGAGATTTCCACAAGAGTTTTTTATCTCTATCATCCAGCTCGATCTTGTACAAAAGATTAGCCAGAGAGATTATAAAGTCCTTATTCTCTTTGCAGATATTATCATCCGTTTTTTTATCCTTCCAGGCAACAAAACCTTCAAAATCCTCCGTAGAGAATTTTGGTGCAAGTCCCATTATCGGATTAATTAGCAGCTGTGTTGAAGCATTCATCAAATTGACATAGGCTCCTAGTTCATATTGTTGTGCTTCTGTCATCTTCTTGTAATCCAAACCGAATGTAGCTATCTTTGTTATAGCATCACTTAACTTAGCATTTTCATCAACAATACGAGATATACGCTCCTTTAATTCAACAATAGCCAGTTCATAGGATTTTATATCTCTCTCACTTATAGCAGTGAATATGCTTTCAAGCCGCTTTTTATCACTTGAGCTTTTCCAGAAAAATAAACCGCTAACAACAAGAGATACTCCAGCAATAGCCCAACCAACTGGGCCAGCAAGTGCAAGGAAGGCTTCTCCCGCAGCCATTCCACCTCCACCAACAGCAAGAGCTCCTCCGCCAAGCCAAGCTAATGCAGCATTTGTAGCAGCCGCTCCGCTTAATGCTGAGATCGCAGTTCCAGTAGATGCCACTCCAAAAGTTGTTGCTACACCCATTGCAACAGTCGGCCCCATAGTAACCACCGCAACACCTAGACCCGCTCCTGCGGCTCCTGCTCCCGCATTTTTCACTGCAGCAGCTTGATAATCTTTTTCGATCTTCTCTGCCTGTTGCTTCCAATTCAACCTTATCTTCTTTAATTCTTCATATTGTAGTTTTTTATCAGTTGGTACATTTCTAATCTGGTCAAACAAGTCTTGAATAGAAGTTAGTGAATCATATAAGCTGCTAGTATGATTTCCAAGCTCTTCTATAGATTCATTTGTTTTGTTTATTGCAGCTTGTGCTTTTTCTTGAGCCAACTCCAATTTAGATTTCTTTTTACATTTCATTTATTTGTTTCCTCCCATAAAATAAGAATCAATGTCTGATTTATCCTTTAATAAGATATCGCTTGAAACCTTTCTCTTTTGAGCTAATAAAACAGATTTTTCAAAAGCTTGTACGTACATATCACTCTCTTTGAATTCCTGTGTGAATAATAACAATTCTTTATCATCATATATCTCTGCCAGATAATTCAGGCCATCAATATAATCCTCAACTATCATCTTTTGACGGCGTATTACCACTATATTTTCTTTAAGAGAATGACGCTTTATTCCTCTACTTGCTTCGCCATATAATGAAATTGCGAATCTTCCAACTCCAACAATATTAAATCTCATTGCAAATTCAGCAACATTAAATGAACCACCACCAGAGATAAATCCACGCACAACTGCGTCTCCGGTATCAATCAGACAGAAAGTTCCATGAGCCACAGTAAGCATTCTTTTCACTGTAGCATTAGAGAATGGTTCGCACGCCTTCCATAACGTCGAGAAAGATCTTGCCTCGCTCTGTGCTGAAGTAAAGTATTTTACTAAACGTCTTATTGAATAGATCATTCTAACTAAAAGTTCATTTATAAATACAGGAATTGCTTGAGCTGTTTGAAATCTTGCATCGTACCCTTGTTTGTATATCTCAAGAGCCAACTCATTAATCGATTTATCAAACTCTCCAACAGGTATATTCATTTTTCTTTTAATAGCAATGATGTCGTTTGTCCAGCTCCAAATTGGAGATGGTATACCCATGCCTCGTCCTTTACTTCCCGAAGAACCTGATATATCTGAAATAAGATGCCCAAACCAGTTAGCAAATCCGCAAAACAACTTACTTGGTATATCATTTCCCTTTAATTCAAACTTCCCATCGGCTTCTTGTAAAGAAATCAGTTCACCGTTTGAAACAAAATGAGAGGTATTACTAAATTGATCTAATACCGAGAAAAATAGTCCTAATAAAGTTGGATTGTGCCCAAGCGATTTAAAATGATGATTCTTTGGATTAAGATCAAATATCCAGCTAGCCGCATCACCGGCGCCCCTTTGGTCATAAGAAATCTTGAATTTCTTTTCTAAATGCTTTAGCGCTGATGCAAGAGTGTTATTCTCTTTATCATCCCAGCCACACATTTTTGCAAAATCCATTGTTCTATTTTCAAACCACTTATCTGTTATATCACCTAAAGGTGACTCTCCAGGTTTACCAACCAGAAAAATGTCAATCAATCCACATATTGCACCGCTACAGGCTGCTAATATATAATCTGTTTTATCACATTCCGGAGTAAGCTTTTTTAAGGACTCTACACTTTCTTCGAGCTGGATTGTAATATTATCCAATTCAGCCTCAGCATTATTCAATGCCGCCTTTATATCAGAAGCAAATTCATATCCATCTTCAGTAACGCCAAGTTCCAATATCATTAACTTTTCATTTTCAGTATTCAATTTGCTTCCCTCCAATCTATTTAAAAACTGTAAGTTAAACTACCATCCTGCATTTAAGATATAAAATGCAACAACAACCTGCATAATCATCATTAAAGGTATTCCAACAGTAAAATAATCTTTCTTAGTTTTATGATGCAATAAATACATTGCTAATAATCCACCAGCTGAACCACCAATAAATGCCACGCCTAGAAGAGTTACTATTCTGATTCTCGATCTATGTTCTGCTGCATTAACCTTATCAATTGCAAACATAACAAATGCCACAAAATTGATAATCCCAAGATAGATAAGCAATATCTTGTAATCAGTAAAGAATTTCCAAAAAGCAAATGTTATGTTGTCAGCATGATGCCCCTTAACCATCAAGAATATAATCACTTGAATAACAAATATACATGCTATAAAAACTCTAGACATCATGTTGCCTTTTTCAGCTTTTCTATCAAACAAAAGAATAGCCAGTAATATTCCAACCGATCCTCCTGCTAAAGATGTAATGGTTAGAAACTTATCAACTTGCCCTTCTGCAGTATAAGTATATAACCACATATTTATTAAATAAAGAATAAACCCTATCCCATTAACAGCTAGAAGATAGTATCCCAATGCACCCATTCATTCCATTCCTTTCATCATTTGTTTTTGAAAGAATGATATTGAATGGTAATTTTTTTATCATATTCAATAATCATTCCTTTTTTTATCTTGTTAATACCTTCAATAAACACTTGCTGCACTGCTCTTTCTTTTTTTATCCAGCCTGTTATCAGATCTTTAAGCGGTAATGTATATACCTCTGTAAATCCTATATTAACAAGTTCACTCGCAAGTTGATCAAAATCTCTATTTATCATTTCACGAGGTGAATATGGGAATGCAAATTCCTTCTTCAAATGATATGTAACAATAATTTCAGCATCATAAGGAACCATAGTTCCTTCTTCTATCCATGATTGGCCATTAATTACAACCTGCTCTACTTCTCCGATATACTTCGAACTACCATCGTAAATGTCTTTGATGGGAACAGTTTTATAATTATTGAATCCCGCCTCTTTTATTTCTTCTACAACCGATTCAACACTTTCGCCAACCAAATCTGATGTTGAAAACTCCATCGTCAGATTCTTTTTATTAAAAATAAATGCTTTTATTCTTTTATTTCTCTGTTTACGTTCTTTCTCCTTTTTAGCCTGACGAATACGTCTCTGCTCCTCTGCAATCCTTTCACGTTCAATGCGCTCTGCTTCTTCTTTTTCTTCTTGCGCTCTTGCTTCAGCAGTATGTTTTGCCACAGCTGCTGCTCCCAACCCAAGCGCTAATCCAACTAAACTAGAAGCAAAGTCAGATGAACTGTCATCACTATCATATGAATAATAGTCATCGTCGTCATCAGCATCATAATATGTTCCGTTATTATCCGAATCATAAAACTAACCACTGCCATCGGAATTCTTATATCCCCAGCTACCATCTTGGCCATAATAAGAGCCACTTCCATCGGAGCTCTTATAACCCCAACTACCATCAGCTCCATAGTACGAGCCACTTCCATCGGAATTTTTATAGCCCCAGCTTCCATCGGCTCCATAATAAGAGCCGCTTCCATCTGCATTCTGATAACCCCAGCTTCCATCCGCACCGTAGTATGATCCACTGCCATCATCATTTTTGTAGCCCCAGCTTCCATCGTTTTCATCTGAATTAAAGGTTCCGTTCACATCGTCAGAATTCAAAAAATCCCAACCTTTATCTTTTGGCATAAAATCACTTCCTCTCTGTGCAGTAGTCTTTACAAGCACTTTTCTATAGTTTTTATCAATATTATATCTGCAGGCAGCCATTTCACATCATACAAAGTATCCCTTGTAAGCCACCTTGCTTCTTCTGCCTCCAGGAGCTTTAATTCTCCTTCAACAACCTCAGCCCAGAAGCAGTCCATTGATAAATGAAATGTTGGGTAATCATACTCGATAGTATCAATCAAATCGCCAACAGTGATTGTTGCTTCCAGTTCTTCTTTTATTTCTCTAACAAGGGCATGCTGAGGAGTCTCACCAGCTTCAACCTTTCCACCCGGAAACCCCCACTGACCCTTAAAATCACCATATCCTCTTGCTGTTGCAAATATCTGCTTCTTTTCCTCTATGGAATCACAGATTACAGCAGCAACAACTTTTATTGTTTTCATAATTCCTTTATGCCTGCTTCCTTGAATACCTCTGCAACATTATCAAGTCCAGTTGGTACAAAGATGATAAATCCATCTCTTCCTCTGGTAAGTAATACACGATAACTATTTATTCTATAGTCGTAATCGTCTGTACCCTCATCTGCATTAGGTTTCCATCCCTTACTGCTCCACTGAAGGTCCTGTCCCCACCCAATAATAGGCATATCAATCTCAAGACCTTGACAGTCGAATTCTGAAATAGCAACTGTTAAAGCACAGCTGGATCTTGGGCTGTTAGGTTCTGCATTAAACCAACCCGCAACGTCAGGTCTAAATGCCGGCCCAATTCCATACTTCTTCAGGTCATACGCTTTAGACGATGTCATCATTCCATAGTGTTTATTAAAGCAACCTTCGTAACGATCCCTGCAATACGATTTTGCTATATTGAGGTCTCTTGTAAAATACATGCTATATCCAGCATCATAAATAGAATCAGCAAGTACTGACGCTTTCTTTATATCACCATCTATAACATAATTCACAAAACTGCTTACATCGCCAGCTAAGTGAGATCTTAATGATACAGTCAAATCAAACACATCATAGTCGATTCCCTTAACTGTATTCTGGCTAGCAAATATATTTTTAAGCTTGGAAGGATAAACAACCTCCCAGTCTCTTATTCCTTTATCAATCGCTGTATTCCACTGTGAAATACCTGAGTTCTCACCTTTATATATCTCCTGGCCTTCTCCAACCAAAATAAGAAGAACACACCAATCAAGGCATTCTTCGGCAAGCTGTATCATTACATCCGGCTCAGAAAAGTCTCCTCGTTTCTTGGCCTTCATCTGCTCCACATTCCAAGCACGCTGACCTTCATCAAACACAATAACATTGCTCTTAAAATCCGGGCTGCCATTACGAAGGAACTCATTCTCAACCTTATGAAGATCCTTCACAAATACATTACTATTAAGTGCATCTGTCAGCACCTTTACAAGAGACCCATTACCAGAAAGATAAACTGAATTTACCTGTCCATCCTTCTCTCTAATATCATAAACGTACTGAAGACCAAGGTATGTCTTACCAGCCCCTGGAACACCTGTAACAAAAGCTATAGTATGCTTTTTATTCTTTTTAGCATAATCAGTAAGTGTTCTTAAGCTATCAAGTGTCCTTGGAATACACGTACTATTTACTCTTCTAATGTTAGGAAGCTCTGCATGGTCCATAAAGTTTCTAGCCGATTCAACAATAGTTGGAAGCGGCTCATACTTCGAATCCATCCAAGCATTGATATCCGTTGCTGTATCATCTTCCGTGTAATCGTCAACGATAATTGACAAGTTATCAGCAGACACTACATGGACATCGTTAACCATTTCATCAAGCCCCGTAGTTCTCGTTAGAACCAATATAGGCACTACTGACTTTCCTCTTGATTCAAAATGGTACTCTCGGATATCACGCGCATATGCTGCAACCTGATCTACATCCGCTTCTAATACTCTATCCTTCATTTTGAACTCAAGAATAACTACATGTTCTTTTGTTACAAGCAAAACATCCGGTCTGCGACCAGACTCATATGGAAGCGCGTATTCAAAGATAATACCAGCACAATCATACAGCGGTGTGGACTGCATAACCTTAAAACAATCCTTCCATGCTGCAACCTGCTCTGGACCTAAAGCAAGAACATACTCATCATTAAAAGCTGCCTTCATCGCTTTAATAAAATTGCTCTCAGTTTCTTTACTAAATCCAGCAATAGAATTTGAGTAGCAGCAACGCGCATTCATAATAGGTTCTACAGAATGTCCTGCAGAAACTTTTACCGATGCCGGCTCTGCTTCTTTTGTCTTTGGTGCTGCACCTGCTTCTCCGCATACACGCTTAGCCAACGCCATAGTATCCTTGTTCTGCTTTGCGTACCAGCATTTTTTCGCTCTATGCCACCTATAATTAATAGTTTTCATTTCATTTCTAATAGACTCGTCTGGCATGCTATCGAAGTAAATCTCAACACCATTTAAGTCATCATTCAGTTCATAACGAGCCATAACGCATCCTCCATTAAATAAATTCTATGAGCTTATTTTTAATGCAAACTTCATATCCCAAAGCCTTATCACCGACTTTGTCAAACTTAACTTCTATGTTAATTCCAGTAATCTTCTTTATGACACCGATTCCGAATGCCTTATGCTTAATCTGCTTACCTACAACATCAGCAGGCACAACGAATACTGGCTTTGGTTCTGGCTTAGGAATTACCGGTGGAACGTATGTAGACTTGCCGCCAGACTTTTTCTTTGCAGCAACCATCTTCATATACTGCTCATCTACATCCCTACCACGAGCCTTGAAATCATCCATATCCTTAAATACGAACATAGGCGGTTTCTTTACATCATTATCTGGAACTGGGCGGATAGGAAACATCCATACTTTTCTTGGTGCTCCATCTTCTCCAGGCTGAGTTTCTGTGTAAGGCTTATCAACCAGTTCAATTCTTCCGCAGTAAATGTACTCACCTGCGTCCATTACTTCAAAGAGGTGCACATCAACACCGTTATATCCACAGGCAGCAAGAGTGGCATTCTGGGCCCAGTTAATATCCTGGTCCCCATTCTTACCCATACCAGTATAATGAAGCACGCCTTCGATCCATTTATCGTGATAAATTCCCTTGGTGTAATCAGATACAATAACAAGCGTATTAGTTGTCTTTGAGCGTCTCATTCCACCCATATTGCCGCACTTAAAAGTATCAACAACATCGGCATTCTTTAATTTCTGTCCTATTTTAAGTCCTGGATCAAACATCTTCCTCATCCTCCTCGAAATCCTCAGAAGTAAGCAATACTGCCGGTGTATATTCACACTCTGGAACCATACTCTTTATCACTTTGAACTGCGGTTCAAAATAATCAGATGGGACCCAGAATGTCTCATTAAACTTCGTCTTATCAGCATACGTTATCACAAATTCTATACCGCCAATATCTGTACAATATTCTTCAATGTTTCTATCTGTAACACCTGGCATCAAGGACACCAGGGTGTCGTATCTCATTTTGAAAATAGGGCTATTGGTTTTATAGCTCCATTTCCTTTTAGGATTTATTTCAGTCTCAACCATAGGTGCGTATTCATATGAAATCGACTCAGATGTAATTGTAACCTTATCATTAAATGCGTCATCTACACAGCAATATCCCGATGAGCCTTTGATAACTATCTTAATAATCTCTTTCAAATCAATCATCTCCTATTGGATACGTGATTTCATATTTTCAACCATATCCCAGATTTCTTTATCAAGTATAAACGGTTCGCTAAATGCGTTTAATACTATACCCACTGGCTCCTTCTCATTGTTTCTTGCAAGAGGAATAACCTCAAGAATGTGTTTCTGCACCTTAGAGAAATTATCACCATATTCTCCCATAGCTTCAGCAGTTGAAAAAATAGGGAAGAAGAAGTTATCTCCATTCTGTAAGATATCTGGAATCAATCTTGTTTCGTCCTGGGCCGTGAATTCCATCCCAGCAAGCTTCTCAAAATCACCATTCAGGCTCTCGATTAATTCTTCCATTCTTTTCTGGTCTTCATCGCTCATAACAGCGGTACAAGGAACCCAAACAAAGCTGTCTCTTAGTATCTCAAGGATATCAATGAAATTAGTCTCGTTTCTTTCTTCATTAAACTTACGAACCGCTGCTTCCAGCATACTTCCGTCCTCAAGTTCCTCTGCTGTAATCTTCTGACTTGGATTCATATCAGAAATACATATAATCTTTTTCTCTTCTGTTTCCTGCACAAAGAAAGCAATCTTCTCACCTGCATGATAACCGAAATCCTGGTCAGGCTCATTCAATAAAACACCCATAAAGAAATGATCGCCTAAGCCAATAATTCTAGCCCAGCATCCTTCAGGCTTGTTTCCTTCCTTAATGAGATAAACCATAACATCATCAATGCAACTTTCGTGTCTGCATCCATCTAAGAATGTCATTTCACGAGTTTTCTCGACTTCTTCCTCAGCAGCATATTCTTTTGTAATAGAAACCTTATCAGCATATCGTTTTTCTAATTCACCATCCTCATCTGGTTCAAATCTGAATGGATCCTCAGCTACTGTTTCAATACGGATAATGGACCTGATTTCGTTTGATGGCTCAAAATACTCTATTCCATCATCACTAACTCTTGCAGCGGCTACTACTTCAAGTGTAAGTCCTGCTTCGCTATCAATATACCCATAAGTCAAATACGCATTTGCTTCTTCTGCTCTTGGAAACCCCTCAATGCACTTCGCGGTCTTTTCTGTTAATGGAAATGAACAAAAGTGATGATAAAATGCTCTAAACCCTGTCTCTTTGTAATTCATGTGAATACCTCCTATACCTTTGATATGAAATAATCATATCAAACCACTCGTGCAAATCGGTCGCCTCCAGGGAGACTTTTCTCTACTCTAATCCCAATCTCATTACTTCTTCACAGACGTCAATGAATTTCTCATAAAGGTCTTTATAGTTCAGATATGTTTTTGGCGCAGAATAAAACACAGCGACATTTATTTTCTTATTACCAATCTGATCATATCTTAATGGTTTAATTTGCATCTGCTTCAAATGAGGATATCTATCTTCTTCGATCCCCATCACAATCTTTCCTTCGTATGGTAAGTAATATATTGAAACTACCCACCAGTTCATATATGGAGCAGCACTTGCTGCGCCCTGCCCATAGTGAGTCTCTAAATGCGCTCCATCATATTCTGGTTTTTTAGAGAATCCAAATGGTGCCTTCGGCCCTTGCGCTTTTTTTGTTTCTGTATTTTTATCTGCTTGTTCAATAAAATGAGCATATGCATTTTCAAAAACTTCTGCAGAAAGCATCTGGTATAACTCACTTGTGTGATTTCCTTCTGTGTACGGCTTCTTTTGTGCTTCAAACATCACTAACCTTTGAACTTCACCAATACACTCATCAATAGAATCTAAATAGTAATACCATGTACCATCGTTAGCTTTATTACACTGATATGATGTTTTGTTAGCCCACTCCGGGGAAGCATTATAAATCTTATATACTTCCTCCCCAACTTCAGCTCCACATATAAGCAATTCCTGGAATTTGACTTCTATCGTGTTTTCAAAACTATTTACTGTTACTGGTATTGCCTTAAGTGCTGTTCTAATACCATTCAGTAAATCTATTACTCTTAAATCCGTTATTTCTTCTGTAGAATCATTAACTTTAAATGCTCCATTGGTCCATACTCCACATATGCTATCCTCGGTCTCTCCTCTTTTTCGACAGTATACAGGACCAGAATATGTATAATCTTCTCCTAAAATGAGATACTCACCATCTTCTGTTCTTTCAAACAAATGCACATGTTTTTCAAAATTAATTCCTTCATTAGTTCTGTTATAACAGTAATCTGCTGGCAGAAAGCTATTCCTGTTTATTGGGTAAGCTTCTGTCACCAAAGCAAATAGTTGATCTGGTGTCATTTTAATATTTGTGCCATTAGAACCAACGAAACCATTTATTACTTCTGTTACTTTTTCTTCTATCGTCACGCTTCTGACACCTCCAGTTTATCTCGTAATTCTTCTATCGTTTCAGGAATCCTGGTCAAATCCACAAAATGCAATCTCACCGTTGTGCCATCACCTGATTCAAATTTAATATCTGAATGATTTCTCATCTCATCATTCAATGGATAGAGAAGCCATATTTCTGATGTGCCATACTTCTTTGAGTATGCATACATCTGATACATATCAGCCTGCGAAATACCATAATTGGCTCTTTCATTATTTATAAGACTTTTCCATTTTGTATCCATAATTACAATTCTATCGCCACGAGTACATACAATATCAGGCCTTAATGCAAACTGACGCCTTGGCTCCATAAAGAGATAATGCCCTTTATCCTGACTAGATACGTCCCATCCTGCAGGTCCTAATACTTTCTTCATTTGCTGAGCAACATAGCTCTCGTATACACTTTCCATTGGAAATAGAAGCGCTCTTGAGGTGTTCTCTCCTGAAAAAGTGGTAAAGGATTTATTCAAAAGAAACACCTTAGACCATTGCATAAGCATTTCATAATCCTTAGTATTTCTATCAATTGTCACTTGCGAAAAATCCTTCGTATGATTCGTTGAAGGCTCCACCATTTCAAATGCAGTAAGTAACTGTCTAATCTCTTTTGAATTCTCAGCACTCGTTGTCAATTTCTGAAGTTTAATCAATGTTGCTTTCACAATCTTGTTCTCTGGCCTATTAGGATGGAATTCATCGTAAGCAACATAGAATCTTTCCTTATGCACCATATTGGCTTTAATATGCTGACTAGTTAATAATTTACCTTTATAAAACTTAAGGTTATCTTCCTGTCCAACATAAGCCGACTTGATTCCTCGCTTTACCAGCTGTCTAACTTCCTGAAGGTACATATTAATAAAAATCTCATAGAGATTCATGCGATCAACTTTCAAACTCGCATCATTGAATACTTTACTCGGAAAATCCTTCATGCTTTTCAGCATCTTAAGGAATATTCTTTTTGTCTCTTTATTCCCCGCGTCCTCCCCTGTATCAAAACTAATCTTAGGGAGCACTTGTACCTGGTAGCCATTATTCATCTGAATGAGTCCTACGTAGTTTTTAATTGTTACGACATCACCCACATTACGCTTATAAGAAATGCGCATAAAATCCAATGCATCAGCATTTTCTTCATTTCCTGAGAATTCATGGATAAATTCTACAAGGCCCTGAAAAGCCGACGTATCAAGATATTTATATTTCTCATCATTTTTATATTCAGGATTTCCAGTGATCGTATCAAACTCTCTCACCTCAAGTAATTTATCCATGTTCTCACCACACCTTAAATAATTTGCTTATAGCTTTCAAGGTTATCAAATGCATCTGCATTGATAGTATATTTCTTATCTGGAAGATCAATAACATCTTCCGCATTACCCTTAAATATATTCTTTACTTTCACTTCTTCATCAAGGATGAACTTTGTATCTGGATCGCTCTTTCCATTATCACCAAGCACAAGCTGAATCTTCTGATAATCTTCATAGAAGTATTCCTGAAGAAGTGGAATAACTGATTTTTCAAAAATCGATCTTAATGTTTCAATAGTCGGTTTCTTTGCGAGCTTAGTAAAGAATGCATGTCCAATTGTATGCTCTCTATCAAAAAGGAATGTAATACGCTCGTTAATTTTCTCAAGCATAAGAGCAACATCTAAATCATCAACTTTATCTGCTCCGATATCTCTAAGAACATCTGCGTCTGGCATCATCTCAACAAACTGAAATCTTCTACGAAGAGCAGTATCCATCAATGCTATCGAACGGTCTGCTGTATTCATCGTTCCAAGGATATAAACATTTGATGGAACGCTAAATGCCTCACCAGAATAAGGAAGAATCGCTGACGCCTGTTCATCCATTCCTTCACGTTTTGTTTCCTCGATTAAAGTAATCAATTCACCAAAAATCTTAGAAATATTTCCTCGGTTAATTTCATCAATAACAAAGACATAATTCTTATTAGACGATACTCTATTCTGAGGTTCAACAAGCTTAAGTAACTCTGCAATGTTCACACGCTTTAACTGCTGCAATGAATCATTATCAAAATACTTACCAGCATTTAATTCACTTATATTATGTACTTTATTTATTTCAATCCATCTTACAGATCTACTCCATCTAAAGCTTGGCATGTTCTCATCATATACTGCATCTCCAGTCACAATACCAACCGCATCAATATCTGTACCAGAACCTGCGTATGATACTACAATATCACCAATATTAACTCTCTCCTGGAAATGAGCAATCTGACTGGATGCGTAGGTTCCAGCATGCTCCTCTCGTGTCTTCCAGTCATACATTATCTTGCCTTCGTTAAAGCATTCAAATTTGATTGTGTTATTGGAAACCAGATCCCCTGACTTGAGTACAACCTTCCAGACTTTCGCATTATGATCAATATCATTTCCCTCTGGCATTGTTGCGCCTTTACAAAATGACTTAAATACACCATCCTCAATGGTATATCCAATATTATCTCCACCATTCAACACTGGTTTAATTCCCTCTATAAACTCTTCGTATCCGTATGACTGATGGAATGTTGTAAATGCTATTCTACCCGAAGATAATAATTCACGATATCGAATCATTACATCGTCATAGTCCATTTCTTTTACTCTATCAATTTCCAGCTCATCACAAATAGCAACTGCATAAATAGCTGTGCTATATGTCTTACCTGTTCCTGGAGGACCATATAAAATCATATTTTTATCAAATGTTACTTCTGGATCTTCTGCAATTGTAATATCAATATGAGATAAGTCCATTTCCTTTAATGCCTCCTCCAATTCCGTTCTTAATTTCCAAGAATATCTTCTTTTTCCGCCTTCTTGAACATAACGCCCAACAAAAGGAATAACAAAGTACCTCTTCTGGCCATCTTCCTCATATGGAGAAAGACCAAACTTCTTTGCAACTTTCTCGCCAAATGAAGATCCCGTTCTGTTATAAAATGCTGCCGTTTTTCCATACTTCTCCGCCAGGTTTGCACAAGTGCTTTCTCCCCCTAGTTCAAGCATGCATTTAAGCAAGAATAAATTTTCATCTGTAGTCACGGATCTGTCATGAAAAGCCTGCAACCACATATCCTTTGTCATACCAGGATCATATTCTTCTAAACTAGGCCAATAGACAATTTCCTCTTTGTCTTTTCCTATAAGCTCGTTCCACATCTTTTTTAGTTCAGGTAAAACACTAGCTTTAATCTCAATTCCTGATCCCATTGGACTCCACTGCTGGTCAGGAAGTTTTTCTTTTATTATGTCCTGCATAAGCATTGGTTCCGAATTAAAATCCTGAATCCAATCAAACTCTGCATCAATATGATTTGCTTTAACACCCTGAGCTGCTTTTTCTGGATCATAATGATCTGTTTCATAAGCAGCTTTATGAACGTGTCCATGAGCAAGAATACCTCTAGGTTTTGCGCCAGTCTTTATCAAGAACACTTCATCACCCACAGCTGGTTGTTTGCTAGCGCATGTCCATGGTTCAACATGTTTCTTACCAATTTTTGTATCAGCACACCATTCAGCATAATCCTTCCAGGTCCAGCTTTCTGGATTCCATGTCAACAACCATGCTCGTCCTGATGACGCATCTTTTTCAATCACATGCTCATAATATGGGATAATTCTTTTTACAGCATCCATTACATCTGCATCATATTGCTCGTTTGTCTTATCCGCTGATGAATCAACGTAAATACAAAGCTGTACTTTTCTAAGCTCATTTGCTGCAATCTTCTTTTTTATATCTTCAACGCTATCATTAATTATTGCAGGATTGCCCCATTCATTGCTTCCTGAAACATATACCATACCATCCTCTTTAGGAATATCTAAATGAGAATGATAAAGGGCCATTGTTTTCTTATCTGTTCCATCGTTCTTTATTTCCAAACTGATACGGTATCTAGTAACACCATTATTCTTCTCAACAAACAACGAAACGCTGGCTGGATTATCCACATAATCCTTGTATTTCATCTGCGCCCAGAGATATTTTCGTGTTTTAGTATTTGAACCATCCAACCATTTAATAGGCAAACACTTATCGAGTCCAAACAGCTCCTCGCAACGAGACGCCATTTTTGCCATTTCCGCTACAACAGCTTGTCCTTTTTCTTTAACAGCAAGATATCTATTTTTATCTTCTACGCTTATTCCGTCTGCTTCTGGATTCGAATAAGGTAATTCCTGGTTATTTGCCAGGTAGTCCAGTACGCCTTTATAATCAATATCTACATTTTGCATTTTAATCATCACCTCTGGGTATTGTTCTTTTGCAAAGAATAACAACTCTTCCATTGTTAACTTTAGCCCATCTATTTCAAATAACTCATCTTTATCAATATCAGTCGGATACGTTTTATCAGTGAATTCATCTGTTAGTGAAAGTCTTCTTGCGGATGGATCTTCAGCCAGGTCTGCCCTCAAATAGTTATGAGTACTATTTTTATTGTCTGCATTTCCCCACATAGAAACTCTGGCCGGATCAACATTACTGGTTGTAAGTGTTTGTGCTCTCTTTACTATCTCCGATTGCTTAAAAAACAGATCTTCGCGTTTCACATCAGGATCTTCCGTATACTTTTTTGCCGCCATCATTGCAGTTGCAACCCATACAGCATCCATTACGCTAATATCCACAATAAGACCTCCTTTATTCTGTTCTTGTCTCTGCCAGATAAATACCCCATTCTTTCAATTCCTCTGGCAAATCAAATACTGTTTTTCCGTTAAAATCATATCTTTCCGACTGACCTGGTGTATCCTGTGAAAATGTGTCCCACGCTGTAACAAGATTATCAACTCTCTCTATCTCATGGGGCTCAAAGAAATCCTCGTATTCACCCATATTCTGGCTGTATATATTTACGACATTGTACTTATCAAGCATGATTTCATCCTGACTTTCATGACCACCGAAACCAAACTTACTTATTCCATCGTTAATGAGAAGATCACCATATCTATCCAGCAGCACAAGGCACTCATCTCTTGAGCAGCCATCAATGTAATAAACATCTTTGTGAATTTCTTTGACAATCCCTGGTGCAATCGGTTCTTCTCGATCACTATTCACAGGTAATTCCAAAATGAAAAATAAAGGCTCATCATGAATCACTATAAAATGTTGAAATACGTCTAATATCTTTTCGGCATTAACATTCGCAAGTAAAGAGACCTCACTGGTGATTTCATATCCTTCATTTAGCTGCCCGGATCACTTATTTTATGTCCTTTTACAAGATTTAGCATGCTGAACCTCCTCACTATATGAATCTTATCATTTCTCCTGTCCATTTTTAAGGACTCGTCTTGGATCCTCCGGCTTCTTTGCGATCTCCGGAATGAGCCATGTATTGCCCTTCAAAATAGCACCTTCAACACGTCCCTGAATACAGAGTGTTGTAACCCTTCTTCTTGATACATCCCACTTTTTTGCCATCTCGCTCGTTGTTAATAATTCCATACTTTCCCTCCGCAATTATCCACTACGCGCCATTGTACATTATAACGATATTATATTCCTTTGGAGGAACATTTTCAACCACTTTTACTACATTGTAACCAAATTGTAATAATTGGGAAAACGTAAAAAAGCGACAGAGTTTTACCCCTGCCGCGCTACTTGTTTTTCATTCTCTTATCTCTCTATATCCAGCTCAATTCCTGCCTTAAAAATCACCTGAAGCATGTCCTCATACACCTTTATTTCCTGGATGTATTTTCGTACCATAGCTTCGCTATACTCAGTAAGTTCGTCGTTTGCTTCCTGAAGGAAAAGTTCAAGCTCCGCGATTCGTTTCTTGAAACCTTCATTATCAGCTCTTTCTACCAAAAGCTGCTGCTTCTTTTCCTTTAATCGATCCACCTCATCAGCAATCGAAGTATAGTCCTTCTTAGCCTGTGCCAGCTTTACAAGTTCTCGTTGTTTGGTAGAAAGCAACTCATTCAAAGTCTCAAGCTCACCGGTATTATCATCTGCTATTGCTGCTTGAATATTCTGCATCAGGACTTCCTTCATTGATGAGGAGCAACTCATCAAGCGATTTATTGCTGTTACCGTTGCCTGCTGCAGTTCTTCTTCAGAAATTGTAGGTGCGTCACAGGCGCCTGGCCCATTTTCAACCCTAGTGCAGCATCTCCATACCATGTATTTCTTGCCCCTGTTATTCCAGGCAATGCGTCTATAAATATCACCGCATTTCGTGCAGGTGCAAATACTACTAAGCGCATATTTGCTGGAGTACACTCGTTTCTTTTTCCATTCACCGCTGTACATGTTTGCCCTTCTGACCATCTCCTCTTGTACCTGGGTGAACAGGTCTCTCGGAATGATCGCTTCCTGGCTGCCTGTAACATAGTATTGCGGGTATGAACCATCATTCTTCACTATGGTCTTTTCAATGAAGTCTGTTGTTATGGTTTTCTGCAAAAGCGCATCGCCCATATATTTTTCATTTTGAAGGATCCCCTGAATAGTGCTAAGGTGCCATTTGTATTTCTTACCACCGGTCTGAATCTTATCTCTCTCCAGGCCATTTGCTATATCCCTAAAGCTGGCGCCTTCCAGGTATTCCAGAAAAATACGCCTTACTACCTTGGCTTCTTCTTCATCAATAATGAGCTTACCATCTTCGTCCTTGGTGTAGCCCAGGAAATGATTGTGGTTTACCTGCACCTGAGCGTTCTGGTATCGAAACTGCAATCCAAGCTTAACGTTCTGACTTAGTGACTGCGATTCCTGCTGGGCCAGAGAAGCCATAATCGTAAGAAGAAGCTCTCCGCTTGCTTCCATTGTATTAATGTTTTCCTTTTCAAAGATGATTGGGATATTCTTCTCTTTGAGCTGTCTTACATACTTAAGGCAATCAAGCGTGTTTCTGGCAAATCGACTGATGGACTTTGTAATGATAAGGTCTATCTTTCCAACCATGCAATCTTCGATCATCTCGTTGAAGCCTTCACGCTTCTTTGTGTTGGTGCCGGAAATACCATCGTCAG
>JAQXQU010000099.1 GCA_029101345.1 Erysipelotrichaceae bacterium | reverse complement strand
TAAGTTATGGTAAAGCTTTTCAAAATAATAGAGAAGATAGTCTGGGTTATTGCAGCATTGGCTATTGTCCTTGTTGTGATTATGATGGTCTACGGTATAATTGCCAACACACAGCAGGGATGGCAGAAAGTCATACCTTACCTGTATCTTGCGGCCTTCCTTTTTGCCATGTACAAGGCTGTGGTTATCATCTTTACATCTTTCTACAAAATTCAAATTACTAAGAGACAAGAGTATTTGGATGCCATTAAAGGCATAGGAGGAGAAGGTGGTGATGCTATATTGAACCAAGAGGAAGACCAAAACAAGGTTTTGGAAGCGATTCTTGATGCTGTCAAACAGACTCCTCAGGCCGATACTGATTCTATAGTCAGTACTCTGAGGGAACGTTTGCCTGAAGTTGTGCAGGATTTGGTCACCCAGCAAGTAGAACTGGAGAAGAAACGCCTTGCGCAAGAGAACGAGAAGCGATTGAACGAAATCAATGCTATGAGAGCCGATGTCTCTGATGTGCTGGAAAGACGAGAATATCTGCTCAACCTTGAAGCAGAAATCAAGCGATGCCAGGAAGATGAACGAAAGAAGCGACTGGCCAAAACAGAAGAATATACGATGTTGGTGTTCTCTTTGGCTGGCACGTCTGTAGAAGATGTAGAAAAAGTATGTGACATTGTCAAACTATTTATTGAGACAGGGCAGGTGGCTGCCAATAAGGATTTTTACATCCCATTGAACAAGAAACTGCGCAATGCCGAGTTGAAACAGTTTGTTACCAATATAATAAGGTATAACGGGAAAGAAAACCTCGATGCCGAGTCATTTCTCCAAACAGCATTCTGCGAATGGTTCAGTGGCAAAAAAGAGAACATAGCCAAAAACTACTCCGTGCTGCCCAAGGATTCATTGGTATCAAAGGATGGTGTGGAAGCGGACTTGGAGAGATTGAAAAACTTCTTATAAAGTTGAAGACATTATTTTTACAAGATTTTCTATAATAATAAAATTACACAAAAATGGCTTTTAACATCAAATATTTTGAGAATGAAAACATTCAAATCGTTAAGCGAAAAGCTGATGATTGTATTCCTCTAACAGACGAGGAAATTAATCAAAAGTATGCGTCCGGAGAAGTACGTATCGTTACGGAACAAGCACGATACCCATTGGACACAATACCAAGCATGTTGAAATCCGGAAAATATCAACTTATGCCCGAATTTCAGAGACGTCACAGATGGAGTCAAGAACAGAAATCAAAGCTTATTGAATCATTCATAATGAATATTCCTATTCCTCCAATATTTTTGTATGAAGTAGACTACTCACTTTATGAGGTAATGGATGGATTACAGCGATTGACAGCTATCAACGAGTTTTATGAAGATAAATTCGCTCTGAAGAATCTCGAGTATTGGCGTGAATTAGAAGGTATGAAATATTCTCAATTACCTAAAGATGTAAAACGTGGAATAGACAGACGATATATTTCATCAATTATTCTATTAAAAGAAACTTCAAAGTCTGTTGAACAAGAAAAAGAACTTAAGCAATTAGTCTTTGAGAGACTTAATAGCGGAGGAACAAAACTAGAATATCAAGAATCAAGAAATGCTTTATACCCAGGTGAATTCAATACGCTATGCGTAAAATTGTCTTGCAATGAATATTTCTGTAAGATATTCAAGATTCCCGCACACGAATACGGAGGCGACGTATCACCAAAACTGGAAAAGAATTCCATGTATAGTAAAATGAAAGATGTGGAAACTGTCGTTCGTTTTTTTGCCATGAGATTTTTAGACAGTTTTGATATGCCATTAAAAAATTTTCTGGATTCTGTTACGGAAAAATGTAATTCGCTTGACAAATCAGTACTCAACCAATATGAAGAGTTGTTTAATGATACGATTAAATTAGCATATGACATTTTTGGTGAAAAGGCTTTTGGCATGTGGAAAAAAAGAGAAGAGGAGTTAGAATACTCATCAACATCTAATTTATTTCTTTTTGACCCAATGATGCTTGTTCTTTCATCAATGTTAGACAATAAAGAACAACTTATAAATGCTAAACAATCAATCGATGATGGTATACAGCAATTACAACAAAAATACCCCATTCTTAATGAGGGAAGAAAAAATACCAAGGCAGATATTAAGCAAAGAGTCGAAATATTTCATGACTATTTTAATTCATTCATACAATGTTAAGTTCAGCATTAATTGAGTTTACAAATTCTATAAAAAAACTCAAGGAACATTTGACTAGCATAGATTGCAGAGAAAAGATTCTGGAGTATATTTCAACGCAGGAAATTCCTGATACTATTGCAGGTGATATAGATCACCTGAAGAATTCCAGATCCGATGAGAAGGTTTTTAACTATAATGCCAATGTCATCTCGTTGTACGGATATTTAGAACGATATGTTGAAAATGTTATTATAGAATATATTAGGTGTATTAACTCAATTGAATCGGATTTCTCAAAGTTACCAAAGAAGGTACAAGATTCGTATTTTGATTTAATTAAGAGCTTTCATGGCAAATTGTCTTATCCGAAATACAGTCATTACGAAGAAAAGCATCTTGTCGATAGCTTATTCCATTCCATTTCAGAACAAAATGTAGACCTAATCGCAGAGGCATATTTTAAAAATGGAGGAAATTATCGATATGAAGTAATAAAAGAATGTATCGATTCATTAGGGATTAAAGACTTTAATTTACTCTATAAATATCCAGATCTTAATAATTACTTTACATCAAAACGTAATATTAAAGATATAGAACAAACAGGAACATCAACATTATTTAATTATTTGAATGATTTAGTTGATAGACGCAATGATATAGCTCATGGTGAATCAAATACTGATTTGTTAAACTCTGACATTTTTAATGATTATATTGAATTTATAGAAATATCAGTAAAATCAATAAACTCATTTTTAAATGACGCTATACTAGAAGTTCAATGGAATAACAATACAAATATCACTTTTAAGCCATATCGTAGTTTTAGTGATAAGCTGGTCATTGCGGTTAATGAACAAGGATGTTGTTTTTCAAAAGGAGATAAACTTATCGCAGCTCGACCTCATGGGTGCTACCCACGTTATACATACCTATCCATTAATGACATTCAAGTAAACCAAAATACAGAAAATCATTATGAAATTAAATCACAAGAAGACATTGTATGCTTGAATATAGGCATGAAACTATCTGAGAAATGGAGACTGAAAGTTGTGTAACAAAGTACTGCGTATAATAATCCATGTGTTTTAGCTTCTTCTAACCCCGCTAAGTCCACATTTGTACCAATGCGACTTTGTGCAGTTGAAAAAATTTTGTACCTTTGCACCAACAAAAGGAAGAAATACAAAGAAAAGGACAAAGAAGAACAGGAAGAGTATCGCACGGATGCTTCTCGATATTTGTTGATTGATAACATTAAGGATGCTTATGACGTTCCTTATTTGTACCAAAGTCTCTGTAAGTCGCTGATAATCAGTAGTGGCTAATTTTGAGGAGGGAAATTAGGATGGTTATGGCCGGCATTTTTACACATTGCACGTTTATTGTGATTGTGACTTTGATCCTCAGCGGAGAGGTCAAAGCCCAATTCTTCACTGTCCCAATCGGACAGAAACCGAAGCCGGTGCAAGTGGAACAGCAAAGCACCGCCTCAGATGGTCAAAAGGTCCCATATTCAGAAGAAATATCTGAGACTACGCAAGGTAATTCCGCTGAAAACTTACCGTCTTCCGATTGTAAGGGCAATGCTGCTTCACATTCCTGGAAAGCTCCTTCAAATAATGACGGCAGTAGAGATTCTTTCTCACATAAAAGCTGTGCGGATTCTGGGAACCGACACCCTAATGGCAGAACGCGATTCTCCTTGCCGTTGCGAAGAATTCGCATCACCTCGCCTTACGGTATGCGCCGACACCCTATTTACAAGGACTGGCGTTTCCACAACGGCATCGACCTCGCAGCCAATTACGAGCCTGTCTATGCAATGCTCGACGGCACTGTAACCGAAGTAGGAATCACCCCCTCCGCCGGCAAGTATGTAACCTTGCAGCACGGTCCCGCCCTTGAAATCACCTATATGCACCTCTCCCGAATCCACGTCACCAAGGGCGACCGCGTACTCTCCGGCGACATAGTGGCTCGCAGCGGCAACACCGGCAAAAGCTCCAGCCCCCACCTTCACATCAAAGCCACTTTCAGACGATGTAGTATCAACCCCATACATTTATTGAAGCTAAGCAAAACCATCTATAACAGAATCGTATTATGATATATGTTATTGATAGTTTTTGCTGAAACCGAATGACGTAATTTTTAGACGATAT
>JAQXQU010000098.1 GCA_029101345.1 Erysipelotrichaceae bacterium | reverse complement strand
ATATTCGCGATTCCACTGTCGCTGTTCACCAGCCTTGATACTCTTAAGAGCATCAAAGATTATCAGTTTTTCATCTTCCTTCAATAGCCTGCTGATCACATGGATATCATCATAGACTTCACTTTGGCTTAAGCCAATGAGCCTTTCAATGTTTTCACTGACATATTCAACCTTCAGATCTTCTGCATTGACCATCATGAAGACATCATTGATATTGGTTGATAATCGCGCAAAGAGTTCATCGCGGGCTTCCAATACCTTGTCTTTCTGTTTCAGCTTGTTTCTGTTTTCCCTGATGATATAAGATACCGTCAAAAGGCCAAGACAAACAGCAATAGCAGAGATGACCACAATGGTTGTGGATTGCAGTCTGTTCATGCTGGCATTGACAACATTTGCAGGCACAAGTCCTACGACTGTCCAGTCCTGGAAGTTAGCTGACTCATAGACAAGATAATAGTCAATGCCATTTAATTCGAAAGATCTGGCACCTGATGCTCCACTTGTAAAGTCATTGCGCAAATCTTCGATATCCTGTTCATTTAGATTCTTGCTTTGTGCTAAAGTTACAAAGATATTCCGAATCTGACCTAAGGAGCCGTTGCTGTTGTCTAATACAATTCTTCCATCATCAGCGATAGCCAAAGTTACAGCCTCACCATCAAAGGCCGAGATCTTCAGAGCATTAACCATATCCTGATTGCTAAAGGTAATGGCAATTGCTTCATATTCAAAGCCCCTGTAGCTATCCTTTTCAACCGGAATGGCAAAAACCATTATTTCCGGCTGATTTGGCACAACCGAATTAACGACAATAGGTTTCTTATCAATGATAAGTGTCGATAGTTCACTTCTTAATTCAAGATAGCCTTTCTTGCCTTTGTTGCTAAGATAATTGCCATCACGGGAAATGAAGAAGAAATTGGTGAAATTGTTTTCAGTTCTGGCTTCTTCAATATAGACGTCCTTGAGTTCATCATTTTCAGTTGCTCCCAAATATGGCACCCACATGCGCATTCTGCTCCAGTTGACTGATACCAGATTATACAATTGCTGATTAGCCTGGTGGAAGATTTCCTTTAAGTGGGCAGTGCTTTCTTCATAGATGATTTCTCTTACAAAAGAGAAGTAGGAAAAGGAAGACCAGATCAAAAATACAACTATCAGAATTGATATCAGTGCTTCTGGTATCTTTCTTTTCATTTACTGTCTCCTTTTCTACTAATGAAGAATTGTCAAATAATCACTTGGTGCTAAAAACTGCTTGGTTTTGCTTAAAGCCAGAGCCATGCATTCCTGGCTTGAATAGTCATTAACCAGATAATCTTCACGCTTTTCCTTAAGATCCTGAGGCATTGGACAGCCACAGAAAAGTTCATGTTCAATGAAGGTATCGGCACCTACCAATAATACATCATATACAGCATTATCATCCAGTGGCTGGCCATTATAAGTGACATCCTCCAGCTTGAATTTTCCTCTTTCATATTCGGTAACCGTATAGCTGATACCACTTGTAACAGGCATGATATTACGATGCTTGATTGGATTACGGCCATCTTCCTTGACATTTACCAGCCAATCCATGAAACGATAGATTTCTGCCCCTGTATATTCGCCACGATAGATGGAATTTCTGGCCGTCAATACCCACTTGGTCTGTTGCATTGTATAGTCACCGGCAAAGATGGATGTTGAAACAGTTGGTGAATAGGCAATGACAACTTCATCATCAAAGGCAGCCGCCAAAGTATTGACTAAAGATGAAGCAGCCTCTGAACCCTGATCGGTAAATTCATTGGAATAGGCTGTTTCCTGAGTAAACAGGACTTCCTTGGAATCCGGATCTTTGAAGTCAGTAATTTGACGATTGAATTCCTTATAAGCTTCCTTGGCATCATATTCACCAGTCATCATCTTGATGCAGACATCCTTGGATACTGAGAAGATTTCAGTTGAAGCCAAGCGGATATAGAGATGGTTGCTATCGATATATTCCTTGGAGTACTCCAAAGCATCAGAAGATGTGATGTTTACTTCCTTATTATAGGAAAGAACTGAGGTTCCAGCAGCTACATGTTTCTGACCTTCTTCACTAAAGATTGCCATCAATACTTCCATAATGGCATTATATTTGGCTTCATCTTCCTTGACATTCTTATTGACAGACAATTGACACATTGGATATGTCAAAAGCCAATTATCTTCCTTTGTTTCGCCAAACCAAGGAAGAATGACGCTTTTAATGCCATGATCTGAAGTAAGGGTATCAGCCAAGGCAGCGGTATTTCTCATCATGGCAATCTTGCCTTCCACATAAGGATTAAAGACCTTGGCGTATTGCAGTTCTTCATCCCCTTTTTTAAAGTGGGCATCTTTCAAAAACTGCTCATATTTTTCAAAGACTCTTGGCCAGACAACATCATCAAGACCAACCTGTTCCTCTTCGGTTTCACTCTCATAAGCCATCCGCCACATTGTACCTTCCAGACTCATCAAATCAGAGATGGCATTGCCCTGAAGTGTCTCTAGGCATGAGTAATCATAGTTCCAGTCAGTCTGGAAACCTTTGATGCCCTTTGATTCAAAGAAATCAATGGCCGCTACAAATTCCGCATAGTTGGTCGGAAGTGCTAAACCATATTGATCAAAGAGATCCTTGTTGGCAACAATGCTATCTACTTCAGCACACATCGGCAGCCATCTGATAGCACCACTTGTTTCCCTGTTTTGTTCAAGATAGCTTGAATAGAATGTACCAGCTACTTCACTCTGGCTTAAATCCAGCAGATGATTTGCCAATGGTGCTGCATCATTCAAAGAGAAACGTCGACAAGTAATGATATCAGGCAGTTCTTCTCCCCTTTTCAGAAGATCCTTATAGTATTCAATAGTATTGAAGCTCTGGACAAAAGTGAAATCAATATCCGGAAACTTTTGCTCGAGCCATGGTGTCAGTTCCTTGATCATCGAACGATCCCAAAGATACATGCTGATGGAAATGCGTTTGTCATCAGCATCCTTACTGCTGCTGCAACCCCCCAATGCCATTAGCAGCATCATAGCAGCAAGCAGGACACTTAATAGTTTCTTCATATAACCCCCCAAATAATAAATCTTTTTTATTATTATAACATTTCTGTTAGATATAATAATAACATACTATAATAAAAAGCCTATTCTAGGCTTATTGTGTAAACTGGCTAAAGGCTTTCCGGTATTCATTGGTTATATTTTTCTCATCATCCCCAGAGATTTTCGAATAGACCACTTCCCCACAACCAAGAGCGATAACATGCGGCATCAATACTACCTTCTTGCCATCTTCTTCATTCAGATAATCACCAAAGATTTCCTTATATCTTTCAATATCTTCATCAGTAATGGGATAATCCCCTTCCTTATCACCAGAAACATAATAGATGGTCAGATTCCTTTCCGATGCAACTTCATTGATAATCTTCATCAATGTCCGACAATGCGGACACCAGGTCGCACTTAGTACAAAAATCCCCGTACCACCATTCTCATAGGCATTGAATAGTTCCTTGACTTCTACCTGAACAAACTGATGGTTGACAGAACTGATGCCTGGATATTTGGACATGTCAACTTTATGATATTCAACCTCATAGGCTGAATCAGATATTGAATAGTTCTTTTTTGAAGAACAGGCCCCCATCATTACCAGCATGATGATTATCCCTATTATTATTCTTCTTCTCATTACTGTCCTTTCTTATTAATAGATAGCGATCATATTCTTCGGTTTCCAAAATCCTTTGACACTTGTAATCACCAATGGCAAAGCTTGGAAAACATACATCACCCTTGACTTCTCTTTTAACATAGGTCAAATGAATGACATCAGCTATCTTTAATCCTTCTTCATAGATCCGATAGCCACCAGCAAGATAGATCTCTTTATCACAATAACATTTTATGGCTTCTTTCAAGCTTCTTTTGCTTATCAGATTGTTACCAGAGTATTCAACAGTGTTGCTGATTACAACATTCATCCTGCCAGCTAAAGGATGGCCAATGGACTCATAGGTTCTTCGACCCATGATAACTACATTACCCATGGTTTCTTTCTTGAAGTAGGACAGTTCTCCCTTGATATTCCA
>JAQXQU010000097.1 GCA_029101345.1 Erysipelotrichaceae bacterium | reverse complement strand
GCATTATATCGGCGTTTAAACCCTTTTTCTGGTATCAGCCCCCAGGTGTTTGCAGTTTCAGATTCACCATTCATAACATAGTTAAATAGAGTCATTGTAGTGGAAGTTGGAAGCTTTACAATCGTAGTTTTTTCATTATTTGTAATGTCATATGAGCCACTGTATGTTGAGAGCACTACGTCCGTACCATTCATGTTTATACCAAAATTGGTATTATCCTCCGGCACAACAACTCTTGTTTCGTTATTACCTTTACCATAACCACCTAATGTCATTGATTTATCTGTACTGCCACTGGTATCTTCTTGAATTACATATATTGTATTAGTATTAATTGGACCTTTCGTTAAATCGATTTGAGCACCACTTGATTCATTACCTGCAGTGCTAGTATTCCCTTCTGGATTTTTGGGGTCATCTTCCCATGTAATATATTCATTCTTACCCGATACCCCATTAATAACCTCACAAGAGCCATTAATAGCTGTCGTATGTCCTGGCTTAACAACAAATCCTATGACATCCGTGAAGAGTATACTTTCACTTGTCTGGGGGGTGTTGTCAATTGTCTGGATTACAAGCAAATACTTCCCTGAATCTAAGTCTTCAAAAGATTGGTTATATATCTTAATAGAGTTCTCTTCGGTTCCTTGAGTACCTTCTAATCCATTAACATTGTTCTTAACATCAAAGGCACTGCCATTCCATTTTGATAGCGTGAGTTCAACCTTAACGTCCGTAACAGCATTTGTGACATTGGCAACAACAGCCTTGAAAACCTCATAATTCAACTTTGCTGAGCCTTTTCCATTCTCATCAAGGTAGACTTTAAATGAAGAGGTATTCAGGTTAACCCAAATATCATTCGTTGTACCTGTTGCAACAGTATTCCCATATGCATCCTTCCATGCACAAGTTATTTCCCATCTTCCTTGGCTTAGAAGAATACCAACCTTACTATCATATTCTTGATTGGAAAAAACACCATAGCATGACTTGTCAGAACCTTTGTAAACAGTAGAGTAATATAGAGTATAAGAAGGTGAAGATAGGGTAGTGTTAAAAACTACATCGTCAAACGATCGTGATGCATCTTCAACATCCAGCTTTATATTACAAAGAACTAATGATTTCTCTTGTGAACACGACGAAATGGCAACAACAAGTAAAGCTGCTGCAACTAACAGAGCGCACTTTCTAAAAAAGTCTCTTTTTAACATCCCTTGATCCCTCGTTTCCATTCTATATCTGAAAATCAGACAAAACTGTAACAAATAACTTTTATCAAGCATAAAAAATCAACAAATAATCTTGTATCTTAAAATCATTTCTTTCTTGATTCTTTGTTTCTCTTAAGTGTCCTATAATAGGAGTATCAAGGGGGCCAATCATGAAGCGTCTTGTTTCTATTATTACTATCCTTCTCTATATGTATTCTATCTATGCCGTAACATTAGAGCATAAGACTGTATTAGATATATTTGGGGATCCAATAAAAGAAAAGGCACTGACTTCTACTGAACCTTTGGAGGGTAAATTCTCAGATTCACTCCACAATGAAGAACCTTTTAACTGGAATGTATCAATAGACGAAAATGGATATGTTAGCTTTGATATAACCCAAAATGGCATCCCTGTTGATATGTCACAATATTATTACCTAACTATTGCTTTTAAAGTTGATGACTCTCAAACACCTATTGAGTGTTCGGCACAAGTCACTAAATCAGATAAGTTTTGCTATAATAGGGTAGTAAGCGAATGGCCTCTGATTGAACATGTCGTCAAAGCAAAAACAGTTAAGATTGTTATCTATAACAGCCGCTGTGTCTACAACCTAGGAACCGTAGATGTTACAGGTATAGGAGATCTATTTTATGACTCAGAATCATACAATAAAGCATTGAGTCTAATAGAGAACAAAGAATACGAACAGGCCAAAGATGTACTGGAAGCAATGGATAGTGAATCATTTGATTACTTTGGATGCAACTCTCTAATAGATAAAATCGATACAGCGCTTTACCTTGATCCAGCAGAAGAGAAGTATGCTGCAGGAGATTATGAAGAAGCGAAAGTCTTACTTGATACACTGCAAAGAGAAAATCATCGAGTTTATTTTTCCGATAAAACAAAGAGTCTAATTGCAAATTTGTACTTTAAAGAAGGAATCGAGCTACTAGAGCAAGGATTAGTCGATGAGGGATTTAAAAAGATTTATAGTGCTTATCAAACCAATGTCGATGAAACTCAAGCCGTTGCCATGGCAGAGGAAGTCATTAATTGTGTAGAGAACATCATTAAAGCAGAAAATGATTTTTCAGAGATTAATTCAATCGTAATCGTTTCATTAATTCATGAAGTAAATGTTCCTTTTTATAAGACTAGTATTTTGGAAACATATGCACATACTTTGATCGATAAAGGGCTTCCATCTAATATTACCACTGACAATCTGACGCAATTAGATACAATCAGAAAATATTTCGAAAAGGAGTACAACAACTTATCTGATGAGACAAGACAATTCTTATTGGATACTTTATATGTCAAAACAACGGAAGTTCTTTTTAAGGAAGGACAAATTGATGATGTTTCAAATGTTCTTGAAGAATATCAGAAATATGATGAGTACAATGAAACAAAAATTAAAAACGTATCAAACAAGATTGATCGGTTCTACAGTAAAAATAAACTGAGATTAAGCTTTGGTTTTGAAGAGAATATGTGTTTTTCTTTGCCAAAAGAAACAGTCTATATAGAAGGAACTTACACTAATTATAATCTAGGAATCGACTATAGAAAGTTTGGAATTGCAACAGAAAAAACCATGGTAAACATCTTTGCTGGTATTTCTGTACCTGTTACCGAGCACTTGTTTGGTGGATACAGAATAGGATTTGCTGGTAATTCGTTTGCGTTTAACGAAGACGGAATAATATACAACCAGGTATTTGTTCCGTATTTAAGTCAACACATTGAACTAGGTTCATATCTAAGTGATTCTCCAATCTTTGTAAAAGCTTTTGCAAATTATCTAATTAGTTTCATTCCTAACGTTGGCAACAGCCTTTGTGCTGGATTGGCAATAGGAATTCCATATGTAGAATTAGGGTTTGTAATGGACAATATGAAAAACCCTGCAGTGTATTTATCTGCTCAATTTAGCTTCAAATTGCAAAAGTGAGCATATTTCCATTAAGTCAGATTTTAAGAAAACTTAGGAGGAACAGTCATACTTTTAAAATCTACTAGATATGTTTTGTCTACATCTTTTTCTTGTCGATGTATAATGATTCTATCCATGGAGGGTAAGTAATGAAGAGGACTTTTGCTATTTCCTTAATCGTTGCAGTCTTACTGACATTTATCTCATGTAATAATAGCTTGGATGGCCCTGCAGGCTCACTAATAAGCTTAAACGATCTAAAGGACTATAGAGCCGAGATATCTAGTGCTAAATCAATTGGAATCAAATCACTATCACGTGGAATTACTAAAGGAGAAGATGTAGCAAGGGCTTTATCAAGGGGAGAACATCAAAACTACCTCGTTACTTCTGATAATCAATCCAATGACCATCTGACAACTGTTACATTCTCCCGTGTTTCTGGTAAAGAACATACAGAAGGCAGAAAGGACAACATCATCGCAGAAGAAAGAGACTCAATAGGAACAATCTCATTCTTCTCTAATCCAGGCTTTACATACTCTTTATTGCTTAATGACGTAGTAGTGATAGAAGAAATAACAGATAACTCCCCACTCGATAAATCTCCACTGGAAGGCGTTATCATGATTGAAGGTCTAGAACCTGGCCAATTATATAACATCGCTTATAAAGGCAATGGAAAAGAAGAAGTCATTACTCAAGACGATCTCAACGGCATGATTGATAAAGTCTACGTAAGCGGTAATTATACCTTCATAAGCTTTGTTGCCATTGGCCGTTCTGAACGTCCATCAGATGAAAATCTTGAATATGGCCCAGATGGAATCAGCACCTATGATAAAACAGGATATTATACCTCTTCTGATCGCAAGAGCTTCATCATCGACAATTCTACCGGTCTTATATACCCAATCAAAGGTTTTAAAATCGAAAGATTAGAAGGTGGATGTATAAGAACTGATGATGAACATACTGTCTATGACTTTAGAATCAATGAAAATGGCGATATGGAGATATATCCCATCATCAGTAATGACACTATCAACATTTATCATGTGATGAAAGATAAGTATGGACAAGTCTACGTCGCCAACGACAGAATCAATGGCTATTACGAATCCACCAATACTTTGTTTTATATAGTAAATAGCTCTTCAATGTATGTTACATACGCTAAGACTAGTCAAAACGAGGTAATTGAAATAAAAGACGACTATTCAGGATTAGCTCAAAAAGTGGGGCCTAATAACACTCGAGTTCCAATAACTGAATCGGACACATTTGATATCATTGATTACGTGAG
>JAQXQU010000096.1 GCA_029101345.1 Erysipelotrichaceae bacterium | reverse complement strand
AAGTTCATATTCTGTTTCATTGACATCAGCAAAGATCTTTGGAAGCACTGACTTTTCAATATGTTCATTTTCCCGATTGATCCTTAGTCCCATGGCTTCAAAGGAAAAACCCTCTTCATCAAGGAAAAGCTTTAGCAGGATGCCCTTTTCAGTATTGTATTGGGCTCTTTGGTATGGTGTATCAAAGATGAAATTGCCCAAGGAGTAGAAGATCATCTTGTCACCAACTGTTTCATAGTTCATTGGCACATGAGGATGATGGGCGACAATGATATCAGCCCCCATCTTCAGATAGTTCAAATATCGCTCTCTTGTATAAGGTGATGGAAGTGAGGTAAACTCTTCTCCACCATGGGCGACAATAATGCACCAGCGACATTTTCTTTTTATTTCTTCGATATTCCTCTGGATGATAGCCATATCATTCCACAAAAGACAGCCGGCCTTGTTTTCACCTGCAGGCTTGCATCCACGTCTAAAGCCCACCGCAAAAATGCCAATGCCTCCAGCTTCATCCAGATATAAAGGCCGGGAGGCCTCATCGATATTCATGCCCGCACCAATGGTCTTGGCATTAAAGTCCTTGGCATGCTGGAGGGTAGAATAAACTCCTTCATCGCCTGCATCCATAATATGGTTATTGCATAGATTCCAGATATCTGCATTCATCTTCCTTAAGACTTTCTTGGCCTGGGGATTCATTGTATGCATCAGCTGAAGAACTCCTTCATTGATGCTGTTGTTTTCCCTATCAACCATTGCCCCTTCAACGTTGGCAATAACATGATTGCCACTTCTAAGAAAATCAATGATTTCCGGACTCAGCAGTTCCTCATCATCCCATTTGCCATCCATATAGCGATCAAAACCGATATCACCGGTAAATACAAGACTTGTCTTTTTCATTATGAAACCTCTTATCCTCTTGATTATAGCAAAAGACAAGATGACTAATCATCCTGTCTGTTTTCATAGATTCCGACTACTTCGCCAATGAACATATAGTGTTCAGCTTCTTCCTGATAGTATTTTTCATGGGCAAAGTCCGGTACTTCCTCTTTCACAAATGGTGAGGCATAGATCTTCTTAAGTACAATTGTCCGATTTGCCTCCTTGTAGGTCATTGTATCTCCCAAGGAATCAGGTGTTAGGGAAGTAAGAGCAAGCTTATCCAGATCCCTTCCTGACTTTGTGCCAATTATGAGCATGTCCTTTTTGTATTCTTCTGGCAGAAAACTGATGGTGAAATAATCATTTTCCATCAGAAACTCGAAGGTATAGCGAATTGGCTTGACATAGACTGTACAAATTGACTTGTTCCAAAGGAAGCCAAAGCTGCCCCAATTGATAGTCATGACATTGAAATGGTCCTTGTTTCCAGCTGTTAACAAAGCCCAGCCATTGGCAATATAATCATGGGGATTAATAGTAATATCTGGTGTTTGAATCATTTTTTAACCTCAGCGAATGAAATTCGTAAATTCGCGTTTTTCATTGAATTCTCTCTTCTTGCCATTTAGTTCCTTGACAAGAAATGCCATATTGGCGCCTAATGAGCGCATAATCTGAAGACCTTCGTGGTCACTTGCTGCTTCACCCTTTTCTGAGCCATGGATTACCGGCCAGTACAAAGCCGATGCAACAGGCATTTCGTTGATTGTAAAATACTTCAGAAGACAATCGACACTAGTGCTGCCACCAGTCCTTCTGCAGACAGCAATAGCAGCAGCCGGCTTATGCTTAAAGAAAGCTGATGAAGAATAGAAGGCGCGATCCAAAAGGGATATTAGTGCGCCATTTGGACTTGAATAATAAACAGGCGTTGCAAAGACATAGCCATCTGCTTCCTTCATTCTGGAAACAAGTTCATTAAGTATATCATCATCAAAGATGCATTTGCCTAACTCACGGCAACGATCACAGCCCAGACATCCCCTGACTGGCTTATTGCCAATATGGAAGTATTCAGTTTCAATTCCTGCTTCTTCTATGGCCTTGCCACATTCCTTTAAAGAAAGATAAACATTTCCATCATTCCATGGACTGCCATTTACTAATAAAACTTTCATAATCAGTGCAACAGTTCCTTTAGTGACTTGCGGTAATGGAAGTAGGACAGAATAACGCAGACTCCAAAGCCAGCCATTGCGACTACAAAGGAATTCTTAGGACCGGAACTGTAGATGAAACCCGCAAGCAGAGATCCAAAAACATTGCCTAAAGAGCGTAGTGAAGTGAAAAGTCCAACCAATTCGCCTTGCTTATCTGCATTATACTTGGTCATCATATTCTGAAGCAGTGGCAAATAAATGGAATTGCAGCCGAAGAAGACAACATTGATGATGATGAAAGGAATCATATTGTCAATAGTTACAACACCAATCATCATTGCAAACAATAGTCCAAAGACCGGCACAATTGATTTGAAGGCATTGCCTTCAATCAGACGCATGGTAATGCGCCAATTGACAAACAAGGCAATGAAGCCAACCAATGCCTTCAATATTCCATTGTAGGAACTAGGGAAGCCATAGACATCCTTGATATAGTAGTTGAAGCATTGTTCATAGCAGGTTGAAGAGAAGGTTGCCACGCAGGAAATGACTAGAAAGACAGCAATGAAACCAGTGACTATCTCGCTAGCATTGGCAAAGGATTTGAAAGGATTCATATCGCCTTTGTTGAAGGAAACCTCTTCCTTGTTACTGCTATCACCCATGATCAAAAAGCCTAGTATGCCAATCAGGAACAGAGTAACGCCCTGGATAATGAAAGTCATTAGAATTGATACATCCCCAAGGAAACCGCCAATCAGAAAGCCAAATGGTGCTGTAACTGCATTGACTGTAACCGCCACTGCCAAGTCCTTGCCTGAATGTTCAGAATGCCTGATGATATAGATCATCTCCGAAACTGAGATGCCGGAAATGAAGAAACCGCCAATAAGTCTTGCAATACAGATGGCAAGTTCGCTCTTGGACAGGCCAAAGAAGACCTGCATGATACCATAGCCAAGCATGCAAGCACAAAAGATCAGTGCACCCCCATATTTCTCCGATATCTTGCCCCAAAAAGGTGCAAAGAGGAAATTGGTAGCTGACATGCAGGCAAAGGCCAAGCCAAACATATAGTCATGCAAGCCGAGAACCTTGATGAAAGTTGGTGTTACTGGATGGGCAAAATTTGCTGCCAGGGAATAAAGAAACACCAAAAACATCATTGTCTTGATTGATATTTTTCTCATTACTTGATCAAATGGAAATTTTCCTGCCTTCCTGCCAGGTAATAGACCTTGCCTTCTGTAAAGAGGACATCAGTTTCAAGTCCTAATGAGAATGTCGTATTATTCCATTCCTTAACAGTGAATGTACAATTGAGTTCAAGTGAATAGGCAGTATTGTCATGCATTGGATAAGTGCCATTAGCACCGGCAACGCCTTGCTGCTTATCCCATAAGCCAATTGTTGGACCGGCCGCATGACCATGATAACCAATTGGATGGGTATATAGGCTTGGCTTTAAGCCTTGGGCAAAGCCTTCTTCCAGGGATAGTTTCAGAATTTCGTTGCCACTTCTTCCTTCCTTGAAATGGGAAATGACAATATCCTGGAAACGGTTGACATCATGCAAACACCTTTCAAGATAATCTGGTGCTTTGGTTTCACCATATTTCAGGACATAGGCATTTTCCTGTGTATCAGTACATAATCCCAGATAGTTGAATCCAACATCACAATGAAGCATATCGCCCTGCATGATGATGGTCTCTTCATCAATGGAACCAACATTTTCCCTGATTATTGATACTTCAAAATCAAACCAAGGAACAAGTCCCATGCGGGTCAGCTTTTCCATCATCCAGTATTTGACATCATAATTGGTAGTGACGCCAGGAATGACTACTCTTGATGAAAATGCTTCAGCAATCATGGCATGGGCAATCTGCATAATGCCATTATATGCCTGCATTTCAGGAACAGTTCTGGTTTCCAGCCAACCAACGCATAGGTCCTGGGCTGATACAATCTTTTCCTTCATTTCATCATCAAAGCAAGCAACAATCGCATCATACATGCTCTTGCTCAAACCATCGGCAAAAGCAAATTCCCTAGAGATATTCAAACCAATCTTTTTGACATCATTTTCTTTCAAAAGACGCGCCAAGCATTCAAACTGGGTCTCAGCCTTTGATGGGTCCTTGCACCAGATGGAATCCTTCTGGTTGATCCAGACAGCTGTATAGAATTCATCAAGACCAACATTTGGTCTTGTAATGCTATAACGCAAGACTTCATTGTTCTTATAGATAAAGAGAAGAATAGTCGTTCTGCGAGCATTCATCATAGCTGTAGGTGTCAATGAGCGAAGAACCGGATCTTCATTGTATTCATCACAAGCAACAACCCACGCATCAATGCCGCATCTTTTCATCAGCATTGGCAAAACTTCCTGATAACGAAGCCTTAGCCAGTTATCAACAACCCTCTCCCTTTCACGGTATGATAGGATCTTCTCTTCCAAATCTGCCAGATGTGCTGGCTTTGCATAAAGGAAGTCTTCATTTGAAATCATAGAACAAAATCCCCCTCTTCCATCACTTTGATAACTGTTCCATCTTTTCTGATGCCAGTAACTTTCATCTTTGGCGTACCTATCATGAAATCATTGTGGCATGAAGCAACATTGACACCATGGGCAACAAGTTCTTCTTCACTCATTCTGGTACCATTCCTGATATTTGATGAGAAGCTTTGGCCAAAAGCCAAATGGCTAGCTGCATTTTCATCAATCAGGCCATTATAGAAAATGCGGTTCATCATAGTAATAGGACTTCTCTTTGAAACAAGGGCTACTTCACCAAGTCTTCTTGTATTGTCATCCTTGAACAAAGCCGCTTGCAAGCATTCAAGATTCTCGCTTGCACCACATTCGATTGCCAGACCATTTTCAAATCTGATCCAGAAATCCTTGACAAGTTTGCCTGACATCATCAATGGATAAGAAGCATAGGCAATACCATTAGCCAAATCACGATGAGGGTCAGTAAAGACCTCTTCAGTAGGCATATTTGCCACATACGGAACTCTGGTCAGGCTTTCACCCATATCAGCAGCTGATGTCCAGATATGTCCATCAACCAGTGGGAGTGTAATGTCAGTACCTAATTCGGTTTCAATATGGAGACTGGCAAAATCATATTCATTGAGCTTTGCTGAGACCTTGGACATCTCCTCACAATGCTTATCCCAAGCCTTGACTGGATCATCGTCATCAAGTCGCATCATCTTGCCAAGTGCTTCTTCAAGCTTAGTCAAAGCCACATCTTCAGGATATTCGCTGAAGACCTTCTTTGCCCAATCAACATTAGCATAGACTGTACCTGTCCATTGAAGCGTACCTGCATGAATATGCTTGCGAATGACATT
Organism: Erysipelotrichaceae bacterium; assembly: GCA_029101345.1. GTDB lineage: Bacteria > Bacillota_I > Bacilli_A > Erysipelotrichales > Erysipelotrichaceae > Colivicinus. Next base: position 785 of record JAQXQU010000096.1, on the reverse strand, counting down.
ACGCAGGTCGTTATCAGCTTTGGCAATTGCCAATGCATTTTCCGTACTGACGCCTTCCATACCACTAGGTCTTGAGGACATGATGCCCATTTGGCAGCAGTCCTGATTGAGATAGTAATCAAGATAGTTCTTTTTGGCTTCAGGCATGATGGCTAGTGTATCCTTGTCACCATAAAGGCCTCTGATCTTCTTGATTTCCGGATCTTCAATGATGACTTCCACATCCTTGGCTCCTAATCTGAAGGCATGTTCTGTGACTTTTCGTGCTAAATCCAGGGAATCAGTTGATGTCTGCAAAAGCAGATACTGCCCTTTTTGCAGATTTACACCAGTTTCAACCAAAACCCTGGCCAATTTATCTAAAAGCGCTTCTTCCATATTAGTCCTTATTCAAGAATTCTGTAATCATGTTCTTGCAATCAACAACACATTCTTCAACTGACGCCTTCTTGACCTGATTGTTGAACAAGGAAGCCATTTCCATTTCCATTCGAGCCTTGTTGATTCTTCTTTGAGCACTGGCCATATCATCACCATAGACGGCCATGATATGATCTTCAAGTTCTTCCATGCTTTCAGGAACGATATAAATAGCCAGGGCTTCAGGAATATTCAGTTTCAAAGGACCAACACCTTCCGTATTGGCTTCAATCAAAACGTTCTTGCCCCATTTGGTCAGTGATTCAACCTGAGCACGTGGTGTTCCATAATAATAGCCGTTGAATTCGGTATATTCCAAAAGTTCCTTGTTTTTTACTGCATCAGCAAAAGTCCGATAATCAACA
>JAQXQU010000095.1 GCA_029101345.1 Erysipelotrichaceae bacterium | reverse complement strand
GCAATTGCTGTCATACCAATAATGCCATTCATCGGAGTCCTAATGTCATGGGACATATGGGACAGAAAGTCTGTCTTGGCCTTGCTGGCAGCTTCAGCCGCATCAAAAGCTGCTTGCAGAGCAATTTCCTGCTGACGTTCCTTCTTGATCAGATCATCAACGTTTCTGGTGCCAATGACCACAACCCTTCCCCCATCAGCTTCATGAACATAGGCAACTCTTAGCTGAAGATAGTGGCGTTCACCATCAATTGTCACTTCAACATTAACTGAATAGTCTTCCTTCATAGTCCTGATGGATTCAAGTGACATTTTGTCAAGATAATCCGCCCGGCTATGCTCACTTACAATCTCTTTTGCATAGTTTTGCATTAAGGTTGACCAGCAGTATTGGCTTTTTGCAAGCATTTCTTTTGTAATGGCAGCGTAATCTGCTGTACCACGATAGAAAGCCACCGCATCAGTTTCAGGATTGACCAAGAGAACTGAATAGTATTCAGCACTTAGACCGGCAATGATCTCACGCTGGACTTCCATCTCCTTGGTCTGTCTTAACTGGCGTCTTGCCTCGGCATCAACATCACGTAAACCCAGAATCAATGTCACCCTTCCATTATCATCAGAAAGCTTGGTAGTATTCATTTCAAAGTAGGACACAACACCATCCTTGATTCTCCGATAGCCAAGCTTATAAAGGCCAACTTCCGGTACTCTTTCCAAAAGAACTGAGAGATCAATGGAATCTCTTATTCGTTCCTTGTCTTCTGGAACAACAAAGGTGTCAATATATTTCGACAGGATGACTTCATAGTCTTCCAAAGCCAGAAGCTTCCTTAAGAGGATTGGATCAAAGGCCTTGCCATCTGTTCGATAAAGGCTCATTTTTCTGGTCTTGACATCAATCTTGAATAGACTGCTATACTCACTGCTCAAAGCGGTGGAAATAGCTGACTCTTCCTTCAGGGCACTATTGGCTTCTTCAACTTTTCTCTGGGCTGCCAGTTCAATGGTCTTTTCCTCATTGATATCCTTAAAACCTATGACAAACTCATTGCACATTGGATTCGGCTTAACCAATTGGCACTGGAAATAGAGCAATTGGCCATCACGTCTGATCCGATAATTGAAATAATAGGCCTTCTTGTCTGCCAATAGCTCATTGACACCAGCAACAGTTAAAACACAGGCAAATAAAGGCCTGTCTTCTTCAATTACCTCACTTTCAACATAGAGCCGGATATTATTCTCATAATTTCCAACTGCAAATTCTTCTCCATAGCGGTCGCTGATAGCTTTTGTCATCCGATGACAGATGGCTTCCTTGGTATCAGCATTGACTATATAGATATCGGCATAGGGAATGGCCAAAGCCTTGATCAAACCATCCCTGGCTTCTGCTTCCCATTCAGCCGTCATATCCCTTTTAGCTATTTTAAGCTTGGCATCTTCTATTCTTTGACTGAATTCTTCAGAGTAAATGATAGAAGCAGCTAGTGATAGCAGCAAAAGATCTTCCAGCTTGTCTTTAGGATTTCTCACATATAAAAAGCCGTTGATCCTCTCACTTCCCTTAATTGGGGCAATCAGCAAATGATCAGCCTTTAGCAATTCAAGCAGCATGCCAGCTTCTTTATCCAGCTTTTTAAAAGAAACAGAAAGACCAAACTCTTCCTTATTTGCAAGCCAGGCAAAGAGGTTTTTCAGCTTGTCTGAACTGGCATCATGTTTACTTATAGTTCCATCAGCATTTCTCTTGTAGCTATAGATCTTAGAATAATCCTTGTTTGTCTCATAGATGCCAACATCATCGGCATCATAATAGTTCTCTAGTTCCAGGCTAATATGGCCAATGATCTGCTCGCCCTTTTGTATGAGGCAGTTATGGATAAAGTCCTTTACTGCCATCTCCTTTTTTGTAAAATGATTAACCTGATTATTCATATGCTGCACCCCTGAATTATTAACCAAAATACTCACCAATATTATTATCTAAATAAAGCTTATATCGTTATCATTATAATATATAACCAATAATCATAATAATTATTCATGAAATAATTTTCATGTTTTCAGGTATTTCCTTGATTGTGTGGCATATTTGCAATAAAAAAGCCTGTTTTTTCAAATCGCTTATTGATCAACAGGCTAATAATTGCAGTTATAAAAGGGACAGGGCGCTATTACA
>JAQXQU010000094.1 GCA_029101345.1 Erysipelotrichaceae bacterium | reverse complement strand
AGATGATTTCGGCTTAATGGATCTGGACATTGAGAAATGTCGCGACCTGTTTGAAATCATCGAATCCAGAGACTGCCGCAAGGCAACTATTATTATCTCTCAGATCCCAGTATCCGGATGGTATCAGCTTTTTGGGGATTCTACCTACGCCGATGCCTGTCTAAGCCGAATGACATCCAAGGCATATCGCCTTGAATTTCCCGGCAGGGATCGCAGAGTAACCAAAAGTAACTAATCAACCAGCTGAGCTTTGCTCAGTTTGAAGCGGAATGGCGCACCGTTCCTCCGGAACGGATGCGCAGTTCTTGCGGAATATGCAACTTTATATGGTCAAGCTGTAAAAGATGTCGACCTAATGATGGTTGGAAATATAGAAAACTACAGTACAGTCTTAGAGTTCCTTGATGAAAAAAAGGAAGTATGTAGAGCGCTGGTAAAAATCACAAATTTTTGCACAACAATTGAAGTGAAGAGACATAGTATATCTGGCATTTACTTGAAAGGAACAGATTTTTATGTGCGTTATGGAAAAGATTCTCATTGTGTAACTTTGCAATCAAATAATCAAAAGATATCAGCAATGAATTTCTTTAAAAAGGCAATGGGAATATCGCCGTATATGACGAATTTAATTTGGTTTACACAAGTTACGGAGAAAGAGCTGGATGGATTGTTGACAAACTCAGGAAAGAAAATGCCATCCAATGTTTTGCCGTGTACTTTCGATTTTGATTATGTTTTACAATTGTTGGTTTCTCAAAAGCCGCCATATAAAGTGAACAATAGCTATGTTTTCAGCTCAAATGGACTAAATTGCATTCACGATGATATTAGAAAAGCATTAACACTTTTTTCTGAAACTAAAGAGCAAATGGGCGAATTGACAAGGCGTAGGATAGAACAAATATCAAATAGTTCTTTTGACAATAACTCATTGGTTGATTCTAAAGGGAAAGTGTCTATCTATCGTGGAAGAGCAGGAACCGGCAAGACAATTGGTTTAATACAAACTGCAATTAAATTAGTAGATGAAAATCAGGCGAGAGTTTTGATATTAACATTTAATAAGGCGCTGGTGTCTGACATGCGAAGGCTATTTGCACTCGCTGAGTTACCTGATATGTTTGAAGCAAGTTGTTTGCATGTTAATACTATGCACTCATATTTTCTAAGACTGGCAAATTTCGTATTGTATGACGGGAAGATGAAAGGCGAAAAGTTCCTTGACAATTATAATAAAGTTTTACAAGAATTGCTTGAATTCATGCAAGATGATGAATCCATAGAATATGTTAGAGAACTATGCCAGAGTAATTATCAGTTGGATTGGGACTATATATTAATTGATGAGGCGCAGGATTGGACGAACTTAGAGCGTGATATAGTATTGAAGTTGTTTGATAAAGGAAAAATTATTGTTGCTGACGGAGGACAGCAATTTGTTAGAAGCATAGATGTTTGTGACTGGTCGGTAATAAGAGAGAGAAATAATATTAAACTCAAATATTGCCTAAGGCAGAAAGAAAATTTAGTTAAATTTTTAAACGTATATACTCAAAAAGCAAATATATTAAGTGGAAAAATTTTGACCAATGGTAATATGCCAGGTGGAAAAGTTGTTATTGTTTCACAGGAAAAACTATTTGACGTACATTTTGACGAGATGAGGCGGTTAGTAGAAGCAGGAAATATAGCGTATGATATGCTATATTTAGTTCCTTTCTCGCAAGTCAAGCATAGCTACGGGAACACAGAATTTAAAGATAAAGAATTGTTTGAAGAGCTAGGAATTCAAATGTGGGATGGCACCAATGGTGCTAACCGGGAGAGTTATTCAATAGATACAAATGAACTTAGATTATTGCAATATGATTCCTCAAGAGGTCTAGAAGGATGGACGGTTGTATGTATGAATTTTGATGTCTTTCTGGAAGAAAAGGAAAAGGCATATGTTCCGGGAGAAGTAGATTCATTATTGCTTGAGACACCAGAAGAGAGAAAGGGAAAGTATTTGTTGAATTGGGCAATGATTCCATTGACGCGAGCAATAGATACTATTGTCATTACACTGAAGAATCCAATGTCAAAAGCAGCACTTTTTTTGAAGGAGGTAGCTGTTGAATGCAGTGATTTTGTGACGTGGATAGATTAAAGGGGGAATATTAGGTGAATGAAGAAATCATTCTAAAAATGGTAAACCCATATTTGAAACATGGAAATCTTACATATGATGACTTCGAAAATATCTTTTGCATTTTATCTTTAAAAGAACAATACAAGGTAACAGAGATATTGTTTAACAACGGAATAGATTTGATAGATACAGAGACAGATGAAGTTGTACTTGAAGTGGAGCTTGAAAAAGAAGATGAATTTGAAATTCTGTATGAAGATTCAATTTTCCAGGATCAAGATGCAGAAGCAGAGTATTTGTTAGTTAACCATGATATTAAGCAATCAAACGAAATTTTGTGTACACTAATACAGCAAGGGAATCGTCAAGCAGTTCAAGATTTATGTGTGAAAAACAAGAGATTGGTAGATAAATATGTTACGGCTTATCAAAAGAAATATGGACACAGATTAGATTTTGAAGATTTGGAACAGGTAGGTTTTTTAGGTCTAATTAAAGCTGCACATCGATTTGAAGTTGCGCAGGGAGCCGCTTTTAGTACATATGCTGTTTTTTGGATTAAACAGAGCATTTCAAGAGAGATTATGGATAATGGATATGCAATAAGAATTCCGGTTCATATGATGGAAAGAATCAATAAGGTGCTTCATTTAGATAATGTGTATGATAGAGAGGGACTGGATTTAAATGAAAGAATAGAAGCTATTTCTAATGAACTTGGAATATCATACGAAAATGTGAGAGAATGCTTAATTATTAAAAATAATTATCTTTCGTATGCTTCTTTAAATGCTCCTATTGGAGAGGATGAAGCATCAGAATTAGGGGAAATATTGCCTCAAGATGATGAATTATCTATTGAAGAAATTGTATCAGAAAAGTTCTTGCGTGAAGAGTTAGAAAGAGTTTTATATACATTAACAGATAGAGAACAAACAATTTTGAGACTTCGATATGGAATGGATGATGGAAGAGAGCGCACCTTGGAAGAGGTTGGGAAATATTTCAATGTTACAAGAGAACGAATTAGGCAAATAGAAGCTAAGGCATTGAGGAAACTAAGACATCCGTCAAGGTCGAGAAAACTGAAGGATTTTATTTAAAGGAGAAGATAGATGAGTAGTGCAGTGATTCTTAATAGAATAAAAGAAAAAATTAAAGAGTTAGAAGTTGATGATAAGTCTATTGTAGTATTAAAGGGTATACCCGTTAATGTGGTTGATGACTCAATTGGAAAGATTGCATTGTCGGATGTTGTTGAGAATAGAATGGGATATTTTATGTCTGTGTATGGAAAAAGAAAATATCTTTCATATGAAGAATTTCTTCTTTTGGGTGATTTTATTGTTGCACAGTACAAGTATGTATACATTTTAAACAACAATATATATATGGAGCAATATCCTGTCGATGAATGTTTTTCAGATGATGTACGAGCAGGAATTCTTAAGCATTTTGAAGAATCTGAAGATGAAGAAAATGATGAGTCATACATTGGAGATATTGAAGAATATATTTCTATTTTTCAGGGCATCAAAGAATATAATGGATATTTGATGGGTGCCTATGGAACAACGGTAGCACTATCCAATAGTAAAGTGATTACTATTGATTTATTTGATAGAAAAAATGAAGAACTGCAATGTGTTCCAGAAAAAGATATTGAATATGTGGATTTAATTGAAGAAGCTGATTATATTGATTTAGTGAAGTTACTATTTGGTCAGCCTGATGAAATTTATATAAGGATTACAAATTATACGGGAGATATTAATAAACTTAAAGACCATATTGCGACAACAGCGTATTATTGGAAAGAGTATACGGATATTTACTATGTTCAGGCGCAGGAACTCTCAAATGAATATGAGCATAGGGATGAATATAACGAAATACTGAAGAAATACTGGGGCTATCCTTCGTATAGAAATTTGCCAGTATATGATATGGGAAAGTTGGAGCAGGGAGAAAAAGCTGTAATCGAAGTTTCGCAGGAAAATATTATTGCCAATCTTGTAGAACAGGTGGAACTTTGCGGTGAAGGAGAAAATTTTCGAGATATTTTCGTGACCGCGCCAACAGGTGCAGGTAAGTCTGTCATGTTTCAGGTGCCGGCAATATATTTGGCTGAAAAGTATAATTTACTTACAATTGTAATATCACCGTTGATTGGTCTTATGAATGATCAGGTTAAAAATCTTGAGTTGAAGAATTATCAACATGCTAAGACGATTAATTCGGATATCTCGCCGATTATCAAACAAGACATAATTGATAAGGTGGCAGAGGGGCAATATGATATTTTATATATTTCACCTGAAACGTTGTTAAGCAGAAGTGATGTAGAACAGCTGATTGGTGATAGAACAATAGGTATGATTGTTATTGATGAAGCTCATATTGTAACCACTTGGGGCAAACAATTTAGACCGGATTATTGGTATCTTGGGGATCATATTAGAAAATTAAGGAAAAAGCAGATTAAGTCAAAAGAAAGATCGTTTGTTATTGCTACATTTACTGCAACAGCTATTTACCATGGATTAGAGGATATGTACACAGAAACTATAAATAGTTTGCATATGCTCAGCCCAATTACTTATTTAGGATATGTGAAACGTAATGATATTGAAATAGTAATTGACAAGGCGAAAAAGGGTAAAGATACACGTTCAGAATATGAATTAAATAAATTTGAAGAGATAGAAAAGATTATAAAGAGGGCAATTATTACAAACAAAAAGACACTTATTTATTTCCCTACAGTTGCTCTGATTAATAGATGTTATGAGTATTTAAGGAGCAAGAGGGAGGTTGAAAGAGTTGCCATTTATCATGGTAATTTGAGTAAAGATGATAAGCAAGAAAATTATGAGAAATTTTATGCTAAAGAAAAATTAGTTATGTTGGCTACAAAAGCATTTGGTATGGGAATAGATATTAATGATATTGAAATTGTTGCTCACTTTGCGCCGACGGGTAATGTATGTGACTATGTTCAGGAAATCGGTCGTGCAGCTCGAAAAGAGGAGCTGAGAGGAGAAGCATTATATCATTATAATTCAAAAGACTTTAAACATATCAATCGTTTACATGGCTTATCTACAATTCAGCATTATCAATTGGTAAAAGTCATAGAAAAAATAGATGAGTTATATCATCAGAGTCTAAAAAATGGCAGAAGAAAAGATTTTACCAAAAAGCGAAATGCCATGTTATTGGATGCTGAAAATTTCTCGTATATTTTTGGCACGCCTATTAGTGATGAAGAAAATAACGTCAATAAAGTAAAGACGGCATTACTGCTAATTCAAAAAGACTTTGAAGCGAAGGTGGGTTTTTCTCCAATAACGGTGAGACCGATACCTATGTTTTCAATCGGTTTTTTTGAAATTAGTCCTGCTGTGCAAATGAAATTGAAAAAGAGGTATCCGGATGCTGTTGAGGAAATAGAGAGCAATAAACATATATGTCGTGTAGTACTTAGTACAATATGGACAAAAGATTATAAAGCGCTTTCTTTTCCTAAGTTTAAATACATGCTTTATTCCAAGAATCAAGAATTAAGTTTTGTTACGCAATATCCGATGAATCCAGCTTTGAGTGTAAGTGTGAATTTAGACGGAGAATATTCTAGCATTTTTAAGAATATTTGGAGTGCACTAAAGGGATTTGTTCTTAATAAAGTCCAATCTTCGGAACATACGGCTGTTTCAGAAATTGTTGAAGCTATGGTTGAAGAGTGCAATATTAATAAGTATAAAGCACAGGCAATCGTGGAAGTTGTAATTGCTTCGATGGATTCTTATAGGAAGAATTTTGCACGAAGTACATCACCAATAGCGCAAGAAAAAACAACTACAGAAGGAAAAACAAAATATCAATTCAATGTTGCTGTTAATTCGTACTTTCAATGGGTTGAGATGGGCTTAAGAAAAATTGAGAACGAAGTTAAAGAGAACAAATTATATTTAGTAAATGATAACGGAAATAGAACAAAAGAATATGGTGTTATTTTAGGTATTTTGGAATCAATGGGTGTGTTGACTTTTGAAATGATAGGCGGAGCTAATAGTCAGTTATACATTTACATCAACCAAATACAGGCATTAAAGAATATTCTGAATGCTCCTTATAGATATAACAATAGATTATTGGATACGGTTTCTGAGCGTCATTTGATATCAGTTAAAATGTTGTCGTATCTCTATGAAGAAGATTTTAATAATTCAGAAATGTGGGATTTATTAGAAGATTACTTCCTAGGAGGTATTCCGGATAAGGTGAAAAAGGAATGTAAAAAAGTAAAACCGGATATGATGTTTGACTAAGGAGATAAAAGATGGAAGTGCAATTCAATGAACTAGAGAAGGCGGACTTAGTGATTGACTGTATTTACAAGGGCGGAAATGCTAAAAATGCGAGTGATGAGCCGCTTCCTAAGTTGATTCCCAGATGCGAAGCTTCAGGTGGATTTCGTAAGAAATTAAGAGAGGATGGATCGGGAAAATATGCGTATGTTGTCCTCTATACCACTATGTCAGAATTGGAGTGGCCAGATTATCTTGAAGAAGAAACAGGAATCTTTAGGTATTATGGTGATAATAGAGAGCCGGGAAAGGAATTAACAGATACCAAGAAAAAAGGAAATAAAATCTTGGAGATGGCATTCGAATTGTTAAATGAAGGAACTCATCTAGAAGATATGCCTCCATTTTTGATTTTTAAGAAAACTGGTAATGGAAGAGATGTACAATTCTTAGGACTTGCAGCACCGGGAAATTATTTTCTCAGAAGGTCCGATTGCAATGCTTGATTCGTATGACAAGCCTGCTAGAACAATGCTTACTTCTGAGGGTGGATTTAGTCGTACAACACATATCGTTAAGGATAAGAAAACCGGAAAAGTAAGATTGTTAACAGCTGAAGAGACAGAACGTATTCAGGGATTTCCTACTGGTCATACGAAGCATTGTTTAGTGGGAGGACAAGTAGTAGAGATGCCTACTAATAAGCGCAGATTCATGATGGGAAATGCGTTGGTTGTTGATTTGATAAAGGATATGGAAAAGACGTTGAATAGCATTTTTACAACAGAATAGATGTTAATTTCAGTCTATTTATGATGACATGTTTAGATTAAATTGCATTTTGCTAGGAGGATATTAAATGTATTCATATATATTTCCCGATTTGACAGAATGGTTTGAGATAGAAGTATATCGGGAACATAATAAATGCCATCTGTTAGAGATAAAAATGAAGAACGGACTTTCAACGTCGCAGGTCAAAGAATTTTGCACTATATTTGCTAAATATATATGTTCTGTAAGATGTTCTAGTGAAAGTCTGTATAATGAAATGGTAGATGCAATTGATAAAAAAACAGCCCTTTCGCCATCAAGTAAAGTGCGTTTGCAAAATGAATTTTACAATGGATTTATTCGAGATGAAGAGTACAAAAAAACGGGGGATTATAAGAAATCATTTGATAATGATGGAATAAAAGGATATTTGGGTGAGGCTCTGTATTATTTGGTAAGAGAAAATCATGTCGAAGATGAAAATATATCTATAGAACCTCGCAAACCTAAAAGTGTTGCAAAAACAGCAGGAATAGATTTTCTCGAGGTCAGAAAAGATGGTGTGGGATTTTATTTTATAGTAGGGGAAGTGAAAACTACATCGAATAGTTATTCCACCAGAAATCAGGAAGTTATTGACTCATTTATAAATAGAATTAACAGGAATTTTAGTGAAATATATTCAGACTTAAAAGAGCAAGATGATGGGACGGATGCGGCATATACAGCATTTCTAGAGGATATGATTAATATTTTTTATAGTTATGTTGGAAGTGACAGAAAGCGATTTTCTGGAGTATTTAATTACGGCTATTCGGGTAGGAGGATTAGTGCGGCATCTTTTTCAACATGGAAGGATCAACCGTTTGAAATAGATGATAATCCATTATGTAGAAAGCTTAAATTGGTGGGAATATATAATATTGATGACGTGTTAACTGGGGTGAGGGATATAATTTGGAACGTCTTATAAACAGCGAAAATATATATGCGAACATTAAAAATTTGTTAGAAAAAGAATCAGACGCACTTCAAATTGAAAATCAGCTGATTTTTTATCATTATGCGTTAAAAACCAGTGAAGATAATAATATAAAGCAAAGGAAACCGGAAGCGTTACAAAGGGCTATTGCTACATACAGTAAAATAGGATTTTATTTACTTACAAAGTTGATAAATTTTGAGTATGAAAAAGAAGTTTGGTTGTCAGGTTTTAATTTGGCTGCATATTGTTTTGAAGTGATTGCTAGAAATGGAGATTTAGATGATACAGAAATAGAGGAAAGTAAACTCTTGTCCGCCATATGTTATACATTAGGAAACAATGCTGCAAATAGTATTGTTATGGCAAAATCTATAGATGCTAAAGATGAGCTTATGGAAATATATAAGTTGTTTTTAGAACGTAAGTTTAATAAAATACGCAAAATGCAATTTTCAGATGTACAATTAGTACAGAGATCTTTAAGAAATATGGCGATAGCTCTTATCTATAAGTGCAGTTTTGAAGAAGAGCTAGTGGAAATGAATGCGGTATTACATTTGTTGAAGAATAGAGAAAGTGAACAAGTATATTTATATAGACTGATGTTTCATTGCGCAAAAGCCATGTGCGACAATTCTGTTAGAAATCTTATTTCTTATTATCCTGAATTGTCAGGATATATAGATGTGTTAACAAAGACGGCAAATGTATATGAATTATGGGAGTCGCAAAAAAACGTTATAGATAAATTTGAAGAAATGAGGGATGTGACAAAGACATCATACATTTCTATGCCTACAAGTGCGGGGAAGACACTTCTCGGGGAACTAATTCTATATAACTATCTTTCAAATAGTAATGGTTTGGCGTTATATATTGTTCCATCTTTGGCGTTGGAAGATGAATTAAGACGAAAATTTTTAGTTCGATTTAAAAAAATTGGAATTAGGGTTTCAAATGGTATTGAGTACGATGACGATGGCGAATTGATTTGTCCGCAGATAGTAGTTGCAACACCGGAAAAGGTGGATATGTTTTTAAGAAAAAATAGAGAACTTTATGGAGCGATAAAGTGTATTATTTTTGATGAATTTCACAAAGTATCAGTAGGAAGTCGAGGATGGTTTGAAGAAGCATTACTAATTTGGATAAATAGCCTTCAAGTAAAATATAGTTACAAAATAGTGTTAATATCAGCAATCGCTGATAATATGGGAGAAAGTTTAAATAGTAATACAACAATATTCGAAGAAAAATGGGCGCCAACAAGAAAATTGTTCTGTAAATTTGAGCTATCGCCGCAAACGCGAATTATTTATGGGCCAAATTCCGTCAAAGCTGATGAAGTTATAGAACAAACATATGATTTAGTGATACGTTATCCCAATGATAAAACGCCTAGGATATCGAATGTGTTTTCGCAAATGACATATGGATGGCAAGGGAGAAATGGTAAAGACACGACCAGATCAGATACGAAGGCGGATGTTTGTTGGAAGGCTGTAGGGGTTATTAAAGAGCGGCCATTGATGGTTTTTTTCTTAACGAAACAGGAGCTTAAATGGTTCATTCAGAGAAGTTCTGTTTACATGTCCTTATGTAATGAAACATTAGGCTTGAGCAATTCAGTTTCACAAATATTAGGCGAAGAACATTTACTCGTAGAGTGTTTACGTTACGGAGTGGCTTTTCATGATGGTGATTTACCTTCAGATGTAAGGAGCATTATAGAAAAAGCATTTAGAAAAGGCGTAATAAAGGTTTTGGCATGTACAACGACGTTGGCTGATGGAGTAAATCTTCCCGCTAAAGCTATACTCATGGCTAATATTTTTTCTAAGATTTATGATTCAACAGAGATAGATTTAAGAAATTTAGATTTGGGAGATTATAAAAATATTGTAGGAAGGATTGGGCGTGCCCTATACGATACCGAAGGAACTGTTTATTTAATCAAATATCCAGAATTTTATAAGTATGATAATTTGTTTGGAAGTTATTATGCTGGGGCAGAGATAAAAAGCCCATTAGTAAGTGTAATGGATACATTGGATATTGATGCTTTTGAAGATGGCGAAGATGAACAGGATAAGTATAAATTACGAGTGTATAAACAAACCAATAGAATATTATTACAATTGCAATTATTAATATTTACAATCTATGAAGAATATGGAGCTGTAGATTTCGATAATTTTATGCAATTATTTGTTTCGTCTCAGATTTTGAATATTACTGAAAAGAAGAAGCGGGTCTTTAATACTTATGGCAGGAAATATTTTGAATTAGCAAAGAATGTTGATGTAGGTTTTTTGAATCAGAATATTAGGACAGGAGTATCCCTAGAGACAAATACGATGTTACGTGAAATTGCAAATCAGATTGTAGATTCAGATAATTGGTGTGATATATTTACTGAAGAAATATATACGAGCTTATTATCATGTGTAGAGTTTAGACCAGATGCTAATGATGTTAATCATTATACGGTATTCCTTAGATGGATAGATGGTGACAACACGCAATCGCTATTTGAATTATTTCCTGATAATAAGCATGAAGAGACTACGAAGTATATAAAAAATGTATTTCAGTATATAGGACCGTGGATGCTAAGCTGTCTTTCGGAATATCTCAATGATAAAAGTATGGCAAAGCAAGTTGTTGATAAAATGAGAAACCAGATAAGGTATGGTTCACAAGATGATGCGGTCATTTCTTTATGTAGAAAAGGAATTAAATCACGTGATTTAGCTATTGCAATTAGCAATATTTATCATGAGCTTGATGATGAAGAGGATATAATAAAGTGGCTATTAAGTGTATCTGATTCGGTGTTATATAGTCGCCTCGCGGAGCGATTTGATATCACATTACTTGAACAAATCGGCTTTTTACGAATGGAACATCAGAGTAAATCTTCATATTTTGAAAAAGTCAACAGAATTAAATGTAGAGTGACAATTGAAAAGCAAACAGATGGCATTGGCGAATTAGTAGAGGAAATGAAAACTCATAATATATACATGAGGCGTGTTCAAAATCCATTTAATGAGTATTGCGTCGGATTGTATATAGGAGTAGAAAGGAGAATTGGTGTTTTACCGCAGGTTATTTCGGAAGAAATATGCGAATTGATTGAATTAGAAGAAAATATGGAATGTACATTTTGTGAAGAGATTGATGGCGCAATATGGATATATATATCCAAAGAAAATATTTCCGTGTAGAAGTTTTTTAAATTAAAGTAGTACTAGTTATTTCGGAGAACTTCTGGTCACGATGACCAAAAGTTTTCCACAACAGAATAAGTAAACATTACACGTACCAGTGAGATTACAGATTTGTAATTTCACTGGTATTTTTTTATGGTAAGCGCTTAAAATTCGTAAGCGCTTAAAATTCAGCCGTTGGCTGCTTTAAGGTAAGCGCTTAAAATTCAGCCGTTGGCTGCTTTAAGCCAATTCCTGATTTCTCTGAACCTATTGGTTCGTTGAAATAAAGTAAGCGCTTAAAATTCAGCCGTTGGCTGCTTTAAGCCAATTCCTGATTTCTCTGAACCTATTGGTTCGTTGAAATAAAAACACCCCGGCCATATTTCTATGGCCAAGGCACCTTGACAATTCACATACATTTGAAATTTAGTCTTCCAGAAGTTTCTTTGCCCATTCTTCCAGATCCGCTTTTACTTCCGGATTCCATGGAAGGTATTTTTCAAAGGCTTCATCGGATAGATCCGTTCCCGGAAGTCTTTCTAACAGATACCAGAGGTAATGGTACATGTTCAGCCCATTTGCTTTTGCTGTTTCCACAAGAGAATAGATTGTGGCACTTGCATCAGCTCCTGCTATTGTATCAGAGAAGAGATAATTCTTTCTTCCCAGGGCTACCGGTTTGATTTCGATTTCACTTAAGTTATTGCAGAAACTACAGCGGCCATCTTCCAGATAGGTCATCATATCAGACCTTCTGTTTTTGATATAGGTAATCGCCTTATCCATTCTGGTACCTTTGGTTGGGTGCTGTTTTTCAAACCACGCCCAAAAGCCCTCCAGAACAGGCATTTCTTTCTCGAGGCGGGCTGCTTTGATGGCATCAAAGTCGTTTTTGTGTTTCTTTTTGATTT
>JAQXQU010000093.1 GCA_029101345.1 Erysipelotrichaceae bacterium | reverse complement strand
GGAATATGTCGATGATGATAGGGAAAATATGGATATTGCTAATCCAACAGAAATAAGTATTGGCGAGCTATTTAGAATCAAACTTAATCTGCCATCATATCAACGTCCATACAGATGGAAAAAAAAGAATATCGAATTCTTATGGAATGATATCAACAAAGACAGCGAAATCCCTTACGATTTCGGGATTATAGTCCTTCTTAAGAATAATGATCACTATGATATAGTTGATGGTCAACAAAGAATCGTCACCTTATCCTTAATGCTTCGAAGTCTATCATCATCAATTGCTGATTCATTTATCAACAATGCAACACTGCAGGGAAAAGAATCTGAAAAGCATATTGGCTATAATCTTCAATGGTTCAGACGGCAGGCTGAAAAGATTGAAGATAAACAGGAAATGATAGATAAAATCATCAACGGTCATCTTGATATTATTGTTATGAAAAATCTTGATGAAGCATTGAAATTCTTTGACAGGATGAATACATCCGGAGTTGACCTGACAGCTACAGATATTTTGAAATCACATCATCTTCTGGCATTATCCGGTAAGAATTTTGCTTTGTCTGATGATAGAGTAAAGGAACGTTGGAGAGGGAAAGGTTTTATCCCCGACAGCGCCTTGGACGATCCTGTCAAATTCAAAAACGAAATAGTGAAGAAATGGGAAAGCTATGATCCTTGGTGGCTTAACAGACATCTGGCTACAGTCTGTGCGCTAAGAATGATGGCCAAAGGGCTATACCCTTATGATGTGAATGAAATATGGGATATTGAGCAATTCCGCCGTGGCGAGAATGCTGAATATACTGGACTTGATAGTCCTATCTCTGATGGAGAGTTCTTTTTCTGGTATACATTTAATTTATATGAGAAATGCACGATTGAGAAAAATAAATGCGAAGAATATGATCCTTATGCCGCGAAATTAAGACAACTTCTTACAAAAAATAGAGCAAAAGAGTTCTTTGACATCCTTGTAGTGTATATACATGAAAAATTCCCTACTGAAACCACTAAAACCAACTTCAAAAAACTGCTAAATCTCATATTCTCCTGGTTGATTGGTATTTGTCTTTATTATGATTCAGTACAATTTACCACCATAAGAAACGATGCACTAAAAGATGGAAGCTTGTTTAAAGCAATTGTTGTAAGCAAGTCATTGGAAGACTGCTTTGATTGTTATTGCGAGAACCCTTTGGAAGTCCTTGATAGAGAGGGTTGGGGCGATCGTGTGGCTGGAAATAATAATTACTTGATCAGAAGAGAGCTAAGGAGAATCCATGGTTAATTTAATAAACATTAGAGACGTTACCTCCAAGAAATACATAGTTCCAGACTTCCAAAGAGATTACGCTTGGACAGAAAGTAATCTGGAAGTGATGCTTAACGATATCATGGAGGCTTGGAAACAAGAAAAAGATCGTTATATATTGGGACCAATTGTCGTATCTTGGCAAAATAAAGTGATTGATGGACAACAACGGTTAACGAGTCTGATGATTTTATTACGTGCCTTCGGATGCTGCAACATCGATTGTTTTCTAAGGTTTGAAAACAGAAAGCATATAGAAGATCTTTTTAAAATACTTGGTAATCCTCCTTCACAAACGGACAATGAAGAAACAAATAATCATCCGACCTGCGATAAGATCCGAGCCATGTATCAATTCACCTATGATTATTTATCGAAGAATCAAGTGTTGACAAAAAACACCTTCTTCGAATACCTGATGGACCATGTCTATTTTCTTGAAAAACAACTATGTCAAAATGCAGCAATACAACATGCATTTGAAGTTCTGAATACAGCGGGCGAAAACTTAAAGAAAGAAGATATTGCCAAATCAAGAATCATAGCCAATATGGTTGATTTAAATTTAGAAAAAGAAAGTGAACTTTTCAATTTTGCTTGGCTCCTTTGTTGCGATATTGAAAACGATTTAGACGAAAATATAGTCAAAAAGAGCAAGGAAATTAGCAAAGCAGAAAAACTTGAGAAGCTCTACGACGTAATGAAGGATTTCTTACAACACGAAAGCGAAGGTAGTAAGGTAAGTCTTTCAGACATAGTCCATAAAGTAGAAACTGGAAAAATATATTCCCGTACGAAAAGTGGGACTATCAGCGACTTTCAGAGTGGGCGTTATTCAGTCTGCTTGACATCGTATGAATTCATTGATTTAGTCTTGACCTCTTCCATAGAAAAATCCATTTCCGATATTGCCAAAACAGATTCTGTCATAAAAGAACCGGAACAAGCTTTCATTATTATAAAATCATTACTGCTCTATCGAATAGCATTTGATCAGTATGTCGTCAAAAGGGAGAAGGGCAATACCGAGTGGTTTATGACTAAGTCCATTACAGAACACAGCAAACGCCTCATTTGTATTCAGAGCATGTTGACAGTGTCAGGTGTCGAATCCTCAAAGAAACTCGTTTCCTTAGTAAAAGAAGCTATGGATGTTGCTATTTTTTATGATACAGAAATATGCTCAGGAGAACTTATTCGCAGATTGGAAGAATACGCTATAGAAAGAGCTGGAATAGAGCCAACAAACCTTGATAACCTTGATAAAGGAGTAGAAACAGATCATTTTGTTTTTCACTGGCTTGATTATATTTTGTGGCTTAATCCCCCGGAAGAGATTAAAGAAAAATCAGAATCGTTTTCCTTCATCAATACTTCATCTGTTGAACACTTTATGCCACAGCATCTGTTGAGCGGTGAAGAGCACTCTGAAGAGTGGAAAAATGAGCTTAACAATTTCGGGAATCTTGCTCTAATTACACCTTCATCAAATTCTAGACAAAGCAATCTTCCTCCAAAAAATAAGGCAGAGAATGCCAAAGGGAAAAGAATTGAATCATTGAAGTATGAACTTATGCTGCATATTGCATCTACATCGGAATGGACTGCTGAGGCGAGTAAAGAGCATGGCTTAGAGATGAAGAAACTCCTGTCCGACTATAAGACACCCCATTTTTGATCTTCCCTCCGCTCAAGTACTTTTATTCTGCGGGTTGTTTTGCATTGCAATTTGATTGACGGAAATAACTCAAATGCAAATACTTCGAAGAATTCTTCTATGGTTTCAATTTGGCCACAGGAAGGGTCATTACTGCATTAATGACTCTTCCTTAGATATTACAATTGGTATTTTCCCTATAGGCTTCGATGTATTCTTCTAGTTCTTCAATCTCTTCAAATAATTCTTTCCACTCATCTTTTTCAAGATAAAAATCGGCAATCTCCAATAGGCTTTCTTCATTATTTGTTGGAGAAATAACCTCGGAAGGCAGGACGGAGAGAACATAATTGCAGAGCTCCAAATAGCGGTCTCTAGGGTATTCGTTAGAATGGAACAGAATATCAGATACAAGTTTTCTCCATTCATCGTCAGTCATTGTCAGGCCCAAAGAGAGAGACTTGAATATTATGTTCTTCACCTCATTGCATATAATATCTTCTGTTACTCCCTCTCTTTCCAAGACAGAGAATAAACTTTCGCAGAAATATATGTCTTCATCTCTTCGTATTGATATTGAGCCTCCGTTTTTTATGATTACCTTTATAAGGTGATCACTTAGGGAATAAAGAATTGCCAAGGGTAGGGTAGAGAAAGTATCGAGAGGAGAAAGGCCATTGGAGAACCAGGATGTTGAATGCTCATTGAACAGCCCAAACTTGATGATGCTCAGTGCGATAGTGGACGGAATAAACCTATCTGCCAGCCTGGAGGGGAACATTTCTTTTTCTCTTATTTCATCGATTGATATCTTAGAGGCTTTATTTATGGCCCAATCGGCTTCGATATTGCTAATTGCACTGGCGAGCGTTAACTTGATGCTTATGGTTCCGTTAAGACGGTAATCTCCATATTGAGGGGGTTGAAATGAATAAACTTCTTTGTTTTCTTCGTTTACTGCGGCCATTGCTTTTAAGCCATTGACAATCATCAAAAAGTACAACAGATGAAGAGTCGGTTCATCAAAGGATCCTTTGATGACAGTTCCGTTTGATATTTGAGTGCTAAAGTCATAAGAGAGATTATAGACATAAGTACTTACTTCTTCTCCTTCCCGAGATAGAAGAATCCAGTTATTTCCTTCCTTCGGATAGTACTTGTACAATAGAAGCTCTATTCTTTTATCTTGGTTCTTGTAAGCATAGAAATTATGAGGCTCTGAACAAAATACTATTTCTTTTCTATCTATAGTTATCTTGGCCATAAATTCTCCTTTTTCATATTCTTGCACCCTATGTATCCAAAGAAATGGACACAAGGAGGTGTATTACAAAGAAAGGAGGTATTTATGGCAAATTATTATTGTAAGAACTGTGGGAAGAGATTTTCTTCCATTAAATCCCTGACGCATGAAAAGTGTCTTAGAAGTCCTCTTGGGTCTTATAAGGGATATCATGAGCTATATGAAGGAAGTGAGAAGAGCCA
>JAQXQU010000092.1 GCA_029101345.1 Erysipelotrichaceae bacterium | reverse complement strand
CGTGGAGGGTTGCAGTGCACTGCCTCTGAGATGGGCAAAAGGGGCACCGAAATCACCAGTCCTATTCTGGATAAGAGAAAAGGGAGATAAGACTCACATATGAGTCACTATAGCCCCCAGGAAATTTCTGTTGAGCCGATTTAAACTCTTAATTTTCCCAACACCATGAAAAAGTTATAAATAATTACACTGTGAGAATTTTGTCTGTTTCAGACCGTATAGTTCACTTATTTGGTCATGACAATAGAACCAACTGCATCTTCCACATTTACAACTTGGTTCATATTACCTCTATATCTAGTCCCTGTTATTTTTTGGGGATTTTTCACATCATCTACTTTCCCCTCAAATCTATCCCATGAATTTTGTGTTTGGGTTGCAATGATATGACATGTCGCAGAAAAATTGCCTCCGCCATACCCCCAACTTCCACCTATATATTCATAGCCCATTCCGGAAATTTGTACAGAGCCATCTTCATTTAAAGTAAGTGAATACTCTCTCGTCTTTGTTTGCCATTCTGCACCTGGGAAGGGTCTTGTGGAATAAGTTTCGACAACATTCCATGTTCCAGAAATCCCCGGTACCTTAGTTGTAAATGACAGCCCATTTGGTTCTTGATGATAGTAAGTGCCATTAGCATGAGTTAGCTTAACAAAACCATAACAGGTATATTTTGTTCCAGCCTCTAAACCTGAAATTGTAATATCCTGTTCTTCTTCAGTGTTATTAGCAGCGATCGTTTGGGTCTGACCATCTTCACTTTCTACTATTATTCCACATTCTACCCCAGTTCCTATTCCAGTAAACTTACAAGTTACGACAGCAGAATTAGTAGTAACATTATCATAATCTATCGAGACCACTCCTCCAGATGGTCCTGTCGTCTTAAAAGATACATTTGCATTGGACCAATATGGAATACCCTTATACATAATTCTACTTTCTACAGAATAGTCAGTCATTGGAACGAGACCTGAAACTTTAACTGTTTGTTGCTCCTTATTGGGTTCTCCATTGAAAATCATCGTCATATCTGAGCCTGGAGAAGTAACAAGTACCTGACATATAGATCCTTCAGGACATTCAGAAAAACTACATATAACGTCTGCTGATGTATTATCAACATTTTCAACCTTTATTACATTAGAGCTTACTCCTCCAGTCGTAAAATCTAATTCTTCTCCATAAATAGTACAATTTACGTTAAATGGAAGAATCAAAGGAATATTGGGTGAAATAAACAGAAGTTTAAAAATTGGTAGTTCCGTTATTATTTCAGCATTTATGTTTATAGTTAAGGATGGTTCATAATAATATAAAGATTCTAAATCCATAACATCAAAAGGGAAGGTTTCTGTTCCATCATTACTAATTTGCTTTTCTTTTTGTTGTTTGGAATCACTAGAAGTTGTTGAAGCTGGCCACAATGCCATTTTTAATGTATGAGTACAATTATTTATATGTATATTGGGGTTGTTAAATAAAGGTACGGAACCTGAAGACGCTATTACTTTACATGATAAATCATAGTTTGTTAGGCTCTTTTCTTTTGCTGGAAGAGTTTTGAGTGAGGTATTGCCAAAGAAGAAAATTTCCTGCATTCTTTCTAATGATTGTAACCATGAAAGAACATCCGTGATATCTATTGCTAAGTCAACAAAATCATTTATCATATCTCCATATCGGCCAGCCTCTTGGCTCAAAATGTATTGAAGCAATGCTTTTGTAGTAGATTTTATAGGTCTCTTAATAAAATCTTTAATTGTTTGTCGTAATTTCAGTGTCCTATAGATTGAATTTCGAGTCAGAACTGTCGCCCTTGAAACAACTAGTTGTTCTGAATCATCTGTTTCTGGCATTAAATCTGTAAAAGGAATGATGGAGAATATATTACCTGTTTCATCATATAAAATTAAAGACTCCTCAGTGTAAAAAGCACCAAGAGAGCCAATCCCATCAATATAAATAGCCTTAAAGAGTCCATTCTCGTCAAAAAGCATTTGTTCCGTATTACTTTCTCCAACAATGCCGTCTGTATATAAATAGCAGCCGTTGTCTAAAGGTTTAAGGATGGCAAATAAACCATTTCCAGTAATAACTGCGTCCACACCATCTTCCTCCATAGTCGCGTACTGATAGCATAGTTTTTCTTCGTCAATTGTAAGTTCTTCTCCATATGAAGGTACACGATTAGAAAAGACTTTTCCATCACGCCAAATTGACTCAATAAATCGTCCCTCAACATTCCTATAGGTAATAGAATCCACAAGAAGGACATCGACAGGATTGCGATCTGGAACATTTAAACTCCAACTTTGGGCATGGGTCTTGATTCCTATCAATAAAAAAAATATAACACTTATACAAGTCAAATTTCTCATTTTATTTGAAGTTTTATGGATTGATGGTTACAATTAACTATGCTAATACCTTTAGGGAACTCAGATAGACTGAGTTTATATTCATTATCCTTGACAATGAATTCTTTCATCAGATTTCCGTTGGTGGTATAGACCCTCACGGTTTCGTTGATTGCATTTTTTATAAACAGACAATCATACTGGGTCTGTACTAAAATTGCTTTTTCATTGTTCATAACATCATTAATAGAAGAAGTGTTAAGATCTTCCTTGGATAGATAACAAATGCTACTTATATCCCCAAGTGGATACGAAATTGAATTATTGCTGTCATTTAGCTCTAAAGCATTTTTCTCGAATCTCATAGAAAACGTTTCACTGAGTAAGAATCCAATTTTAACGTTGTCAACCGTAGTCAATACAATTGCTTCAACCTCTTTTGCATGCAACGAAAGAGAGGTAAACACCAGTAATACAAATAGAATTTTTTTCATATAATATTGTTTTTTATTCAAATTCTGTATTTATAAGAAACGTGAGCCAACTATGCCACGTCTTAACTTGAAGGTCGTAGGAAACCATTTGCACAGATGTAACAATAGCAGCCCACGCTATACGCGTGAGAATCACTATGCTATCTTTGTGCGATTTGAAAAATTCCTACGTTTTCAAGTTCAAGATAAGCATAACGCTTCTGAATATTTCAAAATGTCGTGGAGAGAGTTGCCTCAATCCAAATGCAAAGATAATCCAAATCCCGTAAAGAGTCCTCGTTGATAGGCAAAAATCAGCGTTTTAACAGAAAAACTGTCCCCTATGCTCGTCACACTATTGGGGATAGTAACCGAGGTCAAACCAGTGCAGTCACTGAAAGCACTTTCCCCAATGCTCGTCACACTATTGGGGATAGTAACCGAGGTCAAACCAGAGCAGTCTCTGAAAGCACTTTCCCCTATGCCCGTCACACTATAAGTAATGCCGTTGTATTCGACAGATGCTGGAATTGCGATTTTGCCATAATACTTGTCACTGCTCATCTTTATTACAGTAGCCTGCTTTGCCTCAGCATCAAGGCCATAATTTATCCTATCAATCTCAACTGCTAGCATGGGCAGGGACAGGAGCACTGCAAGGGACAGGAACAGCGCCCGCAAGGAATTGTGTAAGTGTTTATTCATAAAAATATGTTTATAGATTAGAATTTCAATAACACCATTTTTCGGTAAAGTCCTTCCACACACCACCCCAGTGGCGACGGAATTCAGGAGTAAAGGTAGTACAATTTCCCGAGACAACAAACATAAACATGAAGATTTGCCCACAGAGGACACAGATAGCACAGATAACTGATGCACACGGCAATCTGTGAATATCAGTCGCATCAGTGTCATCTGTGGCCAATCCCGTTCATAGTTAAACGTTCACCGCTAACCGCACACCTCTGCGCCCTCTCGTCGTAACGAAGTTTGCGACCCTCCAGCGCCAGCGTGAAACACGAAAATGAAATAAAACTCGGCGCTCTCTGCGCCCTCTGCATCTTCTGCATTCATCCCTTGATTTAGCAACTCACGTGAAAAAGTACTCATGCGCCAATAGCCAATGCCGACTATTGCTGCCATAACCACGATGGTAATCAGAATATAGACCATCATTTCTCCCATTGATTTCGTATTTGGCTTGCTGTCTCCTGCCTATCAAAAGTTCATTCTTTTACATTTGAGTTCTCCGAGTCGTCAATGTCGGCATACACATCGGCTGCTTCCAATAGTTGTTTCCGAACCTTTCTTGCCACATCCAATGGAGAAATCACCTTGACCAACTTTCCATACCTCATGATATAACGTATGAAATCGTCAGTTGGTCTAAGGGTGTA
>JAQXQU010000091.1 GCA_029101345.1 Erysipelotrichaceae bacterium | reverse complement strand
TTTTCAGCAAATCACTGTTTTCTTTCTTCTCCATATCTCTTATGCTCTCATTGGACCATCCAATAGGAAGCGTGTCTCCAGATATCCGGCTTACAATCCTGTCATCGTAATCCATGTCTTTCAGAGATATGTTTGACGTGTATATCGTTTTCTTCTTCGCATTGTATCTATAATTTATGATCTCGTATACCTTGTCATTTGCCCACTTGCTTGCATTCTCCATTCCAAGGTCATCGATTATAAGCACTTCTACCGTCTTTAGTTCATCCATCAGTCTATCTTCTGTATAATCGCTTTCTTTGTTATACGTGCTTTTAATCTTATCAAGTATAGTCCCCATAGTAGCGAACTTAACATCATGTCCACGTTTCATCAGTTCGTTTCCTATAGTGCATGCCATCTTAGTCTTACCGCTGCCCTTTGTGAATCCATATATATAAAGTCCCTTATCTATGCTGTCGAATTGTTCTACGTACGATTTACAAAGTTCTTTCAGCTTTCTCATAGGCTCTTTATTCTCGTATACTTCTATTCTGTATGTATCAAATGTGTCATCTTTATATTTTACTGGTATATCTGCAAATTCAAGTTTTCTCTTTCTCATTGCTTCATAATAGCATTTGCAAGGTTTCCATGTATCTTGTGAGTGTTTATTGAATATCCAAACCCCACCTGCTCCATTGCAAAGAGGACACGTATTACTTTCTTTTTTCTTTGGTAGTTCAATGTATCCATCTAGCTTCAATTCATTTAATTTGTCAAAAAAATCATTGTCAGCCATTTCTCCCATGCTACCACTCCTTAAAATCATCGGCAAATACATTCAATCCATCGTATGAAGAATCTCTGTTTGGATGTTTGTTAGTATTTGCAGCATCTCTATTATCATAGTTACCATCAAGTATCTTTGTCATGTTACGGTCCATGATCATCCAGTCGAATGATGCCTGCCAGTTTTTAGAGTTGCATCCTCTCATGAAATCGCTTGCTTCTGCCTTTTCAAATACCTCTTTGATTTCTTCCATCGTATGTTTTACAAGTCTTGCCTTTATTGCCTTCTTCCTGCTATCCGATAGGCTCTTTACTTTAGGGTATGACTTGCATATTTCATTGTACATATTTACTACTGCAGCATAGTCTATCTTTTCTTTAACTACTGTTTCAATCTTTTCTTCTTCAATATCTTTTTCATTTTCTATTTGTTTATTATTTTTATATTTTTCTTCAAGTATTTTGTTAATTATATAAGATACAGTTCTATCATCTTTTTCTGATTCTTCTTTCAATTTTTCGTAAATATCATCTAATATAAAAATCTGTATTTTTTTCTTAGCCATATATGCACCCTCCAATATTACTTTGTATTACTTGGTAATACCAAATATTACTTTGTATTATCAAGTAATACAATATATTATTTTGCATCACTTTGTAATATGCATATTATCTATATGTTCAATTAACATAATCTCTATCATTTGAGACAATGTTCTTCTCTCTTTAGATGCCATTATCTTAACTTGTTCAAGATATTCATCAGAAAGTACCGAACTTATTTTATTCTTTTTCAAAATACATACCTCCTTTATCTATTTCCAGTTTATTCCATATTTAATTGCTTGTCAATATATTTTCATAACATTAATGACTTTCATTAAATGTGCCTATTAGTATCATTTGAATATATTATAGCAATAAAAAAGTGGCCATTTTACTGACCACTATTTCAATGCTACTTATAGATTTGATTCATCGCATAATCGATTTCTTCAGGAGTAAATCCAACATAATCCAACTGCTCGATTAATTCTTCTTTAGAATAAGATATTATTTCAAGATACGAATATGCACTTCTTACGCAATTTTCTTTCCAGTTAGCATTTATGCTTTTGGCTGCACATTCTGCAATATCTTCCGAGAATCCTTCGTATTTCAGTTGTTCAATAAGTTCTTTCTTTGAGTATGCAAAAACATTACTGTATGCTTCTGCTGATTCGATAGCATTTTCTAATTCTGTATTTTTTGTTTTTTCTTCATATGGACTAGCAGTGATCTCTGAGTATGGGCTAGCAGTAGTTTCTACGCATTGACTAGTAGTATCTCCAGCATTGTCAACTTTTTTGCCACAATTTGTTAAACAAACAATGCTCGTTAAAACGATTCCTAATGCTAAACCATCTACAAAATTAAATTTTCCATCCTTACTCATAATAATACCCCCAATTTTTTCCACACAATCAACATTGTTATCAACATTCTAGAGTATCATCTGTATTTAGTTGTTAATCCTATGTATGTCTATTTCAATATCCTAGCAGATCAAGTAAGAAATCTCTGCCTTCATTAGTCCATTTTCTAACGTAAATTACGCTTTCATCTTCAAGAGGTATCTGTTCAAACTCTACATAGTTCATAAAGTCATAATCACCAGTTAATGCGAATCCATCTTTTATTTCGTATTGAATTCCTCTTTTCACTAACTCACTGTTAAATAATGCTGTAGAACTAAATCCAAGTTTTGCTGCAATTTCAGACGTGTAATAAGTTTTCATTATTATTTTTCTCCTTTCTCAATATTTGGATAAATTCCTTCGTTCTTTAGTAACTCATACAGAAACAGTCTGCCTTTTTGAGTCCACTTAGTTTTCATAACCCAATCTTTACATCCATTCCTTTCTATTTGCACTACCTGTCTATTTGTATATCCTTTACAATTGTACTTCTCGTAGATGAACCATTGACCACTCTTTTTGAATTGGACTCCAAGTTCATTTAGAATCTTATTCATCTTTGTACCACTCATTCCGTAGTCCTTTGCAATTTGATTGATAGTTACTGTTCCAGGGCATTTAAGAATCTCGTCAGTATAATCTGCCTTTGGCTGCAACTCTCCAATCACTTGGTCCTTTGCTGCATTCATTACTTCTAACTTTTTCTTTTGTTCTCTTTCTTCTTTTAATTGAGTTGCTAACTGAATCAAGAAGTCTGGGTCAGTTAATGCCTTTTCAATCGTGTTTTCTGTCATATAAGCACCATGCTTACGGATTTGTGGAAGAACTTCCTCCACTACCCATGATTCAAATTTTTCAGCACTAGGGAGCTTACTTCTCATAACTAATCTGTAAATGTCACCTTCTGGAATGAAGTTAATCTCCTGCATCTTCCCGCTAATATGGGTACTGTGTTTTACCGTAGCCCTACAATGTTGAGAAACTGCATCATTTGGACGTTTGTATCCAAGAGCCTTTGCCACATCGCTTGCACAGAAGTAAGGCTTGTCATTAATCATAATGGTTCTAACATCTCCAAATTCCTCGTTTGCAAATACTTGTAATTCGTTTTCGTTCATATAACCATCCTCCATTCTTATCTATTTAAAATAACCTTAAACACTTTTGCTATATTAACAAAAATGTCGTCTCTATTATCAAGCCTTACAAATTTACAGCACAGCTCTTTTTCTATTTCTTTTTGTCTGCCTTCATGTTGCTCATATGTGTAACCAGAATGTCCATTTTCATCATACTCTATTGCCAACTTAAAATCAGGCATGTAATAATCAATTTTATATTTTCCCAATACATCATATTGTTTAATTCCCTTTTTGATATTCATCGTTTCAAACATTTCTTCCAATTTATCAAAAAACTCAATCTCTTCTCTACTTTCCAACACTATCATATTTGGTTTTAAACCAAATAAATTAAGTATCCAGTCCCCAAATCTTTCTTTGCTTTTTGCTGACTTTGCTTTTGATTTTTGTATTAATAAAATAGTATCTTCAATGTTTATTAAAGTCATCTCTTGATTACCTCCTTTTGTTTCAATTGATTGTTTAACAATATTTTTACAATGTCGCTTTACTGCGTTCCTTTGATTAGAATAACCTAGTGCCGTAGCAACATCCCTTGCACAGAAATAAGGTTTACCGTCAATTATCATCGTACGTACTGTTCCAAATTCTTCTTTTGTGAAAGCTCTCAACTCATTGCTCATGATACCACTCCTTGTAATTTTTATTATTTGTTTGTTACAAGTATAGTGTACATCACTTTGTGAGGAAAGTCAATACATTTTTACATTTTCTGTAAATCATTTTTTACAATCTGTTCAAGCCAATCAATTACATAGTCTTTATATTCTCTGTCTCCTGATTCCCAGCTTTCAAGTGTCCTCTTTGGAATGCCATATCTTTTTCTGAACTTTTCTTGGCTAAGACCAGTCCATGATCTAATTTCTTTCACTCTGTTCATTCTTACATCTCCTT
>JAQXQU010000090.1 GCA_029101345.1 Erysipelotrichaceae bacterium | reverse complement strand
GGATTTAAATTCGATAGACAAGAGAAAATAGAAGACGGTGAGACAATTGCGGATTTTTTCTTGCCAAATTCAGATGCGGTTCGAACCAATCCGAATATGGTACTTAACATAGAATGTCAAACTACTTTAAAAGATAGACATCGCTTAACTACTGGGAAATCAACCGATCAACACATTCAACGCTATCTCGCAACAGGAACTGGTATTGGATTATTTACACCAAAAGATATCAATGACTTCACATTTGAAAAGCTGAAAGAGCTTATCATAATTAACAATATTCAAGTTGTTGTATTTGCTGAAGTTAAAACTCGATTGATACAAAACATTACAGACGAGTTGAACAAAAGAGCAGCTGATCCTACACGTTCGGGGAAAGTCTCAACTGCTGAACTTCAGACACTCCTTAGTCGTTCCTCTGGATCATTAATTTCGTATACTGAATTGTTTAACCAACGCATCTCTCCATATATGGGAGTATGGCAAGCCAGTGGAATCATATAGTAAAGAAGCGAGCATAATGGGAAATCCCCCCTATGCTCGCTTTGCTACGCTATCATCTTATATTTTTTAAAATCTCAAGTGCTATAGCATGTGCCATCAGCGGCGGTACAGCGTTTCCAACCTGTGTAAACTGAGGTGTTTCAACTTTCCGACGATCACCACCGGTTGTTCTTTTTCCTTGGAAGACAAAGCTATCATCAAAAGACTGAAGTCTAGCCATCTCTCGAACTGTCAGAGAACGGTTATCACCATAGTGTGCATAATCGTCACCAATTGTCATGATCGTTGGAGCTTGTTCTTCAGCACCAAGAAGAGTGTAATTCCTTTTGTTAGTCTTAAATACAGGATTGTCCGGTTCAGCAGCACGTGCTTCCGCCCAGCTTCCATACTTTCTCATTAGTCCATAACGTTCTTTTACGACTTTGTTCTGATTGGAAGTTTGATGATTTGCTAGTTCTATTACTGAAAGATCTGATTCATCTACATCACTCCAAAAGTTGCAAGATGTATATGCAGGCTTCTTAATATTAGGAAATCTTTCGGGATTTAAACGTCCGCGTTTTGACCAATCAATGTAAGAATGCATCTCTTCACCTTCATTGGCATTTTTCTGTCCAAGAACACATCTTAAAGGTTTCCCGAATAATGCTTTCTGATAAGTTGTTTCATCATAGCTGGTTTTAGTAGAGTTATTCCCAATATAAAGAAGGTCATCAAGTGCCTCTGAAGTAGTTACTTTATCACTGCCAGTAACAGTTGCTGGAATGGAGGTAATTAGCGGCTGATCCTTTCGACAACCAATGAACACTACTCGCTGCCTATTCTGTGGCACACCATAATCTGATGCCAACAAAACAATCTCATTATTAATATGATATAGCCGTATAGCGTCTGCGACCTCTGAAAACTCTTTGCGTTCTGTGGCAGACAAAACATTATTAAGGGATGCAACCAATTTTGAAACTGTATCAAGAACATTTTCGTATAATACATTAACCGCAAGCCTTACTTCTGCAACTATCGAACGCGTCTGAGCGGAATCTGCTTTTCTTTCAAGTAAATCACAAGCAGTATAGAAAATATCAAGTATGTGATCAGCTGTTAATACATCGGTAATGCCATCAAACTCCTCTTTATATGTACTGTTATTCAACTGGCATCCATTTATTTCTTTCTTCGTTGCTTTTAAAATATCGGAAATTGTATACTGGCGTTTGATTAAGTTTAAGGCTTGACGAACAACATTTCTTTCTTCTTCCGAAACAGCCGCATTATTTCTAAACGCATCAACAAATCGCTCCGATAGCCTATCACAGAAATTGTCCAGTTCAGGCACTTCCATCTGTTGCTTTCGAAGTAGAATAGAACTCATCAAATATGATCTTTGTTCTTCAGGCAAATCCATGGATTGTAACGTTTCTAACGCCTGTAAATACTCAGCACTATTTCTTCGAAGAATCCTCTCAGTGGATAAGGAAATCTGAAGTTTTCTATATCCATATTCAACAGTAATTGCTTCCTGTGATTTTAAATCTAATCGACTCTTATAGGTTTCTGTAAGCCTCAAAAAATCTGCAAGTGCATTTTCATCAACGATGCTATTAATTTCATTCAGAATTCTCTTTTTTACTTCTCCATTATATTTTGTAAGAATACCATAAACGTTTTCCATAACAAAATACTTTGGCTTTATGAAAGAGATGACACGCAGATAGTATGAGAACAAATCGTCTTTCTTGTCATTTTTCTTGCGTGATCCAGCAAGACTAAATGATTGACAAGGGGGACCACCAACCAGAACATCAATATCTCTATTTCCACTGCTTTTATGGATTTTATTTACCAATACCTCTAAAAAATCAGGGTCTGTAATATCTTTTGTTAAAAATTCTGTATTCAATCCCAACTGATAGTTGTACCGCATTCTATGGGTAACTTCACAAGTGGGATTTATATCACTAGCCAGAAGGAAATCATAATATTTTCCATTATATTCAGCTTGTAAAAATCCTTCGCTGAAACCTCCTGCACCAGCAAATAAATCTATAAATGTGGGCATTTTAGCTCCTCCTACGTATTAATAGGTTAATTATATTATAACCTGATCAAAAAGTCCAGGCCTTTATGTATCAAAAGCCCATTTTTCTACATTACACGAAGATATCGCGCATTGGGCCATCTCTCTATACTGGTCTACAATCTCTGCAGGACCAAGCAACTGAATTTTTCCCATAAACCCAAAAATCCAACGATAAAATGTAGGACTTGGAGAAACAAATACGGTCGCCTCAAAAGTATTTTCATCAGTTGGTATCGTTTTCACATCTTTCCCAAATTTATCTATAAGATATTTCATCGTTGATACATGACATCTTAATCGAATTTCTTTTGCATTTTCATTTTCTAACATCCGGAAGACACTCTTATTAAATTGTGAAGGTGTATAACCGTCTGGGGCAATTACGGCGACTTCTTCAAGAATGTGAGGTTGCCTTAAAATTCTATCCACTCGAAATGTTCTAAGAGCATTACGGTCATCACAAAATCCTCTGACGTAATAATAGTCTCCATCCCATATCAACGCATAAGGACTTAGGGTATATGGATTACCTTCATTGGTAATATACCTTTTCTTATTTACATCAAAATCCGTATAGTAGAATTTCACTTTACGCTTTTTATCAATTGCTTCATTCAATGCATCAACAATATAATATCCATTCTCATTATCGCTTTTTACTCTGTCTAAAGCATATATATGACGGCGTAATTTAGCAGCATGATGATCATTTGTAAGTGTCAAAAGTTTTGCAATCAATTCCTCACTTTTTCGCTGAGTAATAAACTTAGAGGATGAAATTGCATCAACTAAAACTTTTAGCTCTGCCAAATCATATATCTGTCCATCGAAATAATATTTGTTCTGCGTAGATTCATAATGTTCAATATGCAATCCACAATCGTGAAGTATTATAAGATCATCGCTAATTGTGTTTCTTGATACTGATAGTTTGTATTGTTCTTTTAGGATCCGCATCAATTCTGCAGTAGAAAGAGTATGTTCAGCATCTGTATGCTTTACTAAATGTTGATATAGATACAAAATCCTAAGTTTTGTCCCTTTTTCCATTATTGATCCCCCGAGCTAAAACACAGGTGTTAATTGGTTTCATTTTTTAAGATTTTGGCATTGTACATTGAGGCAAATACTTTTATAGGATTTCGTCCAGCTTTCTTTTCACGCTGATTTAAAATGAATCGACACTCTTCGTCGTTCATCGTTACCAATAACGCTAATTCATGACGTGCTCTTGAAGATCCCACATAATATATTTTGTTCTCATCCCTTTTGAAGAAATTAAAATCCATATCTACAAGAATAACGGCATCTGCTTCAAGGCCCTTAAACTTTCTACATGTGGTAAACGGAATTTGAATTCCTTTATAAAAATATACTTCGCCCGCACAATCACTTGAGATAATGGAAGTGTCTATTGTTTTACATGTTAAAATTTGAATATTACTAATTCCCATTTCCCAGTATTTTTCAATAATTACATTGAGTGCAGAAATAAGATTTTGTTTTTCTGGTGAGATATACATGAGTGGTGTTGATCCAGCAGCAGCTCCTTCACGTATTCTTGATTTTATACCATTTCCCAGAAAACGTACTGAAGTTTCAGCAATATTCATCGTATTACGACAATTTCGGTATAACGTCAGTTTGCAATCAGCTTCCCCAATATAATCTGGAACTCTTGCCGCTTGAACCATTTGATTTTTATCATAAAACATATAAAACGTACGATTACCAGAATCTGGGTCAAGTATTATCTGCTTTAACAAATCCAGAATATCTATTTCCGCCTGATTCTCTCTTCCGGTAATTTCATTTCGACCAAAATCTTGACCTTCATCTA
>JAQXQU010000089.1 GCA_029101345.1 Erysipelotrichaceae bacterium | reverse complement strand
GGAGATGCTTTTGATTATGCCGTCAACATTTGCCATTATTCCGGGGAGGATTTCATAAAAATGTTTGTTGTAAGCACTATTAGTGAGCGAATAGCAAATGGTGAGCCATCCTATGTTAGAGGAAAAAGCGGCATAGAGGTGCTTATAGATATAGTGTACGAGACAACTGGGAAATATATCAAAATAATCCCTGTGGAAAGATTTTCACGGTCTAGAGAGTATTGGATTGGTTGGGCGATAGCTTATTATCAATGGTATTCCTGCCGAAAATTTGGAGAGATTTTTAGGGTAATCAGTTTTGAGGACTTACAAAGGTTATACTATACTTTACATGAAGCTGATATTAGCAAATTCGTGGATATAGTTGACGCGAAAATGAAAGAGTATTATACAGATACAAGGCTCAAAAGCTTTAGAAGTCTTAATAAACTGAGCCAGAACGAGCTTGCTAAATTATCGGGTGTCAACCTACGGTCTATTCAGATGTATGAGCAGCGTAATAAAAATATCAATAAAGCTAGTGCAGATACAGTTTTGCGGCTGTCGAAGGCATTAAACTGTGGTATGGAGGATTTGCTTGAAGTTTGATTGTAAGGAAGCCACAGACTTGCAACTTAAGTAGTGTGAGGCCCAGTTATCAATATATTTAACAATACATTCCAAAGGAGGTATGGCGATGAAGGTAAAATGGGTTGTTGAAAGTGATTTTCCATTAGGGACAAATGGAAAGATTTATATTGTTTTAGAAGAATAAAAATGTGCAAAAAAGTTAGTGAAACTGCTATACTACTATTTAACAAACTAAAGACTTTCATTAATAACAAAGACTTCGTTTTAGGTGTAATGTCCAATGCTCCGCATTATGAAGATATGAAAAAGATAATAGAATATATGGATAATGGACAACACGTCACCATTGAAAAACTGATTTTGTTATCATTAGAGTTAGGAAATAATAGAGATGAGTTAGAAAAAAACACAGACTAAGGAAAATATGTTGAAGAATATAAAGTTTAAATAAACAAAACCCCATGCTTCGCTATACAGCAAAGCATGGGTATTTTTTGTTTTTAGACAGAACCATACAAATCTTGGACATCGGCCTCTTTAGAAGCGGGTGTTTCTCTTAGAATTTCCACTTTATCATTGCTCTCAGAGATTCTGTGGGTGCAAATAAGTTGCTCATAAGCTTTGTCGAAGGCAGATAGAATATTTTGGGTTTTACGGTTAAACCCAAAAGCTTTGACAGATTCCATAATCAAATCAGCCTTTGACATGGGGATATTAGATTTGGCTACCAAAACAATACCTTCAGCAAGTTCTTCAGTGGAGATATAATCAACCTTTCTGGGACCAGCTAAACGAGGATAAATGGCATCGTAGTATCTAGGTAATACAAAATTATCTACTACTTGAATATCTGGTCTCAATTTTACCAATATCATATCTACTCGTTCTTTAATCTTATTGGTTACACGAGTAGCACCAAGATCTGGGCACATTTCCTTATATAACTGGTCAAGAGATATAGGATAAGCAAGGATTACAATTTTCTTAATCTTTTCCTTAATACTCTCACTATACCCATCACATTCAATGTCGTTGAATGTGGGATACTCATCTAAATGGTATTTGTTGTCGCCTTCAATCTCTTCTTTGGCTACTTTAGTGACAAATTCGTCAGGATTTATGTCGATTGTCTCCACGTCTGGATCCTTTTCCGAAACATATGTTACCATAGCGTTTTCTATGGCTTCAATGAGCCGTTTACCTTCTGTTACAGGGTCTTTAATCCAGTCTGTGGACCAAATGCGATATATTTTCCATCCCATGCCTTCCAAAACATCTTGACGCAGACGGTCACGTTCTCTAGCACTCTTTGCAGAATGATAGGTAGCACCATCGCATTCTATGCCAAGAACAAAGCACCCAGAAATCTTGGGGTGACGAATTGCTAAGTCTATTCTGTAGCTAGAGCATCCAACCTGAGTTTTCACATTATACCCGTGGTCAACCAGGAAGCTATATACAGACTCTTCGAATGGAGAGTCAAACTGAAGAACATCACTAGTAGTAACTTCAGAATCCAATGCAATTATACCTCTTTGAGCGAAATCAATATACGAACGCAAGAGTTTAGGACCATTGGAGGTAACTCGCTCAGTATCGATATCGCTAGGAAGAATAGAACCTACAAGTTTAACATTATACTTTGCACGGGTAATAGCTACGTTTAGACGTCTTTCGCCGCCAGCCTGGCTTAAGGGACCAAAAGACATATACATAACACCTTTTGCATCCTTTGCATAGCCAATACTGAAAATGATAGTATCTCTTTCATCACCCTGAACATTTTCAAGACTCTTAATAAAGAAAGGATTTTCAAGCTCTTCACTAAGATATTTTTCCAAACTACTATCTTCCTGGCGTTTTATACGTAAAGCGGCTTCAATTGCTTGAGCCTGTGCTTCACCGAAAGCAATAACACCCAAGGAGCGATTGAAAATACCATTTCTACATTTCTTAAAATGTTCAAAAACCAAATCTGCTACTTTGGCAGCTTCTATAACATTACCTTTTCTACCGCCTCTGTCATAAAAACCGTTGGGAACATATTCATATTGAACGCCGACATCTTCGCCAAGTTCACGGTTGCTGGGGAAGGTAATCAGGTTGTTATTGTAAATTTTCCTGTTGGAGAATGTGATAAGATGTTCATGCCTACTACGATAATGCCAAAGAAGGGTTTTTGTCGGCATTAAAGCTGCTTCATCAAGAAGAGACTCGTATACATCATTATTCTCTTCGTTTTCTTCGTCATATTCATCAGTATCGCTATCAATAGAAGCCCTGAAGAAGTTGGTAGGCGGCAATTGCTTGCTATCGCCGGCAATAATAACCTGTTTAGCCCTCAAAATAGCACCGATGGCGTTTTCTGTGCATACCTGAGACGCCTCGTCGAAGATAACGGTGTCAAAGTTAAAATCTTTTGACTGCAAATAGAGGCTTACAGTCAAAGGAGACATCATCAAGCAGGGTTTTAACATCATTACCAGATTAGGAATAACATTAAATAGCTTGCGAATAGGCATTATCTTGCGTTTTTTATTCAATTCTTTCTTGAGTATCGCTACTTCGCCTACGCTATTAGTGGCAATATTATGGCTTGACAAATCATTCAGAAGGGCAGTTTTTATTCTAGCTCTAGCGATAACGAATTGATCACAATCGAGCTTACGGAATTCCTTTATTCTCTCGTTTTGTATTTTGCTGCGGAATTCGGCTACTTTAGGATGGCTAATTAAAGCCTGATCAAGCCATAATTCATAAAAACGTTTCTGGAACGCCAAAGAAACCTGCTTCGAGCTGACATGTTCTTTCTCAACTTGCTCAATAAAATCTCTGAGACCGTGTTCAAGGCATTCGTAAAGAACTCTTCTATAATCGACCCAGTCCTGAAGAATAGATTTATTATCTAGACAGTCTTTAATCCTACTCTGAAGTTTAGAAAACAACATGTCGTCAAAATTACTGCCATCATCGAATAGAGATTTTACCCAAGAATAAATCTCATCATATTGGGCTTTCCATACAGAAATCTTCTCAAAACATGCTTTAGATTCTTCGATTGTAGCTTGGTCTGCTAGGCATAGTTTCTGGATATAATCTTCATTCTCTGCTGCGTTGCTAATAGTTGCTTTGAAGGCGGAGGCCCAGCCTAATGCAGTTCTGATAGATTCCCAATCTGTTTCGATGCCAGAATACAAATTCTCATAATGCTTTCTTAGGATATGTTCT
>JAQXQU010000088.1 GCA_029101345.1 Erysipelotrichaceae bacterium | reverse complement strand
TTCCTTATTCGGCTGATCCAGTCTAACCTCAAAGGGGAAACCACCTACCCGGAGGGACTGCCGCAGAAAAACATTGATTGCAGTGGTCAGATTCATGCCCAATTCCCCATAAAGGGTTTCACACTGCTTTTTAATCTCGCTGTCCATACGGACGCTAAAATTAGTACTGGCCATAATAACAACTCCTTTGCAATTCTTTGTATATATATTATATGCCGTTTGCATTGCAAAGTCTATTCAATAGGCGTAAATTATATGCATACAACAAGCATGTGCCTGTATATGTATCTCAGGAACCTGCTAGCTGTTCATAAAACTGTCTTACGAATGCCGAACTAATCAGGTGCTTTTGTTTTGCTCATAATTGTGTAACGAGCAGTGTCTATAAAGATAGAAGAAAAGGAGAGTTTGGAACAAAATATGCAGCTAACCAAACTAAAGGATCTTTAATCATAATGGCAATGAAAATGATAATTATGTACTAAAAAAGACAGCTTGAGCTGTCTTATTTTACTTCTTCAAGGCTTCTAGCAATAGCTCCTTGACTGCATCTTCATCAAGATAAGCCAGGAATTGCTTGATATCATAACCTTCCTTGATGGCTGTTTTTGCCAGTTTTTCAATATCATCGCTATCAAGATAATCAAGGAAGACTTCCAGATTGCGATTCTCACGCAGGGCTTTTTCAGCTAGATCAATAATATCTTCATCTTCCAGTTCATTAAGATCATCTTCAATATCAAAGCCTTGATCAAAGCGGTCCTTGACCTTATGCAGGATATCTTCATATTCTTCATCATCATTATCTAGAAATGGCATGATGGATGAAATAACTGCTGGATTATCAAGTTCCTTGAAGTAATCATAGGCTTTTTGGATAGTCTTTTGCGATAAGAATGGCAATAAGCCAATAATTCCCATATTCCTGATTGAGCCATTTTCTATTGCCTGGTCAACCAGGATATCAAGGGTCTCTTCCTCTAGGAATGGGGCCAAGGCTACCAGCTTATTGAAGTCAACATCGCAAAGCTCCAGTGCTGTTTTGTTCAAGGTTTCTTCTTCCATAAAAGGAGCCATCATCGATAATGAGACAAATGAGGTCTTCTTGCCCTTCTTGATGGAGTCATGGGCCTTTTCTTCAATGACTTCTGGTTTGACAATTGGTGCTACCTGACTGATCTCTTCAAGACTGACTTCTTCATCTTTGATGATTTTTTGAGTGATTTCGCTTTCTTTGGATTTGCCACCAACAAGTTCCTCAAAGCTGATTTCCAGTATTTCACAAAGTTCAGGAATCTTGGAAATATCCGGCATGGAATTGCCTCTTTCCCAATTTGATACTGCCTGATAACTGACACCCATTTCATCAGCTAGATTAAGCTGGGTCATATTCTTTTTGGTTCGGGCTTTTCTGATATTCTTAGCCACAACATTCATATCAAACATCTCTATAACCTCTTCTTTCTGCTTACCGGTTTTGCAATTACATTATGGCTTTTTTAGAGCATGATTTGAAGAAAACGCTGCTTGAGTTGAGAATAAGATCAACTCAAGAGCTGATTGAGCCACTGTGGAAGCGCTCAATGATAAAGCCTGAGAGCCAGACACTGATCAGGGAATAGAAAATCTGATTAAAAGGAATATAACTAAGGGAAAGGATTAAAACAATGGTATCAAGAAAAAGATAGGTAGATGATACCTTGATCTTAAAGAGCTTGTTGAGGGCCAGGGAGATGGCATCATCACCACCGGCAGCACAACCATTCCTGACTGCCAAGCCAACACCAATTCCGACAAAGCAAGCGCCGAGAATGGCTGCCAACAGGAGATTATCGATAACAGGAATCAGCGGACCGGTCACATTTTCAAAGAATCTGTAACATAAGGAGAAAGAGATGGACGCAAAGATGGAGTCTCTGAGAAAAGAGAAGCCCATTGCATAAATGCCAATAATAAAGCAGGTGCTATCCATGATCAAGGCAGTAATGGATGGTGAGACATTAAACCATTCATCAAACAATAGTGATGCACCTAAGACCCCTCCTTCAGTAACATTGCAACGGGAGTGGATGTTAAAGAGACCAAATGAGAGAATGACCATGCCTAAAAAAATCGATAAATACTTGTGAATAGTTTTTGTGTAACGCATATTAACCCATTATACCTGAATAAAAACAAAAAGCCAGCTAACGCTGGCTTAGTGCTTATTATTCCTAAAGGCCTTTTCATAATAGCCATAAATCATCTGGTCTTCTTTATTGGTAGGCCAATAGTCAAGGTCTTTATGGAAGCTGCCAATAATGGCAGAAGGTGCTTTGAAGAGCTTTTTGATAAAAGTGATAATGTTAAACATCTGCTAGTCCTTCTTTCTGGTTTCATTATGGTTTTTAGGGACAGATGTTTGAACATAGTGTCAATTGAGTAAGAGCAATTCAACAAGCAATTGAGTTATTCTTCATTGGCGACAATCTGATAATAGGCATTGGATGTCAGATAATAGACAATCAGATAGAAGATGGCACAAATCAAGGCTGAGATGCCGGTAACAACAATCATCAGTTTAAGATTGGCAAAGCCAAAGAGCCTTAGCATGGAGAAGATGAATGGGAAGGCAAAACCAAGATGTACAAGGGCCATGATCAGTGGTGAGAAGAAGACGGTCAGCATTTGTGAATTGATGGAGCTTCTGATCATCTGCTTATCAAGTCCGACTTTCTGCATGATTTCAAATCGGCCCTTGTCTTCATAGCCTTCAGAAATCTGCTTGTAATAGATGATAAGAATTGCAGCCAAGACAAAGACGAGGCTTAACATGATGCCAAGAAACAGCATGGAGGCAAATAATCCTAATAATGATGATCGCTGGCTATCCTTATCTACGAGATAGTATTTGGATGCATTATTATCAAGATTGGCTCTGATTTCCTCCTTGAAGCTTAAGTCATCAGTGCATACATCAGTGCTGGCTTTAAGGAAAGAGATATTCCCATGTTCAGTTTCAACATTATTGGCATTATAGAATTCCTCCAGGTCATTGATGACGATAATGCCGTTGGCCATTTCATAATCATAGATGGCATGATTTCTGATGAAAGTCGTAAGCTGTTTCTTGACCTGATATTCTTTGGAATAAGCAGTCCGGAAGGAAGAGTAGGTATAGTTGAGGATGTCATTTTGATAAAAGAGGCATTCATCATCACCTAATTCAATATCAGCACCAGTAATCCTCTCGTATTCAGCAGTGGAGATGGCAAAGAGATAGCCGATATTGAAATAGTCTTCAACATTGGCATTGAAATCGTTGACCGTATTGTTAATGCCATAGGCACAAAAGGATCCTGATGTTTCCAGATACTTGAGGGAATTGGCGGAATCATATGCTTTTGGGAGATAGATAAGGCTATCGTCATTGGCAAAGTCATGA
The DNA here is from genome assembly GCA_029101345.1 of Erysipelotrichaceae bacterium. Classification (GTDB taxonomy): domain Bacteria; phylum Bacillota_I; class Bacilli_A; order Erysipelotrichales; family Erysipelotrichaceae; genus Colivicinus. The sequence goes on along the minus strand of JAQXQU010000088.1, from coordinate 10,578 downwards.
TAGTCAAAATAGAAGATGGTGTAGTTGAAATCACCGGGGTAGCGGCTTTCAATATTATCATCAAGACCAAAGTAAAGGGATGAGGTCGAGGTAATCATGACCAGAATCATTGTAAGCAGGATGCAGATGGAAGCGAGTCCTGCCCCATTTCTTTTCATGCGATAGGCCAAAGAGGAAATGGAAATGAAGTGCTTAGGCTTGTAATAGTAGCCTTTGTTTTTTCTTAGGATCTGGCATAGAGTGGTTGAACCGGCAATAAAGAGCAGATAGGTAGCAATTATTACCAGAATGACAGCAATAAAGAAAGAGAAGATAGCAGTAACGGATGATGAGAAATAAAGCGCTAGATAATAGGCCAGTCCGAGAATGGCAATACCGGATAGGGCAAGGAAGAGATTGCCCTTGGGGCTTCTTTCACCAGCCTTGGCTTTTTGTAAAAGATGGAGGGGCTGGCACTTGTTGATTCTGCTTATGGAGCTTAGCAAGAGAAGAAGATAAACAAGAAGATAGGCAATTGCTGATATCAGAAGCGATGAAAAGGAGATGGAAAGAGAGAAGTCAATAGTCTCTTTTGTCAGGGCAATGATGATGAGTTCACCCATCTTGGAAAAGGCAATGCCAAATAAGAGACCAGTACCTAGGGCAATGATGTAGACAATGAAATTCTCTATCAGCATCAATAAGCCAAGATTGGTCTTGTTCATGCCAAGGATGAGATAAAGCCCAAATTCCTGATAGCGCTGCTTGATCAGAAGGGAATTGGTATAGAAAAGAAAGATCAGGGAAAAGATATAGATGACAATAATGCCCAAAGGCAGGACAACAGCTAAAAAAGTAGCAGCAGGCATCTTGGCGATAGTCTTGGAATTTGCCAAATAGAGCAGAATATAGAACATCATGATGACAACGCTGCCAGTCAGAAGATAAGGATAATAGAGGTGCTTGTTCCTTCTGATGCCATCAAAGGCCAATTTGCTTAATAGGGAAAACATCCTTATTCTCCTTTAAGAACCAAAGTCAAAGTATCTGAGATTTTCTGATAGAGCTCAGAATTGCTGTCGGAGCCTCGATAGATCTGATGGAATAATTCACCATCCTTGATGAAGATGACTCTGGAGGCATGGGATGCTGCTTTGATGGAATGAGTAACCATCAGGATGGTCTGGCCTTGCTTGTTGATCAGAGAAAAAAGATCCAATAATTCATCACTGCTGGCAGAATCCAGAGCACCTGTTGGCTCATCTGCCAAAATCAGCTTGGGATCAGTAATCAGAGCCCTAGCTACAGCAATTCTTTGTTTCTGGCCACCGGAAATCTCAAAAGGATATTTCCCAAGCAATTCTTCAATGCCCAATTTCTTGGCTAAAGGCATCAGTTTCCTTTGATTATCATGATAATCCCTATTGGCTAAAACCAGGGGCAAATAGATATTGTCTTCATTGCTGAAAGTATCAAGCAGATTGAAATCCTGGAAGACAAAACCAAGATTATCTCTTCTAAAGGATGCCAATTCCTTTTCGGAGATAGTGGAGAGATCCCTTCCTTCAAGAACAACGCTTCCACTGCTAGGCTTATCAAGAGTAGCCAGAATATTCAAAAGAGTGGTTTTTCCCGAACCGGATTCACCCATAATGGCGACATATTCGCCTTCTTCGACTTCAAAATTGACATTCTTCAATGCCTCAACCTTATGGGAACCAAAATGGCTTTCATAAGTCTTGAATAGCTGTTTAACACTTAATAGTTTCATAAAATACCTCCTTGGATTTCTGTTTTCATTCTAGAGGCAAGTGTTAAGATCTCCTATTGATTGGCATTACAGCAATCTTACATTTTTGTAAGGCTATTCCTTGAATTCCTTTGGCTTAGGGAAGGAAATGATAACTGCAGTCCCTTCATTTACCTTGGAAGTGATGGTTATTTCTATTCCTAGCATGTCAGCTGTTCTTTTGACTAAATAGAGACCTAAACCTGATGATTTGCTGGACTGATGGCCATTATAGCCTGTATATCCCTTTTCAAAGATGCGGGGCAGATCCCTTTCATCAATGCCAATGCCACTATCAATAAGAGAAAGGCAATTGTCCTTATAGCTAAAGATGATGGAGCCGGTGCTGGTATATTTGATGGCATTGGAAAGCAGCTGCTCAATAATAAAGGCCAGCCACTTTTCATCACTGAGGACTTTGGCTTCTTTTAATTCAATAGTGAGCTTCAGTTTCTTATTGATGAAGTCATTGGCAAAGCGCCTGATGACATTTCTGACAAGAGTCTCAAGATCAATTTCCTTAACAACCAGGTCATTGTTATCACTGTCCAGTCTTAAATAGGCCAAAACCATCTCCACATAGTTTTCGATAGCCAAGAGGTCAGAACTGATTTTGCGCATGGCTGGTGAGTCTTCATTCTGCAATGTGAGTTTCATGGAAGCAATCGGAGTCTTGATCTGGTGGACCCAGGTTGTATAGTAGTCAATCATTTCCCGATATTTGCTTTCTTCCTTTGAATAAAGTTCCTGCTTGGCGGCTTTGAGCTCACCAAGGAGCTTTTGATATTCCTCTTCAATAGAAGATTCCGCTTTTGGCATCTGCCCTTTTTGCAGTTCCTGCAGTCTTTCCTGGTCTTTGAAATGACCATAGATGAAATAGATGGCAATCAGGAAAGCACTAAGGGAATAAGGATATGCAAGGGCTAATAGTGGTAGCTGATACAGTAAAAAGGCAATAAGAAAAACAAGATAGATGATAATAGTGATAATCAGAACTTTGTATCTGTTGTCTTTCATATGATATAGCCCATCTTGACCCTAGTTTGAATGAGGTCATGGATGCCAATGCTTTCAAGCTTTTTCCTTAGACGATTGACATTGACATTCAAGGTATTTTCATCAACAAATTCACCATTTTGCCATAAGGCTTCCATCAGCTTTTCCCTGGAGACAATCCTGCCCTTGTTCTGGATCAGGATGAGCAGGATGCGAAATTCATTCTTGGATAATTCGAGATGCAATCCCTGGTAGCTGATGGAACCATCGTTGATATTCAAGTCAATACCGGCATGGGAAATGATATTGGGATTATTATTGAAGTCATAGCATCTTCTGAAATGGGCAAGCATCTTGGCAATCAGAACAGGCATGTCAAAAGGCTTGGTGATAAAGTCATCAGCTCCCATATTCATAGCCATGATGATATTCATGTTGTCACTGGCAGAAGAGATGAAGATGATGGGCAGCTTGGATTTCTTTCTGATTTCACTGCAGTAGTGGTAGCCATCATAATAAGGAAGGTTGATATCAAGCAAGACCATGTGCGGATCAAATTCATCAAAAGTCGCCATGATTGAAGAGAAATCATCAATGCCTCTAGCTTCCAATCCGTAGCTTTTGGCACTTTTCTCAATTTCCTTGGCAATACCTTTGTCATCTTCAATTATTAGCAATCGATACATAATCTAATAATAACAAATCGCTGGTCTTTTGTTGCAAGTGGTGGAAATCCATTAAATATTTGGTCTTTGAATAATGTCTGGAAGATAGTAGAATAAGGGCGTAGCAATAGCTACGGAAAGAGGAATAAAATGAAAAAAATCTTACTTGCATTATTAGTATTATTAATGCTGGCTGGCTGTTCTTCAAATACAGACACCCCTAATACTGATGATGAAAACGCAAATGTCAAGCTTGAAGGCTTGGAACTGCAGTTTGTTCCATCCAAGGATGCTGATGTCATTATTGCTGGTACTGAAGGTCTGCCTGAATTATTAGCAGCTGCATTACTTGAAGAAGGCTATGAAGTTCCTGCTGACAAGATCAACATCACTGTTGGTACAAACTATGATGCAACTGGTGAAGGCCTGGCTGCTGGTACTATTGATTTAGGATGGTTACCAGGTGGTACTTATGCATTATACTCTGATGAAGTTGATGTTGTATTGACTGCTACTAGAAATGGTCTATCAAACGACTCAGAAAACCCAGCTGACTGGAATGGTGAAGCAAACAAGACTGAAAAGAATGGTCCACAGGTTACTTACTACCGTTCATTGATCTATGCTGCACCTACTGAATACGGCAAGAAGCTTGCTGAAAAGGTCAACAATGGTGAAGCATTGACTTGGGATGATCTGAATGCTGCTACTTGGGCAGTTCAGAAGACTTCTTCAAGTGCTGGTTACATCTACCCTACTATGTGGTTAATGGAAAACTACGAAGGCAAGAAGTTAACTGATCTTGAACATGTTGTTATCCTGGATTCTGGTTATGGTACAGCATTTGCACAGGCTGCTGCTGAACAGGTTGATATCATTGTCTGCTACGCTGATGGTAGAAATGACTATGAAGCATCTTGGACATTGCCAATTGATGAAAAGGATGAAACTGGCAAGCAGGGTATGGGCAGAAGCGAATCCATCTGGAATGAACTTAATGTCATTGGTGTAACTGATGGTATCTATAACGATACAGTAGCTATCACTAAGGCAAAGCCAGAAATCTACAATGAGAAGTTCATCACTGCTATTCAGAACGCTTTGATCAACGTCATCTCTTCTGATGAAGGCCAGCAGATCTTCTCTGTATACTCTCATACAGGTTATGCTAAGGCAGTAGATAGCGACTATGATGGTGCTAGAGCTGCATTAGACGCTGTTGTTAAGTAAAAACAGAACTATTGATTAAACGGCATGGAAACATGCCGTTTTCATTTGAAAAAACAACAGCTAGCTATCTGTGATATCATTATGGAAGATAGAAACATAAGAGGACTAATATGATCAGTTTTAGAAATGTCGATAAGGTTTATCCTAATGGTGTTCAGGGTTTGAAGAATGTCAGCCTGGATATTGAACAAGGTGAATTTGTAGCAATCATTGGCTTATCGGGTGCTGGCAAATCCACTTTGATCAGAACCATTAACCGGATGCATGACATTACCGGTGGTACTTTGACTGTTGATGGCGTTGATGTCTCCAGCTTAAAGGGCAAGCAGTTAAGAAGGTTTAGACGCAAGATTGGCATGATTTTCCAATCCTTTAATCTGGTTACCAGATCAACAGTTATCAAGAATGTCTTGACTTCCATGGTTCCTGATATGCCTTGGTATAAGACCTTATTGGGCTTATATTCCAAACAGCAGAAAATCAAGGCCTTGGAAGCTCTTGATAAGGTCGGTATCCTGGATAAGGCCTATACCAGATGTGACCAGCTAAGTGGTGGTCAGCAGCAACGTGTAGCCTTGGCCCGTACTTTGAATCAGGATCCAACCATTATCTTAGCTGATGAACCTGTAGCAGCTCTTGACCCGGTAACAGCCAAGATGGTCATGGGTGATTTCAAACGCATCAATGAAGAATTGAATATTACCATCCTGATCAATATCCATCATGTGGATTTGGCTCTTGATTATGCCTCAAGAGTCATTGGCATCAGAGATGGTGAAATAGTCTATGATGGCCCTGCTGATAAGGTCAGCCAGGATGTCTTGGATATTGTCTATAAAGGCAAATCAGCACCAACATCCAAGGAGGCCTAATGAAAAAGAGTCTCTTTGATCGCATATTCAAACCAGAAGTCATAACGCTTGCTAATGGGCATAAAGTGGAAAGGCCACGCTCAAGAATGCCTTTGATTATCATCTGCCTTTTTGCTGTTCTTACTATCAGCATTAAACTGACAGGCTTTGATCTGATGATTGTCATTAAGCGTCTTTATCAGTTGGGGGCAATTCTTGGCAAGATCTTCCAGCCTGATTTCAGCTTTTTGCCTAAGGTCATTGGACCACTGATTGATACTATCAAGATGTCCCTTTTAGGTACAATCATTGGTTGCAGTGTTGCCCTGCCAATTGCCATCCTTTCTTCCAGCAACATCAATAAAAACAAGACGATCAACTTCTTATGCAAGCTGTTGCTAGCACTTGTCAGAACACTTCCGACTATCATCATTGCCACCATGGCAGCTTTGATCTTTAGACTTGGGACCTTTGCTGGTACAGTGGCTATTACCATCTTTACCTTTGGTGTTGTCGGCAAGATGCTGTTTGAATCAATTGAAACCATTGATATGGGACCATTTGAAGCTATGGAATCATTTGGTGCCAATAAGTTTGAGGCCTTCTGGTCAGCCTGTATCCCACAGATTCTGCCTACTTATCTTTCACATTGCCTCTATTGCTTTGAAATGAATATCAGAGCAGCCTCAATCCTAGGCTATGTTGGAGCTGGCGGTCTGGGTCTTCTTATCAATGAGCGCATTGGCTGGCGTGACTATAATTCATTAGGTACGGTCTTGCTGGTATTGTTCATTGCAGTTGTCGTTGTCGATTCCTTAAGTACATATTTTAGAAAGAAGCTGGGTTAGTTATGAACGATAAGATACTTGAAGCTTATAACAAAAGACCAAGACTTGCTTGGCTTTATTTCCTTGTTTCTGCTATCATCATTTCTCTTGTCATCTATTCGGCTCAGGGCATGGCTTTTTCAGGCATTGCGGAAAAAGGTTCAGAAATCGCCAAGGGCATGATGCATGGCTTAACCCATCCTGATAAGAATCTCTTATTCTCAACTGCAACTGATGGTGTGCCATATCTCATCTTCCAGACTATTGCCATTGCTGTTCTGGGAACATTTTTTGGCGCCATCTTAGCTGTTCCAATTGCCTTCCTGGCTTCAGAAAATATCGTTGGCAAGCCAATTGCCTATATTACTAGACTATTGATTCTCTTAATCAGAACAATTCCATCACTTGTCTGGGCTCTTGTTTGGATCAGAGTTACTGGTCCTGGTGCTTTCTGTGGTGTTGTCACGCAATCCATTTGTTCAATCGGCATGATTTCCAAGATGTATATCACTGCCATTGAAGATCTTGACACCAGGATTCTTGAAAGCCTTGATGCTGCTGGCTGCAATGCCTTTGAAAAGATCTGGTGTGGCATTTTGCCTCAGCTATATGCCAACTTCATTTCTGCTGCCATCTACCGTTTTGATATCAATATGAAAGATGCAACAACCCTAGGTATTGTTGGTGCTGGTGGTATCGGTGCCAGCTTGTTGCAATGCATCAACTCAAGACGTTGGGCCATGGTTGGTTCCTTCCTTCTGGGATTGATTGTTCTAGTCATGATTATTGAAATGATTTCTGGCAAGATCAGAAAGAAACTGACAACAGGAGAATAGAAATGAAGATCAGAATATTGGCAAGCTCTGATGTCCATGGCTATGCAATGCCTTATTCCTATGCTGATAATAAGCCGTGTAATCACGGCTTATTAAGACTAAAGAGCACAATCAAAGCCTATCGCAATGAAAATACCCTGCTGATTGATAATGGTGATATCCTGCAGGGATCACCTCTATTGACCTATTATTATGAACATCAGGATGAATATGAAAATCCAATGATCAGCTGTGTCAATGATATTGGCTATGATTATATTAATATTGGCAATCATGATTTCAATTATGGCATCAAAAACCTTAAGAACTATCTGCAGAATATCAAGGCTCGCTGCCTTACTGGCAATGTGTTTTACAAGGGTGAATGCCTGGGAAATGAATATGTCATTCATGAGTTTGCAGATGGCAAGAGGATAGCACTTATTGGAGCAGTCACCCATTATATCAGCAATTGGGAGAAAGAAGAAAACCTCAAGGATGTTGAAGTCATTGAAGCCTTTGAATTTGTCAAAAGGACAGTGGAAAAGATCAAAAGAGAAGAAGAGACAGACGGTATTGTTGTTGTCTATCATGGCGGTTATGAAAGAGATCTTTTAACTGGCAGCTTGACAGAAGCTGATACTGGTGAGAATGAAGCCTATCGCATGTGCAAGGAGATTGAAGGCATTGATGTCCTGATTTCTGGCCATCAGCATCGCTCTTTTGCGACATTCTGTTTAAAAGTCAAGACGACCCAGACCGCCTGCAATGGCAAGGAATTGGCTTTGATTGATTATGATCTAGATAAGAGGGCTATTGAAGCAGCCCTTATCCCGAATGACTATCCAGCTGATAAGGAATTGGAACAGAAGCTTTCAATGATTGAAGAAGCAACACAGCACTGGCTTGATGAAACCTGTGGGGAAATTGTTGATTATGACTTAAGAATCAAAGATGAATTTGCAGCACGTCTAAAAAAGCATCCATTGATTTCTTTCCTCAATCAGATTCAGAAAGAGGCTGCCCATTCCGATTTATCAGGCAATGCCCTTTTCAATGATGCCGTTGGCTTTAATCAGAACATCAGCATGCGGGATATTGTTTCAACCTATGTCTATCCCAATACTATTGTGGTATTAAGAATCAGTGGCAAGATCCTGAAGGAATATCTGGAGAAATGTGCTGAATATTTCGCTGTTGAAGATCAGAAGATTGTTGTAAACAAGAGCTATATCTATCCAAAGCCCCAGCATTTCAACTATGACATGGTTGATGGTGTTGATTATGTCATTAAGGTCTCCAATCCCCCTGGTGAAAGAATCATCAGTCTTAAGTATCAGAGAAGCGATGTCAAGGATGATGATAGTTTCCTATTGGCTATCAATAACTACCGGGCTAGTGGTGGTGGCAACTTCCTGATGTTCAAGGATTGTGAAGTAGTCAGGGAAATCCAGGATGATATGGTCAATGTGATTGGAAACTACCTATTAAAACATCCTAAAGTCAAAGTAGAGCATCATGACAATATTGAGGTTATCATCTAGGCAATGTGCTAAAATAAGATAACAGATAACAAGGAGAACAATATGATAAAGATTGTCGAAACAAGAGATTATAATGATATGTCTCGTAAAGCTGCTAATGTCATTTCAGCTCAGGTCATCCTCAAACCAGATTCTGTTCTAGGTCTGGCTACAGGTTCAACACCTGTTGGCTGCTATCAGACATTAGTGCACTGGTGTGAAAAAGGTGATCTTGATTTCAGCAAGGTCAGAACTGTCAACCTGGATGAATATCAGGGCTTAGAGAAGTGGCATGATCAAAGCTACTATTATTTCATGCGTGAGAATCTCTTCAAATATGTAAATATCAACCTGGATAATACAAACATTCCTGATGGTTCCAATCCTGATGCTGAAGCTGAATGTGCTCGCTATCATGAGTTAATTGAATCAATGGGTGGCATTGACCTGCAGCTATTAGGCATTGGCAATAATGGTCATATTGGTTTCAATGAACCAGCTGATGTCTTTGCGGATAAGACTCATAAGGTCGAACTGGCTGAATCAACTATTGATGCCAATGCCAGATTCTTCAAGGACCGTGATGAAGTGCCACGTTTTGCCTATACAATGGGTATTGGTGAAATCATGTCAGCCAAGAAGATCCTGATCATTGCTTCTGGCAAGGCTAAAGCTCCAATCATCAGAGAAATGATCAAGGGCCCAGTTACTCCGAAAGTACCAGCATCCATCCTTAGATTTCATCCGGATGTAACTCTGATTGCGGATGTCGATGCATTATCATTATTAAATAAGGAATAAGCAGAAAAATCTGCTTTTCTTTCAAAAAAGAAAAAGGGAGAAAACCATGGCTAATAATACTGAGTCACTATTAAAGGAACTCTTCAGTGCTGATACACTGTCTAACATTACCAAGGCTACGGGTGTTGATGGAGATGATGTTACCAAGATCATTTCCAGTGCTTTGCCTGCATTATTAAAGGGTGCTTCTGGCCAGACCAATGACAAGTCGACAAGAGAAGGCTTTGCTAGTGCCTTAGCTAGCCATGCTGGTGCTGATACCAGTGATATGGCAAGCTTCTTCAAGAAAGTAGATTTGGAAGATGGCGCCAAGATTGTTGCCCATCTGACTGGTGATGCCGATAAGACAGCAGCTGAAGTAGCTAGAGATGTCGGTGTTACAAAAGGGGCAGCTTCATCGGTTCTATCAAGCATTTCACCACTATTAATGAGCCTTTTGGGCAAGCAATCAAATGCCCAGTCAGCTTCCAGCAATGACATCCTGTCATCAATTGGTTCTTTCTTAAGTGGTGATGTGGGATCAATTGCCAAAGCAGCAATTGCAGCATATGCAGTATCAGCTATCAAGAATACTGTTACAGGCAAAAAGAAGACAGCAAGCAAGAAAAAGACTGATAAGAAGGATGATATCGACTTAAGTGATGGTCTAGATCTTGGTGATGTCATGGGTTTAGTAGGCAAGATTGTCAAGTAATAGCAGACTGGAAATGGAGCAATTATGACAGAAGAATATCTGAACAAATTAAAGGATAAGCTGGGATACCGGGCTAATGATGAAATCACCCTTGCCTTTTTTGCAGGCATTATCCTGTTATTATTGCCTCATATATCCTTTAAGGTTGTAGGGGCTATTTCCCTGCTCTTGGGAATACTCAGCATTATTCTTTCAAAGGACCATGTGGCTATCTACTTTGATGAAGACAAGCTCTATTATTATGACAAGGGAGAATATAAGCCATTATCCTATGAGGAAATTGATACCTGGAATATTGAATTTACCAGCATGCAGGTAGGCAATATCGTCTTTCTATTGAAGAATGGAGAGATGGTCAATGTTGTGACTTATCAGACAACCAAGGCCAATCAGTTATTAACCAAAGTA
>JAQXQU010000087.1 GCA_029101345.1 Erysipelotrichaceae bacterium | reverse complement strand
CCCACCGGCGAAGAGGGAGCTTGCGAAGCACGGCATTGACTGCGCGGGCAAAAGAGCGGTTCAGCTCACGCCGGCAGACTACGAGCACTACGACTACCTCATCTGCATGGACCGAAATAACATGAGAAATGCTGCGAGGATCACTGGGAGAAGTGAGAAATACCGCCTGCTCCTGGAGTACGCCGGGGAGAGCCGGGACGTTGCCGATCCGTGGTATACCGGCGATTTTGCACGAACCTACGAGGATGTGCTTAAGGGCTGCACAGCGCTGCTTGACAGCATTGAGCAAGGTTAGGAGTATAACGCGTTAAACGAGGCGGCTTATGCAAAACGAACCTTTAAGAATATATGTTTTGCCCGCAAAAGAGCTTGAATACGGCGATGCGAACACTGTCAGAGAGCGAGACCATCTTAGAGGTCGAAAGCGCCTGCGACCGCTTCATTCAGGAATACCGCTTGTGCATGAAGGGCTTCAACGGCAAACACGTTACTTACGCATAATATCGATGGAATAATACACGTTTACGAAGAAGCTTTTGTAATTTTGCAAATTATGCGGATTTATGAACTGATGTGTGCCGGGAGGAGAAATCTTCCCGGTTTTCTTATGCCCGAAAATCTCAAGGCAGACTCATTTGGCGCAGGCAAAAGCATACATCTGTTGATACCAACAACATGCTGATACGCTGCCGGTACATTATTCGCTAATCGAGCGGTTAAGACTGTTTATGATTCGCGCAAAAAACATCTCATCTTATGACGAGAGTCACGAGAGAAAAGCTTTGACTGCACGCAGCGTGCAGTTTCAGACTGAGAGGAGATGTTAACAATGAAGAAACTGAATGAAGTATGCCGAGATACCGGAGTATCCCGGAGAGCTGTCCAAGGATATGAAGATGCCGGACTTGTCAGTGCAACGGCAAAGAACAAGTACGGGCATTTGCTGTATGGTGAGCGGGAAGAGGAAAGGATAAAGCGAATCAAATTATTTCAGGATATGGGGCTGTCGCTGAAAGAAATTGCGGTGCTTATAGATGCTCCGGACGAAGCGCTGAAACCTGTGCTTGAGGTACAGATAAAAAAACTCGAAGAGAGTATAGAAAAAAATATGATGCTGATTCATATGGCAAATGAGTTAATAAGAGAAATTGAAAAGAAGAGGTAAAAAACATGAAGATAACTTAGAACTGTATCGCGATGCTGATGCTGATAATAAAGTGTATTAAGTATGTACGCTTATTGAAAACGGGAAAACTCAGGGATTCAGCAAACACATTAGCAATTGAGGAGGATAACGAAAATGAAAAAAGCAAAACACATATTAACTTTGATTATAATGATTGCAGTATTTTTGGCAGGAGCAGTGGTCGCTGATATTTTGAATATTAATTATTTCTCGAATGATGAAAACAGGGTCTCTGTTGATCAGATGAAGGTTGATATCATTGAAATATCCGAAATGGCTACGTTACAGTATAATTATGAAAATGATTTCGAATATGACGGAGGTTCGCTACAGTTCCTGGGGAAAGATGTGCCTTTTACAAACAAGAGCATGACAGTGTTTTATAAAGGTATAGTTAAAATTGGAACTGATATGGAAAAGGCGGATGTTTCTATGAATGCTGCCGGAAATAAGGTAACAGTTTCCATACCTCACAGCGTTGTATTAAGTCATGAAATAGATGAAGACTCTTTCCAGGTAATTGATCTGGATAATGGACTGTTCAACAGAGTAAAGCTGGAGGACGATACTAAATTCAGGAAAGAACAGAAAGCTGCCGTTGAAAAGAAAATACGTAAAGATGGCATATTTGAGGAGGCGGACAAAAATCTGGAGTCTCAGTTGACAAAGTACTTTGCAGCGGCTTACCCGAATGTAAAGGTTGAGGTTATTTTTAAATAATCCCTTGTGCACAAACCCGGCACAACTCAGTGCCGGGTTTTCTAACGCAAAGAATTGAGAGGTGAGCTTATGAAGGGTGTTAACAGAGGTGGCTTGAAGAAGATGAAACTTATATGGAGGATCTGAGAATCTGTATTGAGAATCACGCAAAAGGGTTTCTGCGGTTTATGGATAAGGGAAGAGAACGATAAGCAACAATTGTGGCAACTGATATGCTGCTAGTATATGATGCTACGCAAACGCTGGTATTTAAATGTTGAATTGTTTAGGTATTATTTAGAGTTATATATGAAAATAAAACTTCACACAGTATAATATATACTGACTAATTGCAAGTTCATTATATAAATGAGGGGACAAGAATTATGGCAAAAGTTGAATTAGGATACAATCCTTATCTGTTGGAAACAAAGGTAACTTTTAATGGTAATGAACCCAGAATAAATAGCCTTATAGAAAAATACAGAAGTAGTTCATTGTATGAATGGATTAATAAGATGCCAACTATCCTTCATGATGAGATGAATGGATTTGATTTTGAACTTGATTTTTCTGGAACAGAAAAAGATTTTATTAGAATCAAAGATGTGTTTAGCAATATTGATGACGTTGAGATTTTTCATAAGAATTCCTTGAAGGGTCGTAACGAAAAGAATGAATCTATTGAGCAAATGATGACATGGTTAAAAAATCATCCAAACAGACAGTTTGATTATGATGCCTTTAGGAACGACAACAGGGAATTATTCGACAGTCCATATCCATTTCTGATTTTGAATGGTGGAAGAATTGATGAGACGATGTTTGAGGGACTTAATGTTTCAGCAGATAGTATCGACAATCTCAATTCAATTAACGATGCGGATATTACCAATGTACCTGTGCTTATTTGCATAGATAATGAATCAATTGTTTCACTAGAAAAAAATGTAAGAGCACTTATGGGGCGTGGTGACTTAATTCAGGCTCAGTTATTCTTTCTCATACACCCTTCAATAAATAAAAGAAGAACGATTCGGCTGTTAAATGATTTGGGAATAAAAGAGCCTCAAATTGTCAATGATGGAGACGTGTCTTCAATAAAGAATTACATGGAGATATACCCAATTACAAACTTTATTCGTGAAACTATAAAGCTAATGAACAAAAGCTATGTGGAAATGAAAAATGCCTTAGATGTAAGCTTAAAAGAGAATGAGGCTTCAAGCAAGGAAACTAGAGATAGAATTGAAGAACTTGACAAAGGCATAGAAGCACTAAAATTAGTAATAGATAATCTTAATAATAGAGATAATATCAACATTCCGAGCAGGTGTCACGAAAAGCAATATGATTTAAAGCAGAGAATTAGAAATTGGAGAAAAAGAAAAACAAAAATCACCAGTGATGATGAGGCAAAGCAATATGCCAGAGAATTCGAGAATGATGCTGTAAGTTATATTCTTCAATTTACAAAAGAGATAGATTCAATATTTGAGTTAGAAAGAATTGTTTTGGAGAAGCGTTATCTTGAACTATATAAAGCGGCAGGCTTTGATCAGCAATACATACCAAATGTTTCACAGCAGTCAATAATTGCCGACAATGAAGAGGTTTCTATTTCATATGAGCTGTTAAAAATGAAACATGAGAGATATGTAGAACAGCGTGACACCTTTGCTCTGTTTGCAACTCCGGTGAATTGCGAGTTGATTCGTGAGGTGACTTATTATAATAAAGAATGGAAAGACTATATCGAAGAGCTCCTTATGCCTAAGGCTGAAGCATATATAACAAAAAGGCAAGGCGTCTTTCTTGACTACGAAACAGCCTTTGCAGAAGACTTAATAAGTCATTTAAATGAATTGCTAAATGGTGAAATTGACAAGAAGAATGGCGTTGTAGCAGAAATGTCAGAGACTGATCAAGAATTGCAAAATGATGCTGATTGGTTAAGCGAGTTATATGACATTATCGATGCGATTATGAGAGGTTGAATATGAGTAACCAGATACAGAACATAAATAATCATCAAGTGGTGACGATTGAGGAAATCTCTATCGACAATAAGCTTGAAATAATTGAAGAAGGAATTAGAAAAAAGTATCTGTCAAGATTAGATGAAATGGACATCGTTCCTGTTGGCGAATTACTTCCCGTAGAAGATGATTTGATCGAGAATATTAGAGTATATCGTATTGATGAAATTGTTTATCAAAAGGGTGAACCAATAACGGACAAGTTCACGACAGTATTTAATACGCTTTCAACATATGATGCAACTGTGTTTGTAATAATAGATTCAGATGGCGTCGATACAATATTTTATGTGGGCGTTAGAAACAATGAAATAAACGAGGATAAAAAGCGTTCAACGGTTACACTTGGTGATACACTGAAGAACACTCTTGTTGGACATTTTCCCGGAATTAAAATCAGTGGTGAGGATAGAAAAAGCCTGGCTGAGCTTTCTGAAAGAATTGTAGAGCAGAAAAACGTTGCCTCAGTAAGTGTAGTTGGTACAAATAAACTGGATAAAGAGAAATCTAATGAGCAGTTTATTCAAGGACTTGAAAAGCTAGCGCTTGCAATGCAGGGCCGTCAGTACACAGGTATTATCATTGCAGATAATCAGTCTGACCAGTCTGTTCAGATGATGAGAAAGGGATATCAAGATTTATATACTTCTATATCGCCTTATCAGAAAGTTCAATCCACTAATAGCATTTCTGAAACTTCATCAAAAATGAAATCTTTTTTCGAGATGGATGGAAAGCAAAAGGCTGCAATGATTGGAGGTGCTGCATTGACATTAGGTGGAATAGCTGGTGGACTTGCAATTGGTGCGGGTGTAGCAGGAGTTGGCGCAATGGCAGGATCTATGATTGGTGGGCAGGTTGCAGGACAGTTCAATCAGTTTATTACAGCATTAGCTCCTAATGAGCAAATATCAAGAAACACCTCAAATACGATATCAACAACTACAGAGAATAAATCCGTGACCGATTTGTTGAAGCTTATAGATGAAGAGATTCAGAGAACCAATGAATTCGACAGTTATGGACTTTGGAATGTAGCGGGATATTTTATGTCAGATGACATGTCAACTGCAGAAATTGCTGCCAGCAACTATCGTTCATTAATGAATGGAGATTCTTCCGGTAGGGAAGTTGCTGCAATAAATTCATGGAGAGCTGAAAACCCAAATATTCTAGGTGACTTTAAAGACTTAACAACTTATATTTCGAGATTTGCACATCCAGTCTTCTGCTACGGAGAAATGGATGGCAGCGCAGTTTATACAAATGCAAGCACTGCTGTTAGTGGAAAGGAATTAGGATTACATTTAGGGTTGCCGAGAGCAAGCGTTTCAGGACTTCCGGTAATAGAGCATGCCGAGTTTGGAAAAGATGTAATAACGTATAACCGCGATAGAAAAGCGCTAGGGGCTAAAGAAAAAATAAAACTTGGCAACGTTTTTGACTTGGGACAAAAGACAAACAGGGTTGTTTATTTGGAAAATAAGAGCTTGGGAATGCATACATTTATTACTGGGTCCACAGGTTCTGGAAAAAGTAATACCGTGTATCAAATGCTCTGTGAATTGTATCAAGATGAGATCCCGTTCCTTGTTGTTGAACCAGCTAAGGGAGAGTATAAAGATGTATTCGGCAATTGGGACGATGTGAATGTATTCTCTACAAATCCTAATGTAGCACAGCTAATTAATATTAATCCATTTAGATTCCCAGAGGAAATACACGTGCTTGAGCATATAGATGGCTTAGTTGAAATTTTTAGCGTATGCTGGCCAATGTATGACGCAATGCCAGCATTCTTTAAAGATGCAATTTTAAGATCATATGAAAGTGTCGGTTGGGATTTAGGTTCATCAACATTTGATGGAGATGAAATAGAATATCCTGATTTTGAAGTCCTTGCGGAACAGCTCGAGGACCTAATTGACGCATCTGATTATGCTTCTGACATAAAGTCAAATTACAGAGGTGCACTCATAACTAGGGTTAAATCGCTTACTGTTGGCTTAAATAAGTATATGTTCACATCAGAACAGACTTCATACTCGAAGCTCTTTGATGAGAATTGTATTCTTGATATAAGTAGAGTTAAATCAGGGGAAACAAAAGCACTTATTATGGGTTTGATAGTCTATATACTAAATGAATATAGAGTAAGTCAAAAAACCCAGAATAATAGTGGGTTGAAACATGTAACTGTTTTGGAAGAGGCTCATAATCTCTTAAAAAATGCCACTAACAAAGATTCCGAACTTGTTGGTAAATCTGTTGAAATGTTGACTCAAACAATTGCTGAGATAAGAACATATGGTGAGGGATTTGTTATAGTTGACCAATCGCCTTCAGCGGTAGATATTTCGGCAATAAAGAATACAAATACAAAAATTGTATTAAGGACACCTGAGATTAACGACCGTGAAGCGATTGGACGATCCATGGGTCTTTCGGATGATCAAGTAAATGAAATTGCAAAATTACCGAAAGGTGTGGCGGTTGTATACCAGAATGATTGGGTAACACCTGTATTGACTAAGGTGGATAAGGCTGAAGTTGAGGAGAGCCCATACAAGTCTGAGAATCTAACGCTTATTGCCACCTCAAAATCTGCGCGTACAAAAGTGATTCGTGTTATATTGCAACCTTGGATTGAGTCAAAAGATTATGAGGCGGATGAGGTGATGAACGCATTAAAGGTTCTAGATTTATCTAGAACAACAAGGAAAATACTACGTGAGAAAATACAGGACTATTTCGTTTTCTATAGACAAATTGTCTGGCCAGAAGCTGAATTAGAAATGTTACATTATGCAATTAAAGATGTTATTGGAATAGAGGATGGGATTATTGAAAAATGCAAGAATGCAAAGGAACTCAGGGGGCAGGTATCATCAAAACTGAACGGCTTTAATACTAGTGAAATAGATCAGATATGCTATTTCTTAACATTGAAAAAGGAGACTGATAAATGATAATGGATTCCTTAGAAGAAAAGGGTGTTAATGTTGAACATTTAGACACTTTTGATAGGTTCAGCGAACTTAATAAAGAATTCGAGTTAGGGAAGAAGTCTGTAGATGGAATGTTTTATCGCTACAATAATTCTGTGGACTCTAATATTAATAATCTCATAGGTGTTGAAGAAGCTTCCCAGTTAGAGAGGTTGCGTCCAGTATTAATGGATATGAGCAAAGACCTGTTGTATGGCAATGATGTTGATGGATTCAAAACAATGGGGTTAAAGGAACTGAGCACTTGGAGGCTTGATAAGAATTCGGAATACTATTATCAGAATCTTAGGCAACAGTCCGGTTATGCTGCAGAGATGCTATCAACTTATAAGGAAAATCTATTTAACAAAGCAACTGATTCAGGCATAACGACATATAGAGCGGATGATTTACCAGATTTATTTCCTCGAAATGATCAGTACGTAGATAAAGTGCGAATTGATCAAAATGGAAATATCATTGAGCGAATTCAAACAAAGTTCGTTGGCAAAAACGGTGACGAATGGCTTTCCAAAATGATGTCAAAAGACTTCGAAAAATACCTTGATGGGGAGCATGTGGATAAACTTGAATGTCCAAAAGATTACTATAATGATGTTAAGGCAGCAATACCCGAAAGAATTGCAAAGTTAGAAAAACAGCTTGAACGTGTTAAAGCGGATGGGAAAAGTGATGTCGCTGAGAGCCTGCAGAATAGGATTGATAAGTTAAATAAGATAGACGAAATGGTTGAACAAAGCAATACATCAACTACGGAAGCTATGTATGCCAGACTTCATCCAGAGAGCGCGGCTGCAAAGGTGCTTGCTCCAGAAGTGGTCAAACTCAGTCAAAAGGACGGAATCAAGAATGGAGCTGCAGCAGCTTGCATTACATTTACTGTTTCATCAGTGGATAATGTATCTGCTTATATGAATGGTGAAATCTCAGCTGAAGATATGGCAAAAAACATAACAAAAGATACGGCAGTAGCCGGTGGATTAGGATACGGCACTGCATTCATAAGCACGCTAGTAAGTCAAACTATGAGTGCATCCTCAACACAGCTAATAAAGACTATTGGAGGAACATGTTTGCCAGCTGCGACGGTATCGTTTGTTGTTGAATCATATGACTCAATGGCAGACTTTTCAAAAGGAGAAATATCAGGTGCCCAGTTAGGTTATGATTTGGGTGAGAATGCCGTTGGAATCGCTGGCACTTTTGAGGGGATGAAAATAGGTGCATCCATAGGCTCTGTTGGTGGCGCTCCAGGTGTTGTTATAGGAGGTGTAGTAGGTGGTGCTGTTGGATATGCAATCACAACCGAAGCGTATGCAACTGTAATAGAGTGCGGTGGCGAAGGTGCAAGCCTGTTAGCGGGAAAAGCTCAAGAATTCGCCACAAATACCTATGAAAGTGCAAAAGAAATAATTCCTGAAAAAGCAGAAAATGTTAAGTCCTCATTGCTAGGTTATGCTTCTAAGGTAAATATGCCGATTTCTCTTTAAACGAATATTCATTACATACCCAGCACACTGAACTGCTACCCGTCAAGAGGACAGTGAAAAATCATACAATTACATAATACAAAAGACTGGATATTGCTTCGAAAGAGGCGGTATCCAGTCTTTATTTATTTTAGGCGAAAATAAAATATACCGGAATCGGCAAAAATAAAAGAAATAAGAGTTGGTAAAGATTTGATATTTTGCCGATAATGTGATTTACTATATCATAGTAAAGTGTAGGTTTAGATTTAATTTATAACGGAGGAGAGCAGATGCGATACCTTTCAGTTACTGAAATAGCAAAAAAATGGAATGTTTCGGAACGCAGCGTTAGAAATTATTGCGCACAGGGACGAGTAACCGGTGCATTTCTTACCGGCAAGACTTGGAATATTCCTGAAAATGCAGAAAAACCGGAGCGTTCCAACAAGAAAAAGGAACGGCCGGTTACATTATTGGATATTCTGCAGGATCAGAAAGCAAGTAAATATTCCGGTGGCATTTATCATAAAACACAGATTGATTTGACATACAATTCCAACCATATCGAAGGCAATCGCCTGACACATGATCAGACAAGATATATCTTTGAAACAAACACCATAGGTGTAGAAAATGAAGTGCTGAATGTGGATGACGTGATTGAAACAGCAAATCATTTCCGTTGCGTTGATATGATTATTGATAATGCAAAGCTAGCGCTGACAGAAAAATTCATTAAAGAACTTCATCTGATCCTGAAGAACGGCACCAGCGACTCCAGAAAAGATTGGTTTGTTGTTGGTGATTACAAGAAGTTTCCGAATGAAGTTGGCGGTATGGACACTGCCCTTCCGGAAGAAGTTGCCGATAAGATGAAAGCTCTGCTGACAGAGTACAATGCAAAGGAAGAAAAGACTTTTGAGGATATTCTGGACTTCCATGTAAAGTTTGAACGAATCCATCCGTTCCAGGACGGTAATGGTCGTGTAGGCAGACTGATTATGTTTAAGGAGTGTCTGAAATATAATATCGTTCCGTTTATCATCGAAGATAGCCTGAAATTGTATTATTATCGTGGCTTAAAAGAATGGAACAACGAAAAAGGCTTCCTGATAGATACTTGCCTGACAGCACAGGATAAATATAAAGCGTATTTGGATTATTTTAGAATTGATTATTAATTTGAATAAATTTGATTCAGTACAATAGGAGAAAATATGGCAAGGATAGCAAATATAATTTGCCAGGCTATGAGTTCGCCAGTTGTCTTGTATTTGGTGCAAATGAGAAGCATATTGATTTATTTGAAGAAGATTGATACAAAAATCTGAGTGTCAGTTGAAACTGGCACTCAGATAAAACAATATCTTTAACTAAGGGAAAGCGGAGCCAGTGATCATAATACCAGCAATCTTTATGCTTTGGCCAAGCTCTTTGAAACAGAACCGGAAGACCTTTTAAGAGAAATTAAGAAATAATTAAGAATTGGCGTTATTTGCAAGTGATAGGGTATAGATAGTATAAACCGGGGGTTTATGCTTTCTTTATGCCAAAAATTAATGATTAGTGCATTATTCAGCCAGCAATCGGTGCTGCCGGGCACTTGACACTGTATTAATACAAATAGTACAGTTAATACAGATGGAGAGAACATGTTACTGATAAGTTTAAATGGAAAAGACTCAATCTTTGAACAGATCAAGATGCAAATAGTCAAATTCATTGAAATCGGTGCCTTGAAGCCAGGTGAGAAACTCCCTTCAGTCAGAATGCTTGCTCAGGATTTAGGCATCAACCCCAATACTGTTGCCAGAGCCTATAGTGAACTGGAAGCAGAAGGTGTTATCTATACAATGAATAAGAAGGGTGCTTATGTATCTGATAAGAAGATGACTGACACTATTGTCCTGATATCAGCCAGGAAGGCAATTGCTTCCCTGAAGGCTGAAGGTCTCAAATATCAGGATCTATTGAAAATAGCTGAAGAGACCTATGGAGGGAACAATGCTAGAAGTAGTTAATTTATGCAAGAACTTCGGCAGTAAGGAAATACTGAAAGATATCAATCTGAGAGTTGAAGATGGTTCGATCTTTGGCTTGGTTGGCATCAATGGCGCTGGCAAGTCTACATTATTGCGTTGCATTGCAGCGGTCTATCGTACTGATAAGGGCGGAGCTTTCCTTGATGGCAGGGAAACATTCCTGGACGAAGAGATTCGCAAGGATATCTTCTTCCTGCCAGATGATCCATATCTTCCGCCAACTGCCAATCTTGAAAGTCAGATGGAATTCTACCAGTCCTTCTTTGAATTTGATGTTGAAGTTGCCGAGAAATATATCAAGATGCTTGAACTTGAGAAAACCGTGCCATTCTCCAACTATTCCAAGGGTATGAAGAGACAGGCTTGCCTGATCTTTGCCATGGCAATCAAGCCAAGACTAATCATGCTTGATGAAATGTTTGATGGTCTTGATCCTTTGGTCAGACTGATTTTCAAGAAGGGTATTATCTCCCTGGTTGAAGAAAATGGCACCTCAGTCATCATCTCTTCCCATAACCTCAAGGAACTTGAAGACATCTGTGATTCCTTTGGAATCTTGGAAGATGGCCATGTCAACAGTTATGGTGATTTGATTTCATCCAAGGAAACCATTAACAAGTACCAGGTTGCTTTCAAAGATGAAAAATGCAAAGAGGATTTCAAGGACTTTGATATCATGCATTATTCAACTGTTGGTACGGTCATCACAATGGTTATCAGAGGCAATAGTGAAGAAATCAGAGAAAAGCTTATGGTGATGGAACCAATCCTGCTGGATGATCTGCCAGTAAACTTTGAAGAGCTCTTTATTTATGAGATGGAAAGCAGAGGAAAATTCTATGAATAGGGATTTCTTTAAATATCTGGTCAAAGCAAAAAGACATCTGATCTTCTTTGTTGTCACTGTATATCTATTGATTGCTGGTATTGCCCTGATCAATCGCAACTATGAGACCATTGGCAAGCAGATCATTGTTTCGCTTTCCTTCTTTGCCTATTGTCTGGCCGGACTTGTGCCAATTCTGCTATTGGGCTTTGTCCATTCCCGGAAGGCCTGTGACAACTATTTTGCATTGCCAATCAAAAGAAGTGTTCTCTTAGTCAATATCCTCGGCTTTGTCTTTGTTCTATCCTTTGTACCATTTGCCATCTGTGTCCTTTTGACAGCATTGATGGGCAAGATTGGCGTTATCGGCTTTTCCATTGGCTTCCTTCACTTATTGGCTTTGCTTGCAGTAGTGGCCTTTGGGATTCTGACAACCATCTTCTTCATATCTGGCCTATATCTGATGACCAATAGTGTAATTGATGGCATTATCATCATTGGTGGCTATCTCTTGATACCAATCTTCATCTATCTGGCATCATGTGAATTTGTTTCCACAATGACGGTTGGCATCGAAATTAATCTTTTCCAGCCCATCATGCAGATTTCCCTTCCTTATGAGGTAGCTGCTATTCTTGAAGCTGTCATAAAAGGAAAACAGTTCTTCTTTGATGCCTTGCCAGTCTATCTCATCAATACTATTGTTCATCTATTGGTGGGTATTTTCTTAGTCAACAGGCATTTTGTTGACCGTCAGACGGAAAGAGCTGAAAACATCAGCAATGGACCACTTTGTTACCCATTCCTGCTGGTCTTCTATAGCATTGTCATGACTTTCCTGGTCTCAATCAGCTATAAGAATGCCCTTTATGGTGGTGATTATCTTCTGATGTGCATCCTCTATCTTCTGATCTTTGCCTTCTATACCATCTTTACTTTCATCTATCGAAGAAAGATTGTCATTTCCCTTAAGAGCATTATCACCTTTGTCCTGGCAATAGTCCTGACTCTAGTCTTTTCAATGGTGGCAACCAGGACCAGAGGCTTTGGACTGGTCTACAACTATAAGACGGAGATGCCGATGAAATATGATTATAGCTGCTATTCAAACAAGGAAGATGATTATCATAGTGATATCTTTGATCTTCTTGATGAAGCAGGCATTGAATGTGATTATGTTGAACTATATTTCGAATACGGTGCCAATAAGGAAGACAACATGACGAAGTATCTGGAAGATCTTAGATTAAAGGCCATTGACAACTTCTATGAGAACAAGGGTTATTACAGTTATGAAGCATCTGGCTATTTAAGCATCTATTCAAATTTAGGAAGTCCGACGGATGAAGTCTATAGCGGCTATAACCAGGCTCCAATGATAACAACCAAGGAGGAACTTGAATTCATTGATAACTATACAGATATTTCCATCAGCTTTTATGCCACAAGGGAGTATAAACTGTATGATAATAATGCGGAAACAAATACTGCTGCCGATGTTGAGGAAACAGGCAGAGAAAACGATCTTGTCTTTAGTGCAAATACAGATGAATGGACAAGCATAACATATAGTCAGTTAAAGGAGATTATTAGCAAGTAGTATGGCGGATAAGGATTTTTTAAGTCAATTCTCAGAAGAAGGCAAAAAGCCTGACAGTTTCAAGGAAGAAGTCTTGACACCAGTTGCCAAGGAAAGAAAGCCCCTGAACAAGGGATTATTGGTTGGCATCATTGTACTTCTGATCATTATCATTTTCCTGATCTGGTGGCTATTCCTCAGAGCCAGGATTGAAATGCCTAATTTTTTCGGTGAGACCAAGAATGATCTATCAGCTTGGGTCAAACAGTATGATATCGATGCCAAAGGCATAATCCTCAAAGAGGAATACAATTTTGACCATCCAGAAGGAACAATCATCGACCAGTCAATTGAAAGTGGCAAGAAGATCAAGGAAAATGCCAAGATTGATTTTGTCGTTTCCTTAGGACCAGATCCGGAAGAAGCAGTCAATTTCCCGGATTTGAAGAGTATGGACAAGAATGATGTTCAGGATTTCATTGATTCAAACAAGCTCTTAAAGACCAAGATGGTCACTCAGTATTCAGAAACCGTAGAAACAGGAAAAGTCATCTCCTATGAACTAAAGGGCGTTGCTGAAGATGAATTCAAGCGGGGATCACAGCTTACTATCTATATTTCCAAAGGTGTTGCGCCTGAAGACGAAATAGCAGTGGAAAACTTTGTTGGTCAGGCAGCCGGCAGTGCTGAATCCTGGGCCAAGTCCAAGAAATTGGAATATTCAGAGACCGAGGTCTTCTCTTCAACAGTTGATGCTGGTCTTATTGTCTCGCAATCACCAGCCAAGGGTACTTTGAAGAAAGGCGACAAATTCACAGTCACTGTATCCAAGGGCAAGGGTGTCAGCGTTCCTGACTTCAAATCAATGTCAAAGACAGGACTCGAGTCCTATATGTCTGGTGGAAGTGATTTAGCAGTTACTATTGGCACTGAAAAGTACTCAGGCAGTGGCAGCTATGTTCTTGATCAGTCAGTAGCAGCTGGAAGAATGGTAGAAATCGGCACAACCGTACGTTTGACTGTTAACAAGGGTTCTGGCTGGTACTTGGATGATGAGGGAGTAGTGCTGGATGGTGGTGCTGTTGATCGTCTCTCTGACAAGGTCAATTCCTTGGGTGAGATAGGTATCAATATCAAACTCAAGAAGACAGAAGTTGAATCAGCTGAGACCAAGGGCATGATCCTATCCCATAAGATCTATACTTCCAAGAAGGAATATTCCGATATTGAGAAGCTGCCTTTATCAATAACCATTGAAGTTGAAGTATCAAATGGTGCAATGGCACCTGTTACTCCTGAGACACCAGAAAGCTTCTATCTGACAGAAGATGATATTGATGTCCTGAATAATAAGCATATCGATCGTATCAAGGATCTGATTGCCAATTACAATGCCAAGGGCTATAACTTGACAGTTGATGTCATTGAAGGACCAAGTGCTAGTGTCGAAGCTGGCTTCCCAATTGAAACCAAGGTCTTCAATAATGATCTGAGCGAAGAATACTCACTATATGCAAAATTGCCTGCTGATGCCAAATTTGTTGTGACAGTATCAACAGGGGAAGAAGGGGAATAGAATATGAATTTCTTTAATCGAGCAATCAAGAATGTCACAAGAGGAATGACCAAGACAATTCTTTTGGTCCTGACCTTCTTTGTGATCGGCAACTTTGTCATTGTCGGCTTGGGTGTTTCCAGTGCTACGGAAAATGCCAAGATTCTGACAAGACAGAAGATGCGTGCTGTTGTTACCTACTCAATTGACTATAACAAGGTCTGGCAATATGTTGATTCTTTGGAAGATGAGGATGAAATCAACAAGTTCTATGAGGACTATCCGCGTGTCAGATATTCTGACATTGTCTCCTTGTTGAATGATGAAAGAATCGCTACCGTCAATGCCTTAAGCACCAATATGGTCTATAAGTCAGATGATGGCCTGGATTATGTTCATCTTGGCAATCAATATGAAGAACAAGGCGGTGGCGGTGGCCAGTCCTGCTACTATGATGAAAGCACTGGCCAAGAAGTATGCACAACCTATATTGAGCCATCCTTTACCATCAAAGCCAATTTCTTTGAAAATATGATTGAAATCTTTGAAGGTACCTATCAGATTGTTGAAGGACGTTTCTATAATCAGGAAGATATCGATAAGATGAATGATGTTGTTGTCATCACTGATACTTTGGCAAAGGAAAATGGCATCAAGGTCGGTGATACCATCACTGTTGATATTTTCAGCAAGTCTGATCTGCAATACTATCAAGGTGCCATTAATGAAGAAGACATCAAACTGGAGCTAGAAGTCATTGGCATCTATAACAATCCGGTCGTTATCGCTCCTGATTCATCGCAGTTTGACTGGTGTTCACCATATGAAAACCCTCAGAATATGATGTTAATGCCAGCTACCAGCTATTTTAGCCATAACCTGGAATTACAGCAGACCATCTTTGATTATCAGGCGAGCGTGGCTGGAGTGGATGATGAATACTATTCAAATCCGGATAACAGGCCAACCCAGGATGACATCTATGAAATGGGTCTTGACAATACTACTATCCTTTTGAAGGATCCACTGGATGTTGACCAGTTTGTCGAAGACCATATAAGCGAAGTTGGCCAGTTTGTTTCCTTAAGTGCTGATAATGAACAGTTCAAGACTCTGTCAAAGCCTCTTGATACTTTGAATCTTTATGCCAACTTCATTGTCTGGCTGGTTGTCATCAATGCAATTATCATCATTACTTTAGTGACAGCCCTGACCCTAAAGACCAGAGAATATGAAATCGGTGTCCTATTATCAATTGGCGCTTCCAAGGTCAAGATTGTATCCCAGTTCTTTGTAGAATTGGCACTTGTTGCCCTAATAGGCTTTACATTATCAGTTGGTTCTGGTTCCTTGATTGCCAAGAAGATTGGCATGACGATGCTGGAATATCAGATTACATCATCTGGTGTCAATGAAGGCGATGATGAATATCAATGGAATGATGACTATATCAGCATCTGGGATAGCAACTATACAACAGAAATTGAACTGGAAGACCTGGTTGCTGAATATAATGTCACAGTCTCACCACTGATCATTGGTGAAATCTATGTCATGGGACTTGGCATTGTCTTTATCTCAATCATCATCCCATCAGCCATGATCATGCGATTCAATCCAAAGAAGATTCTGACTAATCAGGGATAGGAGTAAGAACATGAGTGAAATATTAAAACTTGATAATATCTGCTATTCCTATATTGATGGCGGATATGAAAGACAGATTCTCAAGAATCTGAGCTATAGCTTTGAAGCAGGCACCTTCTATACAATTCTTGGTGCTTCTGGTTCTGGCAAGACAACACTGTTGTCAATCCTGGCAGGACTTGATAGTGCCAAGAGTGGTGATATCTTTTTCGAAGGCAGGAATGTCAAGGAAATCGGCTTATATAAGTACCGCCGGAATATGATTTCCATTGTCTTCCAGCAATACAATCTGATTCCTTATTTAACAGCAGTTGAAAATGTCATGGTAGCCATGGCTGAAACTGATAATGATCTGCCAAAGGATAAGAAGGCTGTTGCCTATAACCTCTTAGAGAAGTTTGGCATTGTCAAAACCAAAGCTGATCGTCTGGTTAGCCAGCTATCTGGTGGTGAGCAGCAAAGAGTATCCATTGCCAGAGCTTTGGCTTCAAATGTCAATCTGATTTTTGCGGATGAACCGACTGGTAATCTTGATACAGCAACCGAAAAGGAAATCATCACAGTCTTTGAAGAATTAGCCCATGAATTTGGCAAGACAGTAATAGTGGTAACCCACTCCGAGGCTGTCTCCAAATTATCAGACCATCGGGTCTTCTTAAAGAATGGCATTCTGACGGATCTTGATGATCAAAGCGATAACAAATAAAGGCACATTCAGTGCCTTTGCGTGTTGATTAGCAATGCAATTATCGCAATAATATATGAACCAAAACAAAAGGCATCGATGATGCCTTTTGATGTTTATGCTGATTGATTACTTTCTAGCTGCTAAAGCTTCAGATACTGAAACAGCAACTGCTACAGTAGCACCAACCATTGGGTTGTTACCCATACCGATTAAGCCCATCATTTCAACGTGAGCTGGAACTGAAGATGAACCAGCAAACTGAGCATCGGAATGCATTCTGCCCATAGTATCAGTCATACCATATGATGCAGGACCAGCAGCCATGTTATCTGGATGCAATGTTCGACCTGTACCACCACCAGATGCTACTGAGAAGTACTTCTTGCCCATTTCGACACATTCCTTCTTATAGGTACCGGCAACTGGATGCTGGAAACGTGTAGGGTTAGTTGAGTTACCTGTGATAGATACATCAACACCTTCCAAATGCATGATTGCAACACCTTCTCTAACATCATCAGAGCCATAGCATCTGACTGCCAAACGGTCAGGGTTGTTACCATATTTAGTTTCGCTTACGACCTTGACCTTGCCAGTGAAGTAATCGAATTCTGTTTCAACATGAGTGAAACCATTGATTCTTGAAATGATCTTAGCAGCATCTTTGCCTAAACCATTCAGGATAACTCTTAGAGGTTCTTTTCTAACCTTGTTAGCCTTCTTGGCAATACCAATTGCACCTTCAGCAGCAGCAAATGATTCATGACCAGCCAGGAAGCAGAAGCACTTGGTTTCTTCTGTCAGTAACATTGCGCCTAAGTTACCATGGCCAAGACCAACCTTACGGTCATCTGCTACCGAACCAGGAATGCAGAATGACTGCAAGCCAACACCAATCCACTTAGCTACTTCAGCAGCAGAAGCGGCATTGTTCTTGATAGCTAAAGCTGCACCTACTGTGTATGCCCAGCATGCATTTTCGAAACAGATAGTCTGGATATCCTTGACCATTGAGTAGACATCAAGGCCTAAGTCCTTGCAGATCTTTTCAGCTTCTTCAAGAGATGCGATACCATTTTCATTCAAGCACTTGTTGATTTGTGCGATTCTTCTCTCGTAACCTTCAAATAATGCCATTGATCTTTCCTCCTACTCGCAACGTGGGTCAATGAACTTGACACCATCGTTATATCTGCCGTACTGACCCTTTGCCTTTTCCAGAGCAACTTCAGCGCTGTCGCCCTTCTTCATGAAGTCAGTGAACTTGCCAATTGATAAATACTGGTAACCGATGATTTCGTTATTCTCATCAAGAGCCATCGAAGTGATATAGCCTTCAGTCAGTTCCAGATATCTTGGACCCTTTTCCTTAGTAGAGTAGATAGTACCTACCTGGCTTCTTAAACCCTTGCCCAAGTCTTCAAGACCTGCACCGATAGTCAAACCATTTTCAGAGAATGCACTCTGAGTACGACCATAGATGATCTGTAAGAATAATTCTCTCATAGCAGTGTTGATAGCATCACATACCAAGTCAGTATTAACTGCTTCTAAAAGAGTCTTGCCAACAAGAGCTTCACCAGCCATGGCAGCTGAATGAGTCATGCCTGAGCATCCTAAAGTTTCAATCAATGCTTCTTCAATAATGCCTTCTTTGACATTAAGTGTCAGCTTACATGCGCCCTGCTGAGGTGCACACCAGCCAATACCGTGAGTGAAACCAGAGATGTCTTTGATTTCTCTTGAATAGACCCACTTTCCTTCTTCAGGAATTGGTGCACAGCCATGGCTAGCTCCACGATGAACTGTGCACATGTTTTGGACTTCTTTTGTGTATTCCATTTTGTTTGAGTGATCTTTCTGTACTTAAGATCACAGCTCCTTTCTGTCTTGCTTATAGTTACCAGTACAAAGTAACTTGCTGCATTACCAATAATGGTATTTAGCAGAAAAACTGCATAGGAAAACAACATTCCTTCATTAAGATTATACAAGAAAACTTGCTTTTTGCATTTAAAACATTTTTTAAAAACAGAGATTGGATAGCACTCATTCAGCAATGGAAGTATTGAACGAGAATAAGGGACGTATTATAATTGTCGCATGCGACAAGTTTATTATGACCTCGGAATTCTATTCAAGATGATCAATATCCGGCTCAAAGCAAGAATTGATGAACATTTCAAGGAAATCGACCTGACAACAACCCAGGCCAGGGCCTTGCGTTATTTCTTTGAACATGGTGATTGCAGCCAGAGGGATTTTGAAAGAATATCCGGCTTATCGCACTCAACGGTTTCCGGTCTGATTGACCGCCTTGAAGACAAAGGATACCTCAAGACCAGTCGTGAAGGAAGAAACCGCATGATTAAAACAACAGAAAAGAAACTGGAATTCAAGAGTTTCATTGATAAGAGCATTGAGGAAAACAACAAGCAGATGGTAACTGGCATGGGTGCTGAGGAACAAAGGCTCTTGCATGAACTATTGTTGAAAGTTCTAGCTAATTTGGAAAAGGAGGACTAATAGTGATCAAGACATTGCTAAAAAGTGTCAGGGAATACAAAAAAGATGCCATTCTAACACCATTGTTCATGGTTCTTGAAGTTATGATGGAATGCATGATTCCCTTGTTAATGGCCTACCTGATTGATGAAATGACAGGTGGTTCCATCTCTTCTATCTTCAAATATGGCGGATTATTGCTGATCTGCTCTTTCATATCCTTATTTGGTGGCGTCATGTCAGCCAGAAAAGGTGCAGTTGCTTCAGTAGGCTTTGCGACCAATCTAAGACATGATCTCTTCTATCGCATTCAGGATTTCAGCTTTGGTGATATTGACAAGTTCTCAACTTCGTCATTGGTTACCCGTATGACATCAGATGTCTCCAATATCCAGATGACATTCCAGATGTGTTTAAGAATGGCAGTCAGAACGCCAATGATGGTTATTTTCTCTTCAATCATGGCCTTATCCATCAATGCCAGAATGTCACTGATTTTCTTCGCCATCATTCCTTTTGTCCTCCTGGCCATCTTCCTTTTGGCAAGAAAGGTCATGCCAACTTTCAAGCGCATCTTCAAGAAATATGATGCCATGAATGAATCGGTCCAGGAAAACGTTACTGGCATCAGGGTTGTCAAATCCTTTGTCAGGGAAGATTATGAAACAGCCAAGTTCAAGAAGACATCGGAAGAAGTAAGAAAAGACTTCACTTATGCCGATAAGACAATGGCTTTGATGAATCCAATCATGATGTTTTCCACCTATGCAGCGATGCTGTTAGTCAGCTATTTAGGTGCCAGAATGATTGTTGCCTCTGGTGGTACTGATTTGACTACCGGCCAGATGTCATCATTAATCAACTATGGCATCCAGATCCTTTCGTCAATGATGATGTTGTCAATGCTGTTTGTCATGTTGTCAATGTCCATTGAATGTGGCAATCGTGTGGCTGAAGTTCTCAATTATGAACCAACCCTTGATACCAATCCTGCAGGTCTAGCAAAAGTCAAGGATGGCTCCATTGTCTTTGAAGATGTTTCCTTCAAATACAGCAAGGATTCTGAAAAATATGCTTTATCAGATATCAATCTCACAATTCCTAGTGGCAGCACTGTTGGCATTATTGGTGCGACCGGCTCATCAAAGACCACTTTGATTCAGCTGATCTCCCGCCTTTATGATGCAACGGAAGGCAAGGTACTAGTAGGCGGTGAAGATGTCAGAAACTATGATGTCCATGCCTTAAGAGAAGAGGTAGCTGTCGTTCTTCAGAAGAATGTCCTTTTTGCAGGAACAATCAAGGAAAATCTTTGCTGGGGTGATAAGAACGCATCGGATGAAGAAATCAGAAGAGTATGCCAGCTGGCCTGTGCTGATGAATTCATTGAAGCATTGCCAGATAAATATGATACCCATATTGAACAGGGTGGTACCAATGTCTCTGGTGGCCAGAAACAGCGTCTTTGCATTGCCAGAGCCTTGTTGAAGAAGCCAAAGATCCTGATTCTTGATGATTCGACATCAGCTGTTGATACCAAGACTGACGCCTTAATCCAGAAGGCCTTCAGGACAGAAATCCCTGATACAACAATTCTGACAATTGCCCAGCGCATTTCTTCTGTCGAAAATGCCGATATGATCATTGCCATGGATAATGGCAGGATTGCAGAAAAAGGCACCCATGAAGAATTGCTGGCTTTAAATGGCATCTATAAGGATGTCTATGACTCCCAGACCAAAGGAAAGGAGGAAGAATAAGCATGCCAGGACCACGTAAAAATCTAGTAGGCCAGAAGTTTGTCTTTAAGAAAGGCACCTTGCAGAGATTTATCAAGGATATCTTCAAACAATATGGCTTAAGACTGATTATTGTCTTCATCTGCATTGCCGTTTCTTCCCTGGCTTCCATTACCGCTACTGTCTTTATGCGCAAGCTGATTGATGATGTGGTCTTCCCAGGTCTTGATTTAGGCTTAAGTGCAGTACAGAAGGATCTTGTTAATGTCATTATCACGATGGCCGGTCTTTATCTTTGCGGCTTGCTGGCATCGTTTTTGCAAGGAAGAATCATGGCTGTTGTCACGCAGGGCTTCTTAAGGGATTTGCGCGATCGCATGTTTGAAAAGATGCAGAAGCTGCCAATCAAATACTTTGATACCCATCATCGTGGCACAATCATGTCAACTTATACCAATGATACGGATGCGATGCGTCAATTGATTTCCAACTCCATTCCAAATCTGGCTCAATCCATCCTGTCTATTGTCTCAATGGCCTTCATGATGCTCTATTATTCATTCTGGCTATCATTGGTAACTGCTATTGGCATCTTCCTTTTGCTAAAGATTGGCATGAAATTTGCCATGGCATCATCAAAATATATGGTTGAACGCCAGAAGTCGTTAGCTAAGGAAGAAGGCTATATTGAAGAAATGCTGCAGGGTCAGAAAGTGGTCAAGGTCTTCAATCATGAAGAAGAAGCCAAGAAGAAGTTCGATGAACTCAATTTAAAGCTCTGCAGTGATTCGACAATTGCCAACTCGGCTTCCAACTGCATTGGTCCGGTAACCAATAACCTGGGTCATATCATCTATGTAATAATTGCGGCTGTTGGTGGCATCATGGTTGTGACTAATGTCACTAATATCTGTCTTGCCGGTGTTGAACCTATTACCATTGGCATTATTGTCTCCTTCATGTCCATGGTTCGTCAGATGTCCCAGGTCTTCCAGCAGATTTCCAACCAGATTGCGGCTGTATCAATGGGTCTGGCTGGTGTCAGCCGGATTTATGAACTGATTGATGAAGAACCGGAAAAGGATGAGGGCTATGTTCATCTGGTCAATGCAAAAAGAGATGAAAATGGCAATTTGACTGAAACCAAGGAACATACCGGATTATGGGCTTGGAAACATTACCACCAGGCAGATGATACAACGACATATGTTGAACTAAAGGGCGATATCCAGATGGAGAATGTGGACTTTGCCTACAATGAAGATAAGCAGATCCTCTTTGATATCTCATTATATGCAAAACCAGGTCAGAAGATTGCCTTTGTTGGCGCAACCGGTGCTGGCAAGACAACCATTACTAATCTGATCAACCGCTTCTATGATATTCCAGATGGCAAGATCAGATATGATGGCATTAACATTAACAAGATTGCCAAAC
This sequence comes from Erysipelotrichaceae bacterium, assembly GCA_029101345.1. Lineage (GTDB taxonomy): Bacteria > Bacillota_I > Bacilli_A > Erysipelotrichales > Erysipelotrichaceae > Colivicinus. The sequence goes on along the minus strand of JAQXQU010000087.1, from coordinate 5,153 downwards.
CTGACTTAAGAAAATCATTGGGCATTGTCTTGCAGGATGTTAATCTGTTTACTGGTACAGTTATGGACAATATCCGTTATGGAAGACTTGATGCAACTGATGAAGAATGCATTGCTGCCGCTAAGCTGGCAAATGCCGATGATTTCATTTCAAGACTGCCTAATGGCTATAAGACCATGTTAACAGGCAATGGCTCCCAATTGTCTCAAGGCCAGCGTCAGCTGATTTCCATTGCCAGGGCGGCCATTGCTGACCCACCAGTCATGATTCTTGATGAAGCAACATCTTCAATTGATACCAGAACTGAAAGCCTTGTTCAGAAGGGCATGGATAATCTGATGAAGGGCAGAACAGTCTTTGTCATCGCCCATCGTCTATCTACAGTACGCAACTCCAATGCCATCATGGTCCTTGATCATGGCCATATCATTGAAAGAGGAACCCATGAACAGCTGATTGAACAAAAGGGCACTTATTATCAGCTTTATACCGGTGCCTTTGAATTGGAGTAAAAGATCAAGCTGTCTTATGTCCTTTGATGGAATACATTGCTTAATCGGCATCAAAAGGATTTAAATTGCAAATCATATTTCCCAGATTCCTAATTAATTGTTTACCCCTTGCTTGATAAAACTTTTAAGCAAGGGGTTTTAATTATGCAATAAGCATATAATTCATCAAGCAAAGAGAATATGCATCTATAAGGCTATGATGTCTGAAGCCGATTGAAAGAAAACAATGATCAGATAAAATGATAGGTGTTATCGACGCCTTGATATCAATGTTCTGACTTCATCAGAAGTTCTGACAAAATAGCTGCGAAAGCTTTCAGAACCAATAGATAGGGAAACATATCAAATGCAAAATGCTTTCAAAATTTACACGCAATATTTACAAAAAGCGTGAAAATCTCTCGTGATTTAGGAACAATCTATAATAATATAAACACGCATAATGAGAATACTGCGTGCAGAAAACTGCTGGCAAGTAGATGTTTTATTTTTATATGCATTGCTCCCCCTATCCACCTCACAGCCCTTCTTCTTTAATGACAGGGTCTTTGATTCCGTTTGAAGGAAAGACATTGATATATAATAGTTGATATAGGTGAAAATATGGACAGAATCGAAAACTTTAAATTATTAAGCAAAACTGAAGTGGCAGAACAAAATGCCACTCTTTATGAATATGGGCATATCAATTGTGATGCCAGACTGCTCTATCTGAAAACCGATGACAAAAACAAGCTCTTCTCCATTACTTTCCGGACTTATCCGGAAGATGATACTGGTGTCTTCCATATCCTGGAACATAGTGTGCTTTGTGGATCTGAAAAGTACCCCGTCAAGGATCCTTTTGTGGAACTGCTGAAAGGTTCAATGAATACCTTCCTAAATGCCATTACCTTTCCTGATAAGACCATGTATCCAGTCTCATCGAGAAACAACAAGGACTTCCTCAATCTCACGGCCATCTATCTGGATGCTGTCTTTAGACCTAAAATCTACCAGAATCCTAATATCTTCTATCAGGAGGGTTTTCATCAGGAATTGTTGGACAAAGATGATGAACTTATATTCAATGGTGTTGTTTTAAATGAAATGAAGGGTGCCAAATCATCGGTTGATAACCGTCTGGTTTCTGTCATGACAAGAGCATTATATCCGGATAATTGCTACCAATATAGTTCTGGTGGTGATCCGGAAGCGATTCCCAAACTAACATATGAGAAGTTCCTCAAGGCCCATGAGCGCTATTATTCACCAAATAATGCCATCTTCTATCTGGAAGGTGATATGGACATCAAAGAGCCAATCAGCCTGATTGAAGAATATCTTAGGGAAGTAAAGCCAAGTGAAAGCCTGAAACTTGCATATCAAAAGGAAAGAAGGGTTGAGACTGTCAGGATTTCCTATCCAATTGCCAAGGATGAAGATGAAAAGGAAAGATGCCAGATTCTCTTTGGCAAAATCATCTGTGACTTTGATGACAAGGAGAAAAGGGTGGCTTTAGGCATTGCCAATGCCTATCTGACCGGTTCACTTCAGGCTCCGCTTGTCAGTGCCATTATGGAAAAGGGCTTAGGCCAGGATGTCAGAATTGATGTTGAAGGAGGCTTATATCAGCCATTTTTAACTATTCAGATAACCAATACGGAAGAAGAAAGGCTTGATGATATCAAAAAGGCAATCAAAACTGTCATCAACGATCTCAAAGCCAAGGGTTTGGATAAGAGGGAACTTGAAGCTAATATCAACTATGCTGAATTCTCTTTCAAGGAAGCTAAGGAACCCCGTGGCTTATTGCATAATCTCAATGTCCTTAATTCCTATCTCTATGGTGGAGATCCAGCCCTCTTCCTAAGTGCCAATGATACATTCAAGGCCTTAAGGGAAAAGATTGATAGTGACTATTATCTGAAACTGATGGAAGAGATGCTTGATGTTGAAAAGATGGTCACTGTTATTGCTAGTCCATCCAAGAATCTGGCTTTGGAAGAAACGGCAAGGGAAAAGGAAGTCTGTACAGCAATCAGAAATAAGATGAGTGAAGATGAGATTCTTTCCTGCATCAATTTGAACAGGGAGCTTAAGAAGTGGCAGGAAACTGGCGATTCTTTGGAAGATCTGGCAAGCATTCCCTTGCTGGCACTTAGCGATGTTGATGAAAAGCCGGAAGAACACGATTTAAGCAAAGTACTGATTGGTGATGTCGAAGTTCTTGTCCATAATGCCCCTATCAGTGATCTGGCTTATATCAATCTCTATTTCCCAATATCCAGCAAATATCAGGATTCCCTGCCAAAACTTTCATTATTGGCCAATATCCTGACCAATATCCCTACCAGCAAATATGATGTACTGACCCTAAATCAGGAAATCAAGATCAATCTGGGAAACCTGGGCTTTGAATATCTGGTTTGTGATCAGAATGATGATATCAATAATGCCAATATCTATTTCACTGTTCATCTGTCTGTCCTGAAGTCCAAGCTTGAGGAGGGCTATGCCCTAGTCAAGAATATCCTCTTAGATAGTGACTATGACAATCAGGAACTGCTGATCAATATTCTCCAGCCACTATTTGAAGGCTTTAGATCAGATATCATTGAAGCAGGCCATTCCTATGGTACCAGAAGAGCTTTGGCTTCCTCTTCAGCAAGAAATGCAGCGACTGAACTATTGGAAGGCTTATCATGTTATGAAGAAGTCAAGAAGCTGGTGGAAGACTTTGATAAGACTCTTCCGGCCTTTATCAATTATCTAAAGGAAGCTGCCAGTACAATCTTTACCAGCGACAAGCTGATTATCGGCATCAGTAAGCCAGCTAATGACAAATTGGAAGAATATCAGCTGGAAAAACTGCTTGCCGGCTTTGATAAGGGCCAAAAGGAAATCCATATGAATATCAGCTTCCCGAAGGGCAATACCTTTGTTGAGATTCCTTCAGCTGTTGCCTATGCAAGCTGTGGCACTAATCTTAAGAACATTGGTGGGCATTTTGATGGTCGTTTCCTTGTCTTAAACAATATCATTTCCCTTGAATATCTCTGGAATGAAATCAGAGTCAAGGGTGGAGCTTATGGTTCCGGCTTCTCAACAGCAATGTCATCAAGCTCTTTCTTCTATTCCTATCGTGATCCAAGTCCTATGCGCTCATTTGCCAAGTATCAGGAGTTTATTGGCTTCTTAAGGAATTATTGTGAAAGCGACGCCGATATTGAGAAATATATCATCTCATCAATTGCCAATACCGAACCACTGCTGACACCTGATCAATTAGGCCGTGCAGCAGATAAGGAATATCTCTGTGGCCTAGATTATCAAAAGCTCTGCAATATTAGAAAAGAGGCTCTTATGACCAGTAAGGAAGATCTTCTTTCCTTATGCAGAATGCTGGAAAACTATTTCAAGAGTGCTGATTACTGTCTGATTGGTCCAAAGATGGAAGGCTTTGCGGCTGATGTCATCATCAAGTTATAAAGATGCTTTATCTATTACGTCATGGCTTGACTGATTGGAACAAGGAAAACCGTTTGCAGGGTCAAAGCGATATTCCTTTAAATGATCAGGGCATCGAACAAGCCAAAAAAGCCAAAGAGGATTATCAGAATGTGCACTTTGATATCTGCTTTGTCTCACCTTTAATAAGAGCCTATCAGACAGCCGAAATCATGCTTGCCGGCCGGAATATCCCAATAATTGTGGATAAGCGCTTGCAGGAAATGTCCTTTGGGGCTTATGAAGGAACTTATGATTATCGTGACCCCACAAATCCCATCAGCATCATCTTTAATCATCCGGAAGAATACAAAAAATCACTTGGTGGGGCCGAAAGCTTTGAACAACTATATGCAAGAGCCGCTTCCTTTCTAAAAGAAAAGGTCTATCCACTGCTAGCTATTGATAAGGATGTCCTGCTTGTTGGCCATGGGGCAATGAATTCCTGCATCTATGCCATCTGCAAGGATCTTGCAATAAGGGATTTCTGGCAAAATGGCATCAACAATTGTCAATTATATGAAGTTGGAGGTAAAGATGGAATTAAAGGAAATAATGTTAAAAAGGCGCAGTACTAGAAAATTTACTGCGGAAAAAGTAAAAGAAGAGGAAATTGAAGAGCTTCTGCATGCAGCGATGAGCGGTCCGAGTGCTGTCAATCGCACGCCTTGGGAATTCTATGTGGTGGAAAATGAAGAGAAGCTCAAGGAGCTAAGAAAGGCAACACTGTATACAAACTACATTGCACCTTTGGCAATTGTGGTCTGTGGCAATCTAAGTAGAGCCCTCCCATTTGAGCTTAAGGACTATTGGATCCATGATTGCAGTGCTGCTTCCGAGAATATTCTTTTAAGAGCTGTTGATTTAGGCTTGGCTGCTGTCTGGTGTGGCGTCTATCCACAAAAGAAGGGTGTGGATAATGTCAGAAGAATTCTCGGTCTTCCTGATAAGCATGTGCCATTAAATATCATCTATCTAGGGCATGGTACAGAGGACAAGGAACCAAGAGATCAATATGCTCAGAAATATATCCATTATGTAAGGTAGGGAATTATGTTGATTGTTGAAATTGAAAAGATCTTAAGACAGGCTGGTGAAATCATTCTGAATGCCGATTATAGTGAGATTGATGCAAATGAGAAGGATGGCCAT
>JAQXQU010000086.1 GCA_029101345.1 Erysipelotrichaceae bacterium | reverse complement strand
CCAATCGCTTGTTATCCCAAGCCGTTTCCGCTCTTCCAACCATAAATCTAAGTATGGTTTAAATGGTTTTTCAAATGTATAAACATATAATAGTTTTCCTCTTTGCCCCCGGCCTTTTGTTACCATCTTTTCTGGCGTCTTATAAAGTGCTCCACCACAAATTAAGTTCTCATCATCAAAGTATGAGACTTTAAATCTAGTTAATTCTGCCTTTCTTTTGCCGCTATACATGCCTAATGCAAGCACACACGCTTTCATATACTCTTTTTTCTCTACTAACTGGTCTAATAGCGGTTGAAGATCTTCCATCTGAAATACCGTTTTTGTTCTAACTGCTTCATCCGCAGGAGATTCAATCTTTCTAACAATCGGCCTATAATCTTCATATTCATCATCAAGGATATTCTCAATAAAATTAGACAGACTACTAATAGTAGCTTTAACAGTACGAATTCTTTTTGGAGACCATTTCCACACATTAATTGCATGGCTCTGAAATTTTGAAATTTCACGTTTTGTTAAATCGACAAAGAATTTATTCTTATTGTATTCCAGATTCCAACACCAGAAAACATGAAGATTTGCTTTATATTGTGAAATTGTTCCTTTTGATCTATCAATAGAAGCAAGATACTCTAGAAAATCTTCCTCAAGTTGAATATTATCTGGATTAACTTGCCGCATTTTCTCAGGAGAAGTTATATTGTTATATACAGTTGTTCTTCCCTCTCTCAGCTTCTCCACATAACCACTCCTTTCTGAATTAGCTGACGATGTTCACATTAGAAGAATCGATCCATCGTTTCTTTAAACGATTCTTCCATTTTATCTTGTGCTCTGTCCCAAAAACCAGGTTTACCAACAACGGCTCTCATTGGTGGGCTTGTCATATCTCCACCATTATTAGCAAGATCAAGAACTGTTTTCATGGATGGATTTTTACCTGTTGTATACTGTGTAGAAGTATCTAAATATGCTTTGAAAGATACTGTTCCACCTTCGGCAGAGGATACCGCCGATACGGCAGTAGTTCTTGGTGTATCGCCAAGAGCACCAGTACGTTGATACATAGAAGGTTCGCCGCCCGTATAAAAATCCTCGGTTTCTTCATACATATCAGAAAGCATCTTCTCAGATGCAACCTTTGCTGCTTTCTTAAGATCTTTCATAATCATTGCATTTAGTTGCTTTGCATTACGAGCGGTTCCCATATGTATTACTCCTTGTTTTCTTCTGATTTGCTTTGCTCTTTCGGAACAAGCTTAATCAACTCTTTAATTCTATCTGATTTTGAGTATGCTTCCACTACTGATTGGGCACTAATATTTCCTTTAGAAATATCTTCGGCAATGGCCTTAACGTTCTCAATATTCTCTTTAGTCAAAGCTGGTGTAATCTTATCAATAGCTAACATAATAACATTTTCAATCATATCAACAGCGTGATACAAAGAAGACTTTCTGGTTTCAACAATATCCATTGCATCACGGAAAGCATTCGCAAAATCCATGCGATAACCTTCAACTACTAATGCATTATTAAAAGCCTTGACAAAATCATCATCTGCAACCAAAATCTCAATGCTATCCATACTATCAGAATTGTGAGCAATCGTATCATCATATTTTGATGACTTCACGCAAATATTATAAAATAACTGCATGGCATTTAACAAACCAGTCTGGGGCGCATATGTACCGTCAGAAAAGAAGTACTGAGAAGCAATATCATTAACCAGCATTATGTACTCAATGGCCTTTAATTTAGTATTAACAACAAAAGATTGTTTCATATTTACCTCCATATATTTCTCTATTCTTTGTTCTATTTATCTGCACTATTTAGAAATGATTCAAAATCATATCTATATCTAGATATAAGTTTCTTTTGTGGAATAATAAAATACGGAATACCATATTTATCTAAATCATCAATTCCAAATCTCTTTTTTGGAATCTCTTTTATCAATGCATTAAAATCTTCGATATTAATATAACAAGTTTTCTCTATTCCACGAAATTCAATGATAAAACCACATTCAATCCCATCATATGCATTCCATTTGTTTAGACCATTAATTTGATGCAAATGAATTTCATAATGATCATTTTCAGTTCTTTCGAAAGTAATACTTTTTCCCTTAACTGTTTTCATTTCTAAAGCATATAAAATATGTCTTTTTGAATCCCACATTAAAAAGTCAAAAGGGTTTTTAGAACTAAATCGCAATTTTGAGCTTCTTCCAAATGACTGGGCAGAATCATGTAATCTATATAAAAGCGCATACTCAGGAACAGATTTTTGCAGTTGCTCTTCGAAAATTTTTCCTTGGTTACGCATGCTTATCTTTATTCGGTCTATTGTCTATCCATTTTTTATATACAAAGTTTGTCTCGTTCTTTAAAAACCATGCCGTAATTTGCCCTGGTTTTCCTTCATTTTCCCAAACAAACTTTGGCTGGCATCCATGCCTAGTATAAAAAATAATTTGTTTAATACAATCGATTGCTATTAGATTTTCTCTTCCATAGCACTCAATTGCCTCATCTAATGAGCAAAAATCAATTGTTTTCATTATCTTCCTCCAAGTGTTAGCGCAAAAATTAGGGAAACCATAT
>JAQXQU010000085.1 GCA_029101345.1 Erysipelotrichaceae bacterium | reverse complement strand
TAGGATGCGCTTGTTTGAGTATCAGGTGTCATATACAGAAATCAAGTAGAGAGGGGAGCCTATTATTATGGTGGATAGTGAAATTGTTTTAGATACAAAACTGGTTGGGTCTATTACAGGAGATTTTTATATTCCTTCTTATCAAAGAGGCTATAGATGGGGAGAAGATGAAGTAACAAGGTTGTTAGATGATGTTTATAATAACGGAACTAATAACTACTGCTTACAGCCAATTGTAGTACGTCGAAATGGGGATAGATTTGAGCTTATAGACGGACAGCAGAGACTAACAACGCTTTATCTTATTTATAGATATATGTATAACGCCAGCGGAGGCTTTTTAGATGAACCAAGTTTTTCACTTGAGTATGAGACTAGAGAAAAGTCTGCTGAGTTTCTTAAAGATATTCAGACATTAATGAAGGAGGACAACATTGATTTCTGGTTTATTTGTAATGCTTATGAAACTATTGAAAAGTGGTTTGCAGAAAAGGATAAGAAATCAACTCTTACCAATATTAACAAATACTTTGATGAGAATGTAAAAGTGATTTGGTACGAGGTTTCTGAGGACGAAGACGCTATCGGCCTATTTGCTAGATTAAATATTGGTAAGATTCCGCTTACAAGCGCAGAACTTGTGAAAGCCATGTTCTTAAGTCGTGACAATAATGAACAAATGGATCGCGAAAAGCAGGAAGAAATTTCTTTACAGTGGGATAACATTGAGAAAGAGCTACACAATGCATCTTTATGGGGATTCTTGACCAATAGTGTAGCTGAGGACTACCAGACAAGGATAGATTTGATACTTGATTTGATTACCAATAAAGGTCCTGATACACGAGAAAAATATTATACATACTTTGCCTTCGATAAGATGAAGAATGAAATGAGTTTATCAGATATCTGGAAAGAGATACAGCATACATTTCTAATCTTGAAAGATTGGTACGAAGACCATGAGCTGTATCATAAGATAGGATACTTAATTGCTTCAAAGACTCAGACTATTCAATCAATCTACGAGGATTCAAAGGGAAAAACCAAGTCTGAGTTTAAGCAGGGATTGGATCAGTTTATAAAGAATAGCATAGCTTATGATAAGCCTTATGAGGAATTAAGCTATGACAAATCTGGTGACTATGAAAAAATCAGCAGATTGCTGTTATTGTTCAATGTAGAATCGATTCGCCAGATTGATGAGAAAGCACAGAGATTTCCTTTTGATAGATACAAAGATAAAGCTTCTTGGAGTTTGGAACATATTCATGCTCAACAGTCAGAAGGTATGAGAAAGCAGGAAGATTGGAAAGAATGGCTTAGATTGCATATTATTTCTCTTAAATCTTTACAGAATCAGGAAGATTTAATTGCCCGCGCAACGGAAGCAATGGAGCGCGAAAAATTGGAGAGAACTGATTTTGAACAGTTGCAACAAGAAATAGTGGCTGTCATGTCTGTAGAAGGGAATGCAGAGTACCTACATTCAATCTCTAATATGGCACTGCTTAATACCAGCGATAATGCGGCTCTTAATAACTCAACATTTGATGTTAAGAGAAATATCATCATCGAGATGGATAGGACCGGAAAATACATTCCTTTCTGCACCAAAATGGTATTCCTTAAATACTATACTCCTTCTGAAAATAATCAGATTCATTTCTGGGGACAGGCTGACAGAGTAGCATATGTCAATGCAATTAATACTGTGCTTAGTGAATATCTGAGTTCAGAAATCAGTATTGAAAAGGCAGGAGAATAATATGGCAACGGCATTACATACATTTATTGATATTTTTAATACTGACTTTGAAGTAGGGGAAGAAACCGTTCTGCTTAAGAAGATAGTTATCCCAATTATTCAACGTGATTATGCTCAGGGAAGAAAAGATTCTGATACCGAAAGGGTAAGAAATAGATTCTTAAACTCCTTGTACAAAGCCATTACAGAGAAGCCTATTACTCTGGATTTTGTATATGGAGATATAGATGAAAACGGTGTAATGACTCCTCTGGATGGACAGCAGAGACTTACCACATTATTCCTTTTACATTGGTACGCAGCAAAGAAGCTTAACGTTTCTGAAGAAGAGTATGAATTCCTAAGAAGCTTCAGTTATGAGACAAGATATAGTGCAAGAGATTTTTGTTCGTATTTGATAGATTTTGCACCTTCATTTGAGAATAAAATCTCTGATGAAATTATAGACCAAGCATGGTTTCCACTAGACTGGCAGAAAGATGCAACCATTAGTGCCATGTTAGTCATGCTAGATTCCATAGATGAGAAA
>JAQXQU010000084.1 GCA_029101345.1 Erysipelotrichaceae bacterium | reverse complement strand
GCAACGCACAAATACGTCAGTGAGCTTCTTGGAAAGGAGACAATCGACACCAACACCTACGGACTTTCCTACGGGATGCGGGGAAACTATACGAAGAACGACCAGCAGACAGGAAGAGAACTGCTCACTCCTGATGAAATCAGGATGCTGGACAACCAGTACGCCCTTCTCTTCATACGTGGTGAGCGTCCGGTCAAAGACTTCAAGTTCGACATTATGAAGCACCCGAACGTATCACTTACAGAGGACGGCAAAGGCGAGCCGTATATCCACGGCGATACTTCAGGTGCGGCATTCACCATCGAGCTTACAAACCAGCCTCTTCCAGAAGATGATGCAAAAGCAATAGAAACAGGCTACACCCTGCTTTCGGAGGAAGACGTAGAAAAGCTATTTTCGGATAACAGCGAACAGGTGCAAATATTGCACTAGTTCAGATTGGAGGAAACATGACAAATAGAGACAGAAACATTTTCACAGCACTAAAGAAAAACAGAAGGCTTGCTGTGATCTTTATAACCTATATGGTTCTGGTCGTAGCAGGAACCATATTCTGCAGCACATGCTTTGCAGCAGGCGACCCTATATCGGTTGTAAATAATCTTTCAAACTTTATCTTCAGCCTGATAAGAGCAATCGGACTTATACTGCTGGGCCTTGGCATCATGCAGGTGGGACTCTCGCTTAAGTCCCACGATCCGTCCCAAAGAGCCAACGGGTTCTTGACTCTTGCAGGTGGAATCATAATCACATTCACAAAAGAAATCCTTAACCTGATTGTGGGGTAAGGTCAGTGGCTTTGCCACTGTACATTGTTACAGACTGCTTATATATTTGCATTGTGTGCTTTATAGGTGCGAAGTATAATGGTTTTATATTATGAAAAAAAGAATTATGAACCAGATTAATAATTGTTCTAATGGAACAGAATAACTAATCGGGAGGAAATTGTATGAATGCAAGTAAGATTACAATAAAAGGAATATTTAACACATCAAGAAAACTAGAGATACCATTTTATCAGAGAGCATATGTTTGGAAAGAAGAACAATGGGAACGGTTTCTAAGTGATATGGAACTCGTTACAGCTACGAAGAAGCCATATTTTATTGGGTCAATTATATTAAAAGCAGGACAGGTGAATACTTGGGATGAAATTACAGACAGAAAAATAGTGGTTGATGGGCAGCAAAGATTAACAACTTTACTTCTGTTCTTTAAGGCACTATGCTTAAAAGCAAACATTCATGATAAATTTGACCGAGACTTTCTTCTTGAAAACGACGAGATTGCATTAAGCACGGGAATAAATGATTGCGATGCATTTGATATTGTAATGAACCATAAGGAGGCATCTCCAATTGATTGTAAAAGTAATGTAACAAATATTATTAATGCATTTAACTACTTCATCTCTAATATAGATATTAATAAACTTGATCGAATTACTATTCAGAAGAATCTTGAATTTGTTTGTATAGATCTAGATGCGGGGGAAGATGAACAACAAGTTTTTGACACGATTAACTCATTGGGTGTTAAATTAACCACCGCTGAATTATTGAAAAATTACTTCTATTCCAAGAATGATGTTTCTTCATTTAACTCTAACTGGGTTCCAATATTTGAAAATGATGATGAAACAAAAGAATATTGGAATCAGGAATTTGAAGCAGGAAGTGTAAAAAAATCTTTAATAAATGAGTTTTTTGATTCATACTTCAAACTTTTTGTTAACGATGTAGCATATAAAGTATCGACTGAAGATAAAATATTGTATGGGCGTAGTGATAAGTTATTCAATTCATACAAGGATTTTATTTCAAATTATTGCAATGGAAATATGTCAGTAGTGTTAGATGAACTAGCGGATACTGCTAGGATATTTAAAGAAACATTTGATCCAGGTTGGACACAAAAGTGTGTTTCAAATGAATATGGGATTGAAAGGATCAACACAATAATATTCGGATTAAAGAATACAACACTTATTCCATATGTGTTATTTATTGAAAAGAATGTTTTGGATGCCAATGAAAAAAAGAGTATGTATCAGCTCCTTGAGAGTTATATAATGAGAAGAATAATAACAAAGGAGAGTACAAAGAATTACAACAGATTATTTCAATCGTTTATTGCAAATAGAATCACTTCAAAATCTGATTTACTAAAGGCTCTTAATGATAATTCTGGAAATACTACATCAATACCATCTGATACAGATTTAGAAAAAGGGTTTAAGGAAACAAAACTCTACAATCTACAAGCAAGAGGAGTTATTTATCTAATTGAAACAAGTCTTAGAAATCCAAAAGATTCAACTACATTGCTTGGATTTGATAAGTATAGCTTAGAGCATTTGATGCCAAAGAAATGGAGAAACAAATGGGGAACTGTTGCTAATGAAGAAGAACGAGATAGAATATTATTGACTTTAGGTAACCTTGCTATTATTACGCAATCTCTAAATGCCTCAATACGTGATGGTGACTGGACAACAAAGCTAAAAGGGAAGAACAGCAATCCGGGATTAATTAGCTGTTCATCGGGATTAAAGACAATGACAGACGTTGTTAATAAAAAAATATGGGATGAAACAGGTATTTCTTCAAGAGCCGATTGGTTAATAAGCAAGGCGAAAAAACTATGGAAAATATAAAGCATAGATACATACCCAGCACCTCGTGCTGGGTTTTCTTATACACAAATTCAATACAGATCGGAGGTGAACTCATGAAGAAATTTGTTGCTGTTGCTCTGGCATGTGCCGGAGCTGTTTTAATTTGCGCCACATTAAAGGCTGCAGGAAAGGAGGCATAAGAAGTGTCGGATAACTGGGTAGTACAGAATCTGCAGAATGCACTGGGTACCTGGAATGACAAGCTGGCTGAAGTATGGCAGCTG
>JAQXQU010000083.1 GCA_029101345.1 Erysipelotrichaceae bacterium | reverse complement strand
GGACGAACTGATCAAGGTTGGCCTTTTCTCCAAGAGCACAATATCAAGGCAACTGGAAGAACTAAGAAAGAAGGATTATTTGGAAGTATATCCTGATGAAAACAATGGCTATTTCAATTGTGTCCGCTTAAAGCCAAAGGGCACTGACTTTGCTTTAAATTTCCTATTTTCACTTGAAAGCTTTGAAGAGATGAGCAAGAAGAGGCTTGATGCTCAATATGATGACTTTGCCAATGATATCGGAAAGATGTATAGCAATCTCAATAGCCTTCGACATCTTGGCATCTTTAATGATAAAACAGCCTTGTTGCCAATTATTGAAATAGGACTCATGTCAACTGCGATTCACAGTTACATCAGCGAATATGCCGCCACACTGTCACTGGATAATGCTAAGTTCCACATCCTTTTGACAATTGCCATCAATGGTGGAAAGACCACATTCAAGAAAGTGGAAAGCTATTTACAGATCAAGCAATCAGGCATTGTCAAACAAGTCCACAAGCTTTGCGAACTGGGTTATTTGGAAACAGTGACTGATGAAAATGACAAGCGGGTAAAGTGGATTGTTTTTGCCAAGGAACATGAAGAGCTTTTGCAAAAGATCAAGTCAAGCGTTGGAAGCTTTGAGAAGACTCTTTTGGAAAGCACTTTGGAAGATCATCGGACGCTGCTTGCTAATCTTTATGCAATAGAAGATCTGGCTCTCGAACTTATTGCAAAATACAGAATTTATTCCCATAGGAATTGATTTTATTTCTGCATACGCTATAATTTAGGTGTCTGACAGCACATCTTCCATGCATGACCTCCCTAATATATCTGCTTATCAAAGATGTGCTGTCAAATTAAAACCAAGCACAAGCTTGGTCAAATGCAAAATAGGCATGAGTCATCATGCCTTTTTAATGCTTTTCATAACAGACGATGATGCCCTTTCTTTCTGCATAGTAGGAACATAATCCTTTAGCTTTATAGATATCAATAACGGCTTGTGGAAAGCGCTCAAGAATCTTTTTCTTGAGCTTTAGACAAAGATCTTCGTTTTCGACATGGGACATGGAGACTTTCCCGTGTTCAAAACCATTTTCTTCCAGATCATTGATAAAGGCTGAAAGAACCTTCTTTTCTCCTTTGAGTTTTGAAAGTGGGGCGATGTTTCCATCCTTGGCAGTACCAAAAATGGAAATGCCTAAGGTTCCAACTGCCGTTGCAACAAGCTTGCTGACACGGCCATTGTTGGCAAAGTTGTTCAGGGATCTGAAGGCGAAAAGCAATCTGATATTGTCATTGTAATCCTTGATCTTTTCTGATATTTCAGCAAATGACATGCCTTCCTTTTTCCATTCCATCATCTTTTCGATAACCATTTTCAGCTGTCCACCGGTTGAAAGGGTATCGAATAAGAGAATTTTGGCATTGGGATGGCTTTCAAGATAGATATCCTTTGCTAGTCTTGCACTGTTATAAGTACCTGATAGAATGGATGTCATTGTAGCTACATAGATTTCATCTCCATCTTCAAAGCTATCAAGCCAGCTTTGGCTTGAAGGACAGGCAGTAAATGAGCGTCCCTTGTAGTTTTCAAGATAGTCGAGCATTTCCTTGATATCAAGCTTTTCATCATCCACAAATGTCCTTTCATTTGTTGATATGGTCAAGGGTACAGGTGTAAAATCTTCGCTTTTGCTTAGGTCAGAAGAAGAATCGGCTATGAATTTGATCATTTGTTTGAGCTCCTAAAAAATATAATTCAATTGTATTAGCTGAAAAGTGCTTGTACAATTTACATAAAGACATGTTTTGTCCATTTTCCTTATGATTGATAACAGAAACAAGACTCGTTTTACCAGAATGTGCATAGCAGAAGCAATTATCGATCTTTTGAAAAAAGATGATTTTAATCGTATCAAGATTTCTGATGTCGTCAAAAGGGCCGGAGTAGCCCGCATGACCTTCTATAAGTATTATGATTCCTGCTACAAGGCCTTGAAGGATTATCTGGGCATTATCATTTCCGATTATCTTGAAGCTAGACGATATCATTTTGAAAATGATGATTATATGGAAACCGAACATATTGCCTTTGCCTTGGAATTCTTTGACCAATATGCCGATTTCTTCCTGATACTCAAAAAGAAAGGCCTCTATTCCTTGATGATAGATGGCGTCAATGATTTCATGAAGGAGCATATTATGAAAGAAAGGAACCTTACTCTCTATGAACTTTATTCCTATGCAGGTGGCTTGCTCAATTCCTTTCTGATGTGGGAGGAAAATGGCAAGAAGGAGTCATCCCTAGCTGTTGCTAAGGCTATAAACCATCAATTCAATAACCCCCTATAGGGCTTAAAAACCTGATTGATGAATGATATTATCAAGATGGTTAGCGTATGGGGGTTTTGTTTTATGCATATGGCTGATGCTTTGCTATCACCACAGACAGCAATCACAATGTATCTTGCGTCTTCTGCTGTAGCTATAAAAAGCGTTAAGGAAGTCAGCAAGGAGAATAATCTTGAAAAGATATCAATGATGGGAGTAAGTGCTGCTCTAGTCTTTGCTGGACAGATGATCAATTATACAATTCCAGGCACAGGTTCCAGTGGCCATTTGTGTGGCGGCTTGCTACTAAGTGCTATTTTAGGGCCTTATGCCGGTTTTTTGGCAATGATAGTCATTCTTGCAATCCAATGCCTTTTCTTTGCGGATGGAGGCTTGATGGCCCTTGGGGCTAATGTTTGGAATATGGCTTTCTATGGCTGTTTTGTGGGCTATTTTCTGATTTATCAGCCAATTATGAAGACAAGGATGAATACTAGAATGAAAATAATCATTGCTAGTGTTCTTGGCTGCATCGTTACACTACAGCTTGGTTCCTTCTCTGTTTGCCTTGAGACCAAGCTGTCTGGCATCACATCCTTGCCACTTGGCTCATTTGCCATGATAATGCAACCAATTCATCTGGCAATTGGCTTTGTTGAAGGGCTGATAACTTCGGCTATTCTTTTGTTTATCAACGAATATCGGCCAGAAGTATTGAATATCGGTAGAGAGAACAAGCTGAGCATGAACAAGCTGGTTGCTATTATGGCTGTTCTTGTTGTCCTTACAGGAGGGGCCTTCTCCTTGTATGCCTCAGGCAATCCTGATGGTCTTGAATGGTCATTGTTTCAGGAAAAGAACATGGGGCTTAATGAAGATGATTATGGAGTAAGCAGTTCCTTGTCGGATAAGGCAGGAGCTATTGTTGATAAGACGGCTTTCCTTCCGGATTATGGCTTTGCAGATGGTGAAGGTGGTACATCCTTGGCAGGTCTAGTTGGATCGGCCATTGTGGCAGCCGTAGCGGCCTTGATATATGCCGTAGGCAAATTGAATAGAAACAGGACAAAGGGAAATTTTGAATAAGGCTTTCTTGGCAATAAGTGAAATGAGCAGAATTGATGAATTGTCGAATGGCAATTCTTTTCTGCATTATCGTCATCCTCTTTTCAAGCTTGTGATCGTTATCAGCTATATAGCTGTTGTCATGTCGATTGACTCCATATCCAAGCTCGTTGCAATGTTTCTGATTCCTTCTTTTCTTTATGCCTTGGCTGATATTCCCCTGAGCTTATGTTTTCATAAGCTAAGAGCAGTCTTGCCTTTTGTGATTTTTGTTGGCGTCGGCAATCTTTTCATTGACCGCCAAGTGGTGATGGTCCTATTCAATATTAAGATCACCGCCGGCTTTATCAGTTTTCTAAGTCTGGCTCTAAAAGGTATTTTGGCTTTGCTGATGTCATTTGTTCTTGTTTCCACAACATCGATTGAGAAAATCTGCTATGGCTTGTCTTTGCTGCATCTGCCAAGTATCATTATTTCTTCCTTATTGATGACCTATCGCTATGTTTCCTTGTTGCTGGAAGAAGCGGGCAACATGCTTGTTGCTTATAGCTTAAGAGCACCGGGGCAAAAAGGCATTGCATATTCTTCCTGGGGTTCATTTCTGGGTTCGTTGCTATTAAGAACCATGGATCGTGCCAAGGAGATTGCCCAAAGCATGGAACTAAGGGGATACGATGGTAATTATTCCTTTGCTAGAAGCAGGAAGGCTGATTATATTGATTATTTATTCCTTTTGGGATTGCTGTTTGTAATTTTTGCATTTGGAATGATCAATATTTCCCAAATGATTGGTAAAATATTCATATGAGTTGGGCAATAAATGTTAGCGATCTCTGTTTTTCCTATGGTAATGGGAACATGGTCTTTGATCATCTGGACTTTTCAATCAACAATCATGAAAGTGTTGCCATTATTGGTGCCAATGGAACTGGCAAGTCCACTTTGCTGCGGATACTGGTTGGCCTTTTGAATTATCATGGTGAAATAGAAGTTGCTGGCCTGAGGCTTAATAGGAATAATCTGGCAAAGATCAGAAAAGAGATCGGCTTTGTCTTTCAGGATTCCAATAATCAGCTATTCATGCCAACCCTTTATGATGATATGGCCTTTGGCTTAAGGAATGCCCAGATCCCTGATGAAAAAGCCGAAGAGCTGATTGATGAAGCTCTTGTAAAAGTTGATATCACCTATCTGAAGAATCGTTCCAATCATAAGATGTCAGGTGGTGAAAGAAAGCTGGCAGCTATAGCTACAATTCTGGCTATGAAACCAGGAATCATTCTTTTTGATGAGCCATCCATTGCCCTTGATCCTTATAATCGTCGCAATCTCATCAATATCCTTAATTCAATAGAGAATACCAAAGTCATTGCCACCCACGATCTTGATCTGGCTTATGAGACTTGTGAAAGGGGAATTCTGCTAAGCCCTGATGGCAAGATGTTTGATGGGGATTTATCAGAGATCTTTAATGATGAAGCACTATTGAACAAATGTCATCTTGAACCACCATTATTCATGCAAAAGGCAAAAAGAAAGGGAAACAGCTAATGGACAAGCACGCACACTTCCATTCAGAAGAAGAAAAGAAAAGACAGACCAACCGTCTTGCCAGAATCATTGGACATCTGCAGAAAGTCAGGAGAATGATTGAAAATGATGCAGATTGTGCTGATGTCCTCATGCAGCTAAGCGCTTCAAAATCAGCTCTTAATGGACTTGGCAAGGAAATAATCAATGAACATATCTCCCATTGCATTTATCATGCCATTGAAGATGGTGATGAGGAAGCGCTTTATGAATTCAGGAAAGCCATTGAAAAGTTCTTCTAAGATAGCCTTTAGAGCAGGCTATCTTTTTTATATAATACAGTTATGAAGCTTGTTGTTAATGATCCTAGCCGCAAAGATGAAGCAGATTTGCTCGCCAAGGAGCTGGATCTCAGTTTGGCTGATAGCTCAGATGATATCCATTTTGTTCTAGCTGAGGATGGTCTTTCACTAGTTGAAGGGAATTTGAAGGAAAAAGGTGATTTCTCAAAGATGATCAAGCGTTTGAAACCAAATAATCTGAATGGTGAAATGCTGATCAAAGCCATTCGCATCAAGGGCAGAAAAGATCTGCTGGTTTATGATATGACAGCAGGTATGGGTGAAGATTCCTTTCTTTTGGCTGCCTATGGCTATCGGGTTGAAATGTTTGAAAGCAATCCTTATATTGCCGCTTTGCTAAGGGATGCAATCATAAGGGGAAGGGCTGATGATAGCCTTTTTCCAATTGTAAATAGAATGAACCTTCATGTCGGTGACAGTACACTTTTAGCAAAGGAACTCAAGATGAGGGCTGATGTTATCTATCTTGATGTCATGTTCCCGCAAAGGGATAAGAAGGCACTTGTCAAAAAGAAGTTCCAGCTTTTGCATAAGCTGGCTTTGCCCTGTGCTAATGAAGAGGAAATGCTTGAAGCAGCCAAGAATTTGAAACCTTCAAAGATTGTTGTCAAAAGGCCACTTAAATCATTGCCTTTAGCTAATATGAAACCATCCTATTCAATTGAAGGCAAAGCCATCCGCTATGATTGCCTCTTGCTAAATGATGGTAATCAGAGCTTATAATGATTTAGTTATTATTTGAGGTGACTATGATTATCAAAAGAGATATTTGGATAAATCCCTATCAGACATTCAGGACTTTGCATATCTATTTGCCTGATGATCGAAGCGTTGACGAAAGATTTCCTGTCCTCTATATGTTTGATGGCCACAATCTCTTCAATGACTCGGATGCAACTTATGGAACATCATGGGGATTGAAGGATTATTTGGATAAGGCCAAGACCAGATTGATGGTAGTGGGCTTGGAGTGCAATCATGAAGGCAATGAAAGGCTCAGTGAATTTACTCCTTATGACTTCTATGAAGATGAATGGGGGATTGTAAGGCAGAAAGGACGTCCGCTTTTGGAATGGATGATCCATGACCTCAAGGACTTCATTGATAAGAACTATCCAACATTGCCTTTTAGGGAAACAACCTATATTGGCGGTTCTTCCATGGGTGGTACAATGGCTCTTTATGCAGTGATGATCCATTCCATCTATTATTCAAAAGCCATTTGTGTTTCACCACATATCTATCCTATGTATAAGGAATTCAGAAAAGACTTTGACAAGCCTATGACTCCACAAACTGAAGTCTACATGTCCTGGGGAGGCAATGAATATTATGACCTTCGAACCTTCGCTGTAGTCACTGACCAGAATCTGCAAATTATCAGGGCATTGTTGAAAAAGCCTGGGGTTGATGTCTTTCCCCATGTCTTCAAGAATGATGATCATTCGGAAGCTGCCTGGAAAAAGGAATTGCCAGTTTGGATGAAAGAACTGAATATTGGCTAAATAACGCTTATAATGTTATTGAATATTAATGAGGAGAAAAGCATGGAATATGTTGTCGCAATAATCATTGGCTATTTGCTTGGCAGTATCAATCCCGCCTATCTTTTTGGTCGAATGAAAGGCTTTGATATCAGGGAAAGGGGATCAAAGAGTGCTGGTGCTTCCAATGCCAAGATCTGTCTTGGCTGGGGCTACTTCATTGTTGTTGTGGCTTATGATATCCTTAAGTCCATCATTGCTGTTCTGTTGATTCGTTTCTTATTTAAAGATGCCTATCTGGCTTCGATTATTGCTGGTCTATCGGCAATCATAGGCCATTGTTACCCATTCTATCTTGATTTCAAAGGCGGCAAGGGCTTTGCCTCCTATATTGGCTTTTCATTTATTGTTGATTGGAAATGTTGTCTGATTATTCTTGTTGCCAGTCTTGTTCTGGCTCTGATTTTCAATTATATCGTTGTCAGCACAGCATCCATGATCATTGGTTTCCCAATTGCCATTTTATTTTTGGAAGCTTCGATCTTCGTTGTGATTATCATGGCGATCGGTTCATTTGTTGTCTTATGGAAACATCGCATCAATGCAGTAAAGTTCTTGTCCAAGCAGGAAATAGGCATCAATGGCAAAATGGTTGGCATCAATCTGCTTAAACCATAAGCCAATTATGATAAGAGCGATGGTGGTTTTTAATAAAATAGTTGATACTATCTGGATGAAAACAAATCTTGATGATAATGTCTCATATGCATAGATATGATTTGTGTACTCATTCGTCAGTTAAAAGTTTAGCATTAACCAAAGCTGAAATAATACAATAATAGGGAGTGAGAGCTTCCTATTATTAATATAAGAGGTGATGTTGATGAAAATCTTATGCACAATGCCTGAAATGAAAGATTATTTTGATGAAATCGGCTTATCGTCCTATGATATCTGCTACAAGAAGGAGACCGAACTTAAAGATGAGGAATTATTGCAATATGAAGTAGCCATTGGCATTTTGCATAAGGAGACAAGCAAAAAGATGACTAATCTCAGGCTCTATCAATTGGCAATGGCAGGTTCTGATTTTATCAGAAGGGAAGACTTTAATGAAAACTGCAAGATTGCCAATGCTTCAGGGACCTTTGGCATTGCCATCTCTGAATATATGATCGGCGGTCTTATTGCCCTCATGCGCAATTTTTCTTATTATCATGATAACCAGAAGAAACATCTTTGGAAACGGATTCCTTCGGTATCTACTATCTGTTCATCAACAATTCTGGTTGTAGGACTAGGTGATATTGGCCATAATTTTGCTAAGAAAGCAAGTGCGATGGGAGCTGTTGTCTATGGCATTAGACGGCATCCTGATGACAAGCCTTCCTATATCCAGGAATGTGGAGATTTTGGCATGCTTGATGAATATCTGAAACTTGCGGATATTGTGGCCTTATGTCTTCCGAGAAACAAGGAAACTGACAATATCATGAATGCTCAGAGATTAAGATCGATGAAAAGGGGTTCATATCTGATTAATGTCGGAAGAGGCAATTGCCTTGATTATGACGCTTTGTTTGAGTGCCTGAGTGATAATATTGCCGGTGCTCTCCTTGATGTCTTCAAAGAGGAACCACTAAAGGCTGATAGTCCGCTTTATGATTGTCAAAATGTCATCATCACTCCTCATGCTTCCGGCAATCTTGATCTTCCTATAACAAAAAGGGAATTTGCCAAGATTGTCAAATACAATCTTCAACATCTGGATGATGGCAAACTAATGAATGTCGTTGATCTTGAAACTGGCTATCGCATGTATAACAAAAAGACAAATAATGTATAATCATATTGGTTTCCATGTTTGAGATTGCTTCCCTTTATCCTGTCCTGCTTATTGTCTGCCCGCTTGTCTTCCTGGCGGGCTTTACTGATTCCATCGGCGGTGGCGGTGGCTTGATTTCCCTCCCTGCTTATCTTTTGGCTGGTCTTCCAGCACACAAGGCCATTGCGACCAATAAGCTTAGCTCGACAAGTGGAACCATCTTTTCAACTTATCGCTATTTCAAGAGTGGCTATCTGGATTTGAAACTTGCAACGCCAGCAATTGTGATGGCTTTATTGGGTGCCCAGATTGGGGCGCATTTTGCCTTGATTGTAGATGAGAACATTTTCAAGCTGTTATTGATGTTGGTTCTTCCGATTGTGGCCATTTATCTTCTTTTCCATAAGAATAGCGATAGCAAAGTAAAAGAGCTTTCCTTGGGCAGAAGAATAATCATTGTCATGATCATCTCCTTGCTGGTTGGCGCATATGATGGCTTTTATGGTCCTGGCACAGGAACCTTTCTGATTATTCTTTATACCAATCTTGCCAAGATGGATATCCTGGTGGCATCAGGCAACGCCAAGATTGTCAATTTGGCGTCAAACATCTCAGCTTTGTCTGCATTCCTATTCTCCGGCAATGTCATCGTTGGTCTTGGTCTTATTGCCTCAGTCTTTTCCATTGCCGGCAATCTTCTTGGTTCTGCTCTTGCCATTAGGGAAAAAGGCAGGATTACCAAGCCAATTATCCTTATTGTGATAATTCTGCTGATGCTTAAACTCACAATTGAATTGCTATAAAGGCTGGACTTAATCTGTCCTTTGATGTATCATTATTCTTGTGATGAGGCGTTAGCTCAGTTGGGAGAGCACTTCCTTGACGTGGAAGGGGTCAGGGGTTCGAGTCCCTTACGCCTCACCATTTTTTTATTATGAAAACAAAAGTTTTTGCTACCTTAGGACCAGCATTCAATACTAAAGAAATGCTTTTAGAAGCAGCTTTTTTAGGTGTTGGAGGCTTTAGGATCAATTTGTCCCATGGCAATCTTGCCGATTTCAAGGAATGGCTTGATAATATCAAAAGCCTTGGGATTAAGCATGAAGTTATCATTGATCTTCAGGGGCCGGAATTGCGCTTAGGTGATCTTCAAAAGCCTCTCTTGCTTCTGAAGGATAACATCTATCCATTAGCTCTTTTGCCAATCCCTGATTTCATTCTTGAAAAAATCAAATGTGACAGTGTTGTTGCCATTGATGATGGCAAGATCATCATCAGAATGCTTAACAATGATTCCTTTATGGTCTTAGAGGGTGGGGAAGTCAAGGGAAGAAAGTCCATCAAGATCAATGGTCAGGAGCGCTTTTTGCCCATTGTTTCCAAAAGGGATTTGAAGAATCTTGAAGAATGCAGAAAATATGGTGTTACAGCGCTTATGTGTCCATTTATCGAAAGCAGGAAAGATCTGCAGGAGTTGAAGGACATCCTTAAGAGTCTTGGGCTTGATTTGCGAATCTATTCCAAGATTGAAGATCTGAAAGGAATTGCCAATCTTGAACAAATTGCTAGTGAAAGCGATGTTGTAGTTATCGCCAGAGGTGATTTGGGAAATGCAACCGGGCTCTCATCTCTTCCGTATTTTCAAAGAAAGATTGCGGATTATTGCAAGAGAAAGCATATTCCCTATATGGTAGTGACTGAGATGCTTAATTCGATGATCAATAATCCATTGCCAACAAGAGCTGAAGTTAATGACATCTTTGAAGCAGTTGCTTATGGGGCAGAATACCTGATGCTTACAGGGGAAACTGCCATTGGCAAATATCCAATCAATGCGATCAGGATGATGATTGATGTTGCCAAGGAAGCAGAAAAATATCTGAATGAGTGCCAATGAAATGGCACTTTTTTGATAGGAATATGATAATAATGAGCTTTGATTGGCGAGTATCATGATGATATGGAACTGTTTCTTGTCTTTATCTTTGGATCATGCATGGCTTCCTTTGGCTTCTGTCTGGCTGAAAGGATGATGAAGGGTGAGGATTGCATCCTATCATCAAGCCATTGCAATAATTGCAATTATAAGCTTAAAGCTTATGAAAAGCTGCCTATCCTGTCTTTTCTTATCCTAAAGGGCAAATGCCCGCATTGTGGCTATCAGATTCCAATTGCTTATCCATTAGGGGAATTCCTGATGGGAATCATGTATCTTTTTCTATATCAGGAATATCAAATGCTGGTTTTCCTCATATTGGCCTTTGTGACATTATTGCTTCTTGTCTTGTCCTATATCGACTGCAAGACCTTTCTTTTGCCTGATATTCTCACAATACTATTATTCGTAATGGGCATCTTTTTTCTATGGGCTATGGATGAGGATATCATCAAGGGGATTGTTGAGGCATCTATCATTCTAGTGCTGATGATTGCTTTATCCTTGCTGACAAAAGCCGTTTGTGAGAAGGAAGTGATTGGTGATGGTGATCTTAAGCTGATAGCTGTCCTTAGCCTCTATCTGGGAATAGAAAGGACATTTTTGATGC
This sequence comes from Erysipelotrichaceae bacterium, assembly GCA_029101345.1. Taxonomy (GTDB): domain Bacteria; phylum Bacillota_I; class Bacilli_A; order Erysipelotrichales; family Erysipelotrichaceae; genus Colivicinus. The sequence goes on along the minus strand of JAQXQU010000083.1, from coordinate 10,290 downwards.
TGCTTGTTGCCTGCATTTTTGCGATTATCATTTTCCTTTTGCTTAAAAAAGAGCAGCTGCCCTTTGGACCGATTATTGCTTTTTCTTTTTTCTTGCTATTACTTGTGGCATAATTTGTTAGAAAGAAGGTAAGCAAATGATTAGAAGAGCTGAAGATAAAGATCTAGCAAGAGTGGATGAATTGTTATCACAGGTTCTTGAAGTTCATGCCAAAGGGCGTCCGGATATTTTCAAAGCAGGTACAAGGAAGTATCGTGATGAAGAATTGCTGGCATTATTCAAGGATGATAGCCGTCCGGTATATGTTTATACCGATAAGGATGATGTTGTTTTAGGATATGCTTTTTGCGCTTATGAATATGTTGTTTCCAGCAACAATCTTCAAGATATGAAGACACTTTATATTGATGATATCTGCGTTGATGAAAGATATCGGGGTCGGCATATTGCAACAGCCCTTTACCATCATCTTCAGAAAATCGCCAAGGAGAATGGCTGCTATCACATCACGCTTAATGTCTGGGCTTTGAATCCTGTTGCTCAAAAGTTCTATGAAAAGATGGGCATGAAACCTCTGAAGACCATGATGGAAGAAATCATCTTGAAATAATGAAAGGACGATTTGATCGTCCTTCTTTTTTATTCGTTGATTGAGTTATAGATGTCAATGAAGACATTGCGAACTGAATAGAGCAGTTTTGACTGTTCGGATGTACATTCCTCATCAATCTCATTTAGTTCAAAGTCGATTGTGCAGTAATGGTCATCAACAGAGTAGTCCGTTCCAATATCATATTCCCAATCATATTCAACATAGTAATCATCTTCCATGTAGTAGAGGAACTTCCATTTGAGATCTAAGCCTATTGTGCCATCTTCATTTTCATAATAATCATCACTAAAGGCACTAAAGCCAAGATTCTCAAGCTTCTTGCTATCGTCAGCTGTAATGTCTAGTTCAATATCATTTTCTATCACATAGTCATCGCTTGCATCGCTGCTGTTATCAGCTGTTTCCCATAAGGAATAATCAGGTTCACTGATAACTGTCTGGTTATAATCACTGTAGGTGGCAATCAGTGTACCACTTAAGGCATTTCCTTCAATATCAGCTGAATAGGAAACTTCAATTGTTTCAATAAAGCCATCGGCAATGACGATTTTTACAGGTGAGAACTCCAAGGAAGACAAATCATCAATGCCAACCTGGTTTTCAATGAGCTGGCCGAAAGCAGTCTGGATGCCTTCCATTGATAAGACGATAGTAACTACATCCTTGCCATTTTCCTGACTGTAAACATAACTTTCAATATAATCAGCCATCAGCAGGTTATTGAAAGTCATCAAATCGGTTTCAACACCCTCCATATAGTAATAATCGCCATTTTGAATAACATAGGCATTGCCATCGATTATCCATTGTTCAACTTCAATCTCCATGCCCAGATATGACATTTTGACATCGCTATAGCAGTCGGTGTTATTGCTTTTGAATGTTGTAACATAATCCACGGCAAATTCACTGTCTTCAGCTTTGATTTTGACAGATGCCTCCTGTTTCATAGTGATGGACTCCAGGGTCAGCATCTTATCATAAGCTTCCTGATAGATTTCCTGCGGGTCTTTATTGGCAGCTAAACCATTATCCTTTGAGCAGCCAGTAAGAACAAAAAGAGTTATGAGTATTATTGTTAATAGCTTTTTCATTGCCTAATCCTCCAGTTTCTAATATATCAAAGTTGCTAATTAAAATAAAACCTTAGTAAAATAGGTTCGTATGATTCTAAGTCTTGAAAATGTCAGTTTCAAATATGCATATGAGAAGATTATTGATGATGTATCTTTTGTCGTCAATGAAAAGGACAAGTGGGGAATTGTCGGTTTGAACGGGTCGGGAAAATCAACCCTCTTGAAGCTGATGGCTGAAGTGGAAAGGCCGGATAGTGGGAAGATCAATATTCTAAGAAAATTCAAGATTTCCTATTGTCCACAGGATATGGCATTTGAAAATGGCAAAAGCATCTATGAAACAGTTGCTTCGATGGTTACTGATATCAGCGAAGGATTTGAAATCAAGACAATACTAAGCCGTCTAGGCTTAATTGAATATGAGCGGCTTGTCGATAATCTTTCGGGTGGGCAAAGAAAGCGTTTGGCTTTGGCAATTGCACTGGTTAGAAAGGCTGACCTCTATTTATTGGATGAGCCAACTAACCATCTTGATCAGGAGATGATCATCTGGCTTGAGAAGTATCTCAAAAACAGCAGTTCTGCCATTGTAATGGTCACCCATGATCGCTACTTCTTAAGTCGAATAACTGACCACATGTTGGAGATCGATAATGGCAAACTCTATGCCTATGAAGGAAATTATTCAGATTTCCTGGAGAAAAGACAGTTGCGCTATGACCTGGAAAAGGCCATGGAACAAAAAAGGCAGAACTATCTGAGAAATGAAATCGAATGGATCAGGAGAGGAGCTCAGGCTCGAACAACCAAGCAGAAGTCCCGTATCCAAAGATATGAAAAGACATTGGAAATCAAGGGACCCAAGGAAAAGGAAACCCTGCAGCTAAAATCTGCCACTTCTCGTTTAGGAAGAAAGGTCATTGAAATCAACAATCTTTCCATGTCATTTGCTGATAAAAGGCTCTTTGCCAACTTTTCATATCATGTTCTTAGAGACGATCGGATTGGCATTATCGGTGATAATGGCTGTGGGAAGACAACGCTGTTGAAAATCATTATGAAGGAAATACAGCCTGATAGCGGTTATGTTGATATTGGTGAGACAGTCAGAATTGGCTATTTTGCTCAGAATAATGCCATTTTTGATAAAAGCCAAAGGGTAATTGACTATTTGAAGAGCTTTGGAGAAATCGTCTATACGGCTGATAATGAACCAATAACAGCTTCGAGCATGCTGGAGCGCTTCCTTTTTCCCAAAGATAAGCAGTATCTGCCAATTGCCAAGTGTTCAGGCGGGGAAAGAAGAAGGCTTTACCTTTGCTCAATACTGATGATGGCACCTAACGTCCTTCTGCTTGATGAGCCAACCAATGACCTTGATACAGACACACTGACCGTTCTTGAAGAATATCTTGAGGACTTCAAAGGGGCAGTAATTGCCATTTCCCATGACCGATATTTTGTTGATAAGATCTGTGATCATCTCTTTGTCTTTGAAGATGGAGGCATCAGTCTCTATAACGGCAATTACTCCACTTATCTAAATAGGGAAAAGGAAGAAAAGAAGGAAGAAGCCAAAAGGGAAGAGACAAGAAAGAAAAATAAACGCAAAGGCTTATCCTATCTTGAAAAGATTGAATATCAGAAGCTTGAGGAAGAAATTGTCGCTCTTGAAGAGGAAATCAAGACTTTGGAAACAGAACTGGGCAGGCAATCTTCCTATATTGAGATGGAAGGAATTGGCAAGATTCTGGATGCTAAACGTGAACTGCTGGATAAGAAGAATGACCGCTTCTTTGAATTGATGGCAAAGGAAGAGGAATAAAATGAAAGATAAAATGAAAGAAAACTATACCTTTTGTTATAAGGTCAATCGTTCTGATGAATTGTTGAACTTCCTTTTAGGCAAGATGCCATTATCAAGGAATGCCATCAAATCGCTCTTAACAGATCATAAGGTATTGGTCAATGGCGCAATGGTTACCAAGTTCAATTACCCATTGGCCAAGGATGATGAAGTCAAAATCTCAAGATTTCCTATCAAGGCTGAGCCTCTTAAGACCAGGAAGAAAGCAGACATTGATATTAAGCGCCTGATTATTTATGAAGATGAGCAGTTCCTGGCTATCAATAAGCCCCATGGCCTCCTTTCTGTCCAGTCTGATAAGGAAAGGGAGTGTGCTTATGGTTATGCGACAGCCTATTTGCAAAAGAAGAATCCACAAGGACGCCTTTATATTCTGCATCGCATTGATAAGGAAACATCTGGTGTCTTGGTTTTTGCCAAGGATATTGTCATCCATTCCAAGCTCAAGGGCCATTGGAATGATGATATTGCCATGCGTGAGTATTATGCGGTTGTTGAAGGCAGGATGGAAAACAAGAGTGGTACTATCACTTCCTATTTAAAGGAAAACCGTAACAATATGGTCTATGTTGCTAAAGGAAAGGATGGTAAAAAGGCGATTACCCATTATGAAGTTGTCAAGGAAAATGACAAGTATTCGCTTTTAAGGGTTTGCATTGACTCAGGACGCAAAAATCAGATTCGTGTCCAGATGGCAAGTCTTGGCCACCCGATTGTTGGTGATGACAAATATGGTACTGGCTTAGGACCGCTTAAGCGTTTAGGTCTTCATGCTTCAAGGCTTGATTTCATTCATCCTGAAACCAAGGAATCATTAAGTTTGGTCGCAAAAGTGCCGCAATCTTTTTATGCACTATTCAAGTAGATAAATAATAGGTGCTATTTATCTTGAAAAATGTTACTATTAAACAAAAGGACAGGTTTTTATCTATGGAAAATGACATCAGAGAATTCGACGATTTTGACGTCGATTTGCAAAAGAAGGAAGAGCTTCTCAAGGAAGCTGAAGAGCTCTCGACAAGTGAAGATTTGAGCAATGCTTTAGCACAGGCCAATTCACTTCAGAAGAGATGGAAGAGAATCGGAAAGTGGGATTCCTTGAAGGAAGAGGAACTGGAAGATAAATTCAATTCACTTCTTGATGTGATTTATAGCAAGCGCAAGGATATTGCTTTGGCATCCAAGGAAGCTAAGGAAGCCATTATTGAAAAGGCAAAAGAAGTATCAGAAATGACAAGATTCTCTGATGCAACAAAGAAGATGAATGAATTGATGGATGAATGGAAGGCTGCTGGCAGATCTGATAAGGAAACAGATGATAGCTTATGGGCTGCCTTTAGTGAAATCAGACAGTCATTCTTTGATAAGAAAAATGAATTCTTCGCAAATCGTGAAGCTAATATGGCTAAAGCCAAGGAAGTCAAGGAAACAATTGTTGCCAAGGCCAAGGAAGTCGCAGAAAGCACACATTTCAAGTCAGCAACAGAAGCTATGAACAAGCTGATGGATGAATGGAAGGCAGCAGGGTTCTCTGGCAAGGAATATGAAGATCAGCTATGGGAAGAATTCTCAGCAGCTAGAAAGACCTTCTTTGATGCTAGAAGCAAATATTATGCTGAAATGGATAAAATCCATGCAGAAAGACTTGAAAAGAAGAAGGCTTTGGTTGCTGAAGTAAGGGAAACAGTCATGGATTCGGATTTCTCTAAGGAAGTAACCGCCAAAGTCAAGACCTTCCGTGACAAGTGGAAGGAAATTGGTTCTGCTGGCAAGAGCCAGGAAGATTCATTATGGAGTGAATTCAATGGTCTTCTTAATCAGTATTTTGATGGTTTGAAGTCAAGAAATGCTGAAAAGCATGAAGAATGGAAAGCAAGAATGCTTGACAATATTGCTTATAAGAAAGCTGAAATTGATAGAACCAAGAACCAGATCAACAGAATCATGGCTAATGCCAAGGATTCCCTAAGAGAATCAGCAATGGCTGATGCTGAAGAGGAAGTTGCTGAAAAGAATCAGTATATTGCTAAGCTAGAAGCTGAAATAGCTGATATTGAAAAGAAGATTGCTGAATAAGCTTTCAATTGATTGAAAATCAAGCCCTAAGAGGTAGCTCTTAGGGCTTTTTCTTAAGTAGACAAAAAGGGCAAATTTGTAAATTTAGCACTTGATTATCAAAGTTTAGCATTACCTTTCTTTTGATTTTGGTGTTAATATATGCACTATGAATATTTACAATGTTGGAATTGATATTGGTTCAACTACTGCAAAACTGATTGTCCTTAAGAATCAGGAAATCATATATAGCTCTTATGAGCGCCATTTTTCACTTGTCAAGGAAAAGACTATCGAGCTTTTGCAAAAAGCTAAGGAATATGTCGGTGAGAACAAAGCAACTATTGCAATATCAGGTTCTGCTGGCATGGGACTTGCTCAAAGTTCAGGAATTGACTTTGTTCAGGAGGTTTATGCTACAGCCAAGACGGTCAAACTTTGGTCGCCTGATACTGATGCAGTTATTGAACTAGGTGGGGAAGATGCCAAGATCATTTTCTTTGATAGTGGCATCGATGAAAGGATGAATTCCACCTGTGCAGGTGGTACCGGAGCCTTCATTGATCAAATGGCTACGCTTCTCAATGTTACGACTGATGAACTTGATGAACTCTCATTAAAACACCGGAAGATTTATCCCATTGCATCAAGATGTGGTGTTTTTGCCAAAAGCGATATCCAGCCCCTGATCAATCAAGGTGCCAAGAAGGAAGATATTGCCTATTCCATCTATCAGGCTGTTGTCAATCAGACTATAGCCGGTTTGGCTCAAGGACGTCAGATCAAAGGACAGGTACTTTTCCTCGGAGGTCCTTTGTATTACTTAAAGGGTTTAGGCCAGTGTTTCAAGGAAACACTCAAGCTTAAGGATAATGAAGCTATCTTTCCCAAGGAAGGACGCTTTGCTGTCGCCATTGGTGCTGCATTATATGGCAGTGAGAATGAAAAAGCCATAGACCTTGCGGAAGTGATTGATAATGTTCAAAAGTCCAAGAAGGTCCTGAGTACAGATAAGATTCTGGAACCTCTTTTTGCAAGCAGAGAAGAATATGATGAATTCAATGAACGTCATAAAAAGGATTATGTACCGGCAATTGATATCTCATCATATGCAGGTGATGGCTATTTAGGCATTGATTGTGGATCGACAACAACAAAGATTGTCCTTCTTTCAAAGGATAAGGAGATTCTTTACTCCTTCTATCAATCCAATGAAGGCAATCCTCTTGAAGTATTGAAGAATATTCTTCTTGAACTCTATGAGAAAATGGGGAATCAGATTCATATCAAAGGCTCGGCTTGTACAGGCTATGGGGAAGAACTGATCAAGGAAGCCTTTGGCGTTGATGAAGGCATCGTTGAAACCCTGGCTCATTTTGAAGCAGCCAAGCACTTCCTGCCTGATGTTGACTATATTATGGATATAGGTGGCCAGGATATGAAATGCTTTGCCATTAGAGATGGAGCCATTGAATCAATTATCCTGAATGAGGCATGTTCATCAGGCTGTGGTTCCTTTATTGAAACATTTGCCAAAGCCCTTGGTGAAGATATCGATGCTTTTGCTAAGAAAGGACTTTTTGCCAAGCATCCTGTCAATCTCGGTTCAAGATGTACAGTCTTCATGAATTCCAGTGTCAAGCAAGCCCAGAAGGATGGTGCTAGCATTGAAGACATTTCAGCGGGCTTATCATATTCAATTGTCATGAATGCCATCTATAAGGTTTTAAGAGTCAGCTCAGCCAAGGACCTGGGACAGAATATCGTTGTTCAGGGTGGGACCTTCCTTAATGATGCCATATTAAGAGCATTTGAAAAGGAAATTGGTGGCAATGTTGTAAGGCCAAATATTGCTGGTCTGATGGGAGCCTATGGTGCTGCTTTGTCAGCAATGAAATATAAAACCTCTTCAATATCGACCAAAGAAGAACTGAAATGCTTTTCCTATAAGTCCACTAGCGCTAATTGCCATAATTGCGGCAATAATTGTCAGTTGACAATCAATACCTTTGCCAATGGCAAACGCTATATTACTGGCAATCAATGCAACAAGGTCCTAGGTCTTAAGAACGATTCTGATGCCAGCAATATCTATGAATTCAAACAGAATCTTCTTTCTTCCTATCAGGGAAGGCCTGGCAGAAGAGGAAAGCTGGGACTTCCTATGCAGTTGTCAAATTTCGAATTATATCCGCTTTGGTATGCATTATTTACCGAACTTGGCTTTGAAGTGGTGATGACACCGTTATCATCACGCAAGACATTTGAAAAGGGCCAGTTCACGATTCCTTCAGATACTGTGTGCTATCCAGCAAAGCTCATGCATGGTCACGTACAGACCTTAATTGATGAAAAGGTGCCATACATCTTCTATCCTTGTCTTACTTATAACATCAAGGAAACAGGCACTGACAACAATTACAATTGTCCAGTTGTGGCTTATTATGGCGAACTCCTTCATGCCAATATCGATGATATGAATGGTTCGATTCTTCTTTATCCATATCTCAATATCAACAATCATCAGCAATTAGCCAAAGAACTCTATGACTGCCTATTGCCTTATTTCAAGGACTTGAAGCATCTGGAAGTAATAAGAGCAGTCAAGAGGGGCATGGCCGCTTATGATGACTACCGTCGGCTTATTGAACAGGAAGGTGAAAGGCTTATTGCCTATGCGCGAAAGAACAACAGAAGGATTATGGTTCTAAGTGGACGTCCTTATCATGTAGATAAGGAAATTGAACATGGCATCTCAAAGCTTGCCAATTCTCTTGGTTTTGTTGTCGTCTCAGAAGATTCGGTTTATCAGTTAGCAAAGGAGAACAAGGTTAAAGTATTGAACCAGTGGACCTATCACTCCAGACTATATAAGGCTGCTTATTTTGCAAGTGAGAATCCTGATGTTGAACTGGTCCAGCTTGTGAGCTTTGGCTGTGGCATGGATGCCATAACTGCTGATGAAGTCAAAGCCATCTTGCAAAAGAACGGCAAGATCTACACACAGCTCAAGATTGATGAAATTGCCAATCTTGGTACTATCAAGATCAGATTGCGTTCCTTGATTGGCGCTCTGGAAAACAGAGGTGAATAAATGGAAAAGGCTTATGTTGAATTCAGTAAGGAAATGAAAGATGATGGCTATACCATCCTTTGTCCTACCATGTTGCCACTGCATTTTGAGATGCTGGTCAATATCTTCAGAAATCATGGCTATAATGTTGTTCAATTAAAGAACCAGAACGCCAATGTCATTGCCCAAGGTTTGAGAAATACGCACAATGATGCCTGTTATCCAGCTCTTCTTGTTATTGGACAATTTATAGATGCCATTGAAAATGAAAACTTTGACCCTCATAAGATAGCTCTATTGATGACACAGACAGGTGGTGGCTGCAGGGCTAGCAACTATATCTCCCTAATAAGAAAGGCCTTAGCAAAAAGCGGCTATGAATATATACCGGTCATTTCCTTCAATGTTCTCGGTTTGGAAAAGCATTCAGGTTTCAAGCTTGATTTAAAAATCATTCTTGAATCACTTTATGCTGTTCTTTATGGCGATCTTCTGATGAACCTTTCCAACCAATGCCGTCCTTATGAAGTCAATAAAGGTGAAACTGATGCATTGGCATTAAAATGGACTGAACATCTGGCAGATGAAATCAAAAGGGAAGGTGTATCCTACAAAAAAGTCAAGCAGAACTATGATCTCATAATCAAGGATTTCAAGAAGATTGAAAGAATCAAGGATAAGAAGGTCAAGGTTGGTGTTGTGGGTGAAATCTATGTCAAGTATTCTCCTTTAGCCAACAATTCACTTGAAAGGATTCTCTTGGATGAGGGAGCCGAAGTCGTTGTGCCAGGACTGGTTGATTTCATCCTTTATACTTGTCATGCTATGCATACCGATAAGGAACTCTATGGTGACAAGGGCATCAAATATCCTCTTATTAAAATGGTCTACTATTGGATTTTGAAGAAGCAGAAGGATATGCTTAATGCGATAAAAAGAGATGGTGAATTCAATGTTCTTTCAGCTTTTGACCATACACAGACATTGATCAAGGATTATGTTTCTGTTGGTGGCAAGATGGGTGAAGGCTGGCTTTTGACTGCTGAGATGCTGGAGCTTAATGAAAATGGCATCCACAATATTGTCTGTACCCAGCCTTTTGGCTGTTTGCCTAATCACATCTTTGGCAAAGGCATGATGAAGATACTGAAGCAGAGAAATCCGGAAATGAATATTGTGGCTATAGATTATGATGCTTCTGCATCAGAAGTCAACCAGCTTAATCGCATCAAGCTGATGCTTGAAAACGGAAGGGAAGCCTTGAGAAAAGAAGACTGACTGAAGGAAGATTTCAGCAATATAGGCTATCTCATAAGCTGGAATCTTGACACCAAAGGAAGAACTTACGTATTTAAGCTGATGCTCAACAACATACATAAGATAGGCATGATTGCTATATAGCCTACTGATCTTCGGATATTCTAAGGTCTTTTTTCAAATAGCTATTTCCAGCATATTTGTACTTTGACAGATGTATTTGATGATCAGTTCTAAAATCCAGCAGATATTGAAAGAGTCAAGAAACAGATGGATAATGCCAGAAAGGCGAGATAAGACAAGCTGGGAAATTTCCCAGCTTTTTGATTAATCTGGCAATTATTATTGT
>JAQXQU010000082.1 GCA_029101345.1 Erysipelotrichaceae bacterium | reverse complement strand
CGAAGAAACAGATGAACTGTTTTAGGAATAAGAATCCTATATCAGGACAAACTATAATAGTAAGAATAAGGGAGGCTACACAAACTAATGAGATTAAAAGTTTTGGATAGAAAGGTGACGGGTCAGGATAAGGGATGTATTCTTTGCGTTGCCAATTTAAATGATTATTTGGCTAGTCTGGGAGACGATTTTGATAAGTATGATATTCAAAGAAATATTGTTAATAATCCCTATTTAGACGATATAGCTGCAACTGTTTTTTCAGAAAAGCATATTCCGGTCATTTCTCTTGTTGTAGAAGGCAAAGTTATTGATAATAATCTCAAGGATATAGAAATTGATAAGTTTAGGATTCTGGACGGATTACAAAGAACTTGGCGCTTGAAAACTTTGAAAAGCTTTGTTGAGTGGTTAATGCGTAAGTATCCATCAATTGAAGACTTGGATAAGCAGTTTTGCTCTGTGTCTATGAGATCAATTCCTTCAGAGAATCGTAAAGAAATACTAGATCTTGGTATGACAGATTTGAAAAGGGCAAATGATATAGCGAAACAGGTGCTGGAGTTGAAGTCTTATGAAGCTGCTTTGAATAGCTTTACGAGTAATATGCAATGGTTTGAGGTATGGTATGGGTTAGATCAGGATGAAATCATTAAAGAAATGTTGCTCTTGAATGCCGGACACAAAACAATGAGCGGCAAACATCAAATAGAACTTTTGTATTTAAACTGGCTCGATATGTTTTCGTCTGTTTCCAAAATCAAAATAATAAGAGATAAGGATATTAAATCTGCAGTTCGATTTGTGCAGGAAAGAGAAGTCAAACAGTATAGGTTTTCTGACTTAGTTATGGCTACTCTTGCTTTTAGCAATGGTAGGGTAAATGATATTCAATCTACCATTGTGATGAGATCTTATGAGAACATAGAAGATTCTCCTGTTAAATCGGATAAAGATTACTATACTAGTATTATTACTTATATTGCTGATATAGATGAGTGTATATCAGAGAGTTTTAATCAGAACGGTAGGGAATGGTTTGGAAGAGCCAACATTATGGAAGCTTTTTGCGCTGCTACGGGAGCTTGGGTAATCGAATGCGGCGGGGATAGAAAAGTATCCGAACTATTAAAAGAAAAAGCAGATGAAATTAAGAGTAATGTATTGAAGCTGAATCTAGGTAGCTTTGAAATAGCAAAGAATAAACTTGATGCAACTAAAGTAAGCATCGGGCAGAGAATGAAAAAGGTTGTTTATCAGGCAGTAGTTGAGTTCCTTAACAACGGAAACGAGATTGATTGGGATAAGCAATTTAGTGTACAGTAGGGGGAATGGTAATGACAACAGAAGAGGTTACATCAAAGCTTCTAGATTATGCTATTACGCTTGTAGATTATTGTTGTAATCAAGAGGAATGTAATGAAGCCAGATTATTTGAGTTAGAAGCAATAAATGATCTTAATGAAGAATGGGTAAGCAAGATTGATCAAATAGGAGAAGAAGTCGGAACCAATAAACTGAAACTATTATTTTGGTGTTTGGCTAAATTGGGTCGAAATGTGTATGAAGAGTCTTTGGATTTCTCTGAGATTGATAGCGTTGATGATTATTACGAATGTGAGTTATCCGACGATGATTTTTCTGCTTATAGGTGTTGGTGTAGCGATATACATAATGAAACGAATAAACACTGTGGTTACATAGATCTTTCTAAAGCTAATTCATTAATGGAAAATGATTTGGGCGATAAAGATTTATTCATTTTTATATGGCTTATCTCAAGAGAACCATCAATGATTAGTGAGGGGAAAAAGTATCTTATTACAGACCATTATAAAAGTCCATCAGTAAAGTTTGAATTAGCAGAACTGAAAGCTATTGTGAAATTTGAAATGGTATTAAGCGGAGGTGTCTTAAAGCCTGTAATACCATATGATAAACCATTTTTACATGATTCAACTTCACGAGGCTATAATTATTTATCAGGTTATTCAGCAAAGGATAAGCAATACGTTCAAATAGAGCAGCTGTTCGATGTGCTAAGTGATTATCATGCTAGTAACGGAATCTTAGATAAATATCTTAAACTTTATCATGTATATGAAGAGTTAATGATAAGAATCGCTTTAGTAAAATATACGAAGCGTACTGATTTGAATGCGAGAAACTTGGCTGAATTCGCATCGCCAAGAAAAGCGAAGGATGAAAAGACTTCGTTAACAGAGCTGATTAAGGCGATGCTGAAGAGTCCAACAAATCCCAAAAGTTGTGAAGGAACATTATTGACCGAGATAAATAATATTTGGAATCAACTTGCTGCGGATACAAAGGATTATTTGAATAACTGGTACAAGGATGAAGCTCCTAATATTGAAAGCGCCGAGCAGTTTGATGTATTAGTTGCCAAGCCCAACAATTTGTCGGGCGTTTCGGAATATTTGAGTTTTGTTATATACCAGACTAGATGCCGTATTGTGCATAATAAAGCGACAGAGTTTCATTTGACATATCAGAAGCTTGATTCAAAAAATAAAGCCGTATTAGAATTGTTTCTTATACCATTAATGGAGATGCTTTGCGTCAAGACGTTGGCTGAGATACCAGATTATTTGCGTTATGATACTGATAAAATTGTTATCTCCTTGTATTAAGCGATAAGCAGCAGGTGTATTGTATGTGCTAAGCAATCTAAGCAATACGCTTCTCTTAGCTGGCATTTTTAACGGACACCTCATCGTGTACTGTATAATCACAGGATTCTCAATAGAGATGAACAGTCATTGTACAGCACATGTAGGAGGTGTTTTTATGTCGGAGATTTATTTTACAATCGCAGGAACGAATCACTGGCACGGAGATGAGTTTATTGAGCCGAAGATGGAAGTGAAGCTTGTTAAGGAACCTGATAACGAGGTTGATTCTGAGGCCATTAAAGTTGAGATGCAGGGCATAGGCCAGATCGGATATGTGGCAAATAGCCCATATACGGTGCTTGGTGAGAGCATGAGCGCGGGCCGCATCTATGATAAAATTGGTGATGAGGCTGTGGGAACTGTTATGTATGTTCTTCCAAAGGGCGTTCTTTGCAAACTCAATGTAGCAGAGAGGTTTGATGGCGACAAGCTTCCCGGAACAATACAGAACAATGATAACCTTCCGGGTTCCGTCAACTATCGTCCTGAATAACGCAAAGGGGGAATTTGCGTTGGAAAAGTACAGATCACGATTAAAAGAAATCAGGCAGGAAGCAGGTCTTACTGTCAGTGAACTTTCTATCGCTACCGGGGTGGGCGAACGCACCATTGTTTCGATTGAAACTGCCTGTGGCGGAAACCCATCCATTGGTACCGTTTTGAGGCTAATGAAGTATCTCAAAATAAATTTTGAAGACCTCTATCCCGCAGAAATACTGGACGAATTGTAAGTCGGCAAGTGATACGCAATATGCTGCGCTTGAAGTGATATGGACCCTGTAATATAATCAAATTGCGAACATAAGTTCGAAGAAACAAACGGGGTACATTGGCTTGCAAAGGTGACAAATTCCCTTTTCCTTTACAAGTACAGAACGAGACCCACCAGTTTTGTATAGTGTATAAGGAGGAGAGAAAATTCAAAACGAAATTGTATTTTACTGCAGCAAATGCAGAAGCAGCATGCGACTTTCTTATAGACTGACAGGCACACCCGAGAGAGAGGTTCTGCCTGGTGCAGTTCTGAAATGTGGCAAGTGTAAGAGAGTAATAATAATTAAGGACTTTACCGAGAAAGAAGCCGTCACGGTTTCTGATAAGAATGGTATCAGGTAAATAACTCGCCTGCCTGA
>JAQXQU010000081.1 GCA_029101345.1 Erysipelotrichaceae bacterium | reverse complement strand
GGACCTGCCCAAGACCCGTGCCATCTTATCGCCCTTTTCAATCAGGGTTTGCAACTGGTCTGAATATAAGCTTAATGATGCATCTGACAAGGCATGCTGAGGATCATTGTGGACATCAATGATCATGCCATCAGCGCCAGCAGCAATGCCTGCTAAAAAGACGCTTTCAACAAGTCGCCAGTCACCGGTTGAATGACTAGGATCAATGACAACCGGCAAATGAGTCCTTTGTTTCAAGGCAGCAACAACACCCATATCAATGCTGGCTTTATGGTATCGATCAAAGGATTTGACGCCTCTTTCGCATAATATGACATTTGGATTGCCATTGGCCATCAGATATTCAGCTGACATCAGCCATTCATCAATTGTAGCCGATTGGCTCCTTTTCAGAAGAATGGGCTTGTTTGTCTTCTGTCCTAGCTTCTTCAATAGTGAGAAATTGAACATATTGCCAGAATTGATGATAATCAGATCAACTTTCTGATTAAACAGTTCAATCTGTTCAGAATCCTGCAATTCAGAAGCAACAGGCATTTGCAGATTCTTGCCAGCAGCACTTAGATAATCAAGACCATTTTCACCCAATCCCTGGAATGAATATGGGGAAGTCCTGGCTTTATAGCAACCCCCTTTATAGATGCTGGCTCCAGCACCCTTGATGCTAAGAGCCATCGCCTTAGCATGTTCATTGCTTTCAAGTGTAGCTGGGCCGGCAATAATTGCAATACGCTCACCAGCACCAATGCGAATGCCGCCGACATCGATAATGCTGTCATTAGGATGAAGCAAGCGATTAGCCAGCTTATAAGGAGCCGAGACTCTTTGAACAGCCATGACCCAAGGCGAAACCTTAATCTCTTCCGGTTCGATATGAGAAGTATCACCTAATAATCCCAAGACAACATAATCCGCACCTTTGAAAAGATTGACTTCGACATTCCTGCTTCTTGCAAAATCGATTACTCTTTGGATTTCATTTTCCGGTGTATTCTTACGTAAGGAAATGAACATGATCAATCACCTATGCTTTCCATTAATGCATCAATTGCTCTTAAATATCCAGCAAAGCCAAGTCCTTTGATGGTCTTGATGCAGGCATTTGCAATATAGGAGTGTCTACGAAAATCTTCCCGTTTATCAACATCAGAAATATGTACTTCTACGCAAGGAATCTTTACAGCCTTTAGGGCATCAAGCAAAGCGATAGAAGTGTGGGTATAGGCAGCAGGATTGAAAACAATACCGTCATATTTATCAAAATAGGCTCTTTGGATTGCATCAATGAGGACTCCTTCATGATTGGATTGAACAAAATCAACAGCAAGCCCCTTTGATTCGCAATAGTTTCTTATGAGTTCTACTAGCCCCTCATAGTTTTCATTTCCATAGACATCTGGTTCCCTGATTCCAAGCATATTGATATTCGGACCGTTTATAACCATTATTTTCATAGTTTCATCAACTCCTTCAGACAATCTTCAATACTGCCATTATTCTCAACAACAATATCAGCAGATTTCATATAAATGTCTTTACGTTCTTCAAATCTTTTGCATAATGACTCATAGTCATTTGACAAAGGACGGTTATTGCCAATCTGAAGCTTGTCAAGATCTCTTTTAAGATAGACAACAATGCCATTTTGCTTAAGATTCTCAATGTTCTCATTTCTTAGAACTGCACCGCCACCGGTAGCTATAACCTTGCCGCTCAACTTAGCAATTTCCCTGATAACAGCACTTTCCTCATCCCTGAACAGATGTTCATCATTGTTAATGATAAAGGAATCAATACTGCCAATTCTTTTGGAAAGCTCAAAATCGCTATCGATGAAGTTTTCCTTACCTAAAAGCTTGCCCAATGTTGTCTTGCCTGAACCTGGCATGCCAATCAGGACGATATTTCGCTTCTTTCTATATAAATAATTGAATACCTCTTCGATCTTGCTCTGACTGATTCTTTTTCCTATGAACTTTTCACAAGCTACAGCAGCTTGGGCTACCAGCATATATAGTCCCCCATCGGCAATAATGCCCCTAGTCATCCCCTGTAAAACAAGTCTTGTTTTCAAGGGATTATAGATGGCATCAAATACCGCTTTAAGATTATCAAAGGATTCGATGGATATTGGGCATCCATCATTTGCCGGAAACATGCCACATGGTGTGCAATTGAAGATGAGATCAGTATCCTTTAGTGCTAGTGCATCTTTATAACTGATTGCCATCTCCTTCTTGGATCTTGAGACCTTGGTAATTCTTTTTGCGCCCAAATCATCAAAGACTGCTTCAGCTGTATGGGAAGTACCGCCAGTTCCCAGCAGAAGTACATTCATCCCTTCTGCATTGATGCCATTTCTTTTTAGCAAGTGCAAAATGCCATCATAATCACTGTTATAGCCAATTAAACGCCCGTTATTATTGACAATAGTATTTACAGCACCAATGGCCTTGGCTTTTTCGTCTATTTCATCCAGAAATGCCATGACTGTCTGCTTATAAGGAATTGTCACATTAATGGCCTTGAATTCCCTTCTACGCATAAAAGATTCAACATCACATGGTTGAATCTCTTTTAATTCATATTGGTAGCCGCCAAGCATTTCATGGATTTCCTTGGAGAAGGAATGACCAAGATGTTCACCAATCAGTCCGTACTCCATCCTAACCCCTTTGCCAATCAGTACCATAATGCATGGAACATATATCAACAAGGCCAATAGCTACTACTGAATCAATGACAATTCTTGCCCGATGGACAATAGCCGGATCATGACGTCCAGATATTTCAAGAATGGCATTTTCCTTCTTTATAAGATTCACTGTCTTCTGAGGCTTGGCGATGGAAGCCGTTGGCTTGATTGCAGTATGGATGATTATTGGCATGCCATTGGTAATACCACCATTGATGCCACCAGAATTATTGCTCAAAGTAATGACTTTTTCGTGTTCATAGGCAAAAGGATCATTGGCCTCTGATCCTTTAAGATCCGACATCTTGAAACCAGCTCCAAATTCAATGCCTTTGACAGCCGGTACTGAGAAGATCATCTTCCCCAAGATGCCTTCAACTGTATCAAACCATGGTTCGCCAATGCCTTCTGGCATGCCAACAACAGCTGTTTCAATAATCCCGCCGACAGAATCCTTATTAGCTGCCGCATTCTTTATTGCTTCAACCATCAAGTCACCCTTGTTATTATCAAGAACCGCAAAAAGCTTATCATTCATGGCTTTTATCTGTTCAATAGGATTATTGGCAAAAAGTTCATCATCAATGCCAGCTAACCTTTGGATATGTGATCCAACCAGAATATTGTGATTTTCAAGAATCTGCTTGGCAATTGAACCTGCAATAACCAAAGCCGCTGTTAAGCGTCCAGAGAAATGGCCACCACCACGATAATCCTGATAGCCATGATATTTCATATTAGCGGCATAATCAGCATGGGATGGACGAGGCAGATATTTCAATGATTCATAATCCTTGGATCTTGTATTGGCATTGGGAATGATAATAGTCAGAGCTGAACCGGTCGTATAGCCATTGAAATAGCCAGAAATGATCTTGAAATCATCATTTTCGATTCTGGAAGTGGAAATGACGCCAGCAGGTCTTCTGAGTGTTAGATCATGATTGATTTTTGCAAGGTCAAGCTTGATGCCGGCTGCAAGTCCATCAATGACACAGCCGATGTATTCACCATGTGATTCGCCAAAGATTGTAATTGCAAAACTGTCGCCAATTGTATTTTTCATCCATTCACCCTAGAGATACTGTCTAAGACTCTCTGTCTTGACTATTTCAATCTCCGCCTTTCCAACTTCATTGACTTTGATGATCTTCGTATTCTTAGCCTGGCCCTTCTTATCGTGTTTAAGGGCATCCATTGCCTTACTCTTATCATAATCAAAATCTGTTGGCAAATCATACATCTTCAATACATTTATTATCCGATTTTTCAAAGCTTCATCGTCAGTAATCTTTACCATGCCAATACCTACGCATTCACCATGATAAAGTTTAAAATCCGCTGCTGCTTCAATGGCATGACCGATTGTATGACCAAAATTCAAAATTGCTCTGATGCCTTTTTCCTTGGGATCTTCCACAATAACATCACGTTTGAATTTCAATGAACGATAGACAACTTCATCTATTTTGTCAAAGGCTTCTCCCCTTTCAAAGATTTCGAAGAGTTCACGATCACCAATCAATCCTGTCTTAATCGCTTCCGCAAGACCAGAAACCAATGCTCTTCTTGACTGGGTCATGAAAGTATCCATATCAACAAGGACAGCTTTTGGCTGATAGAAGGAACCGATGATATTCTTATAGCCATCAAAATCAATAGCACATTTCCCGCCAATGGAAGAATCAGTCTGGGCAATTGTTGTGGTTGGAACATTATAAAAGTCAATGCCACGCATATATGTCGAAGCAACAAAACCAGCCAAATCACCAACAACCCCACCTCCGCAGGCAACTATGCAATCCTTTCTTGAAAAGCCATAACGAACCAGGTCATGCAAAAGATGGGAATACTGTTCAAAATTCTTGGACTTCTCACCAGCCGGGATAGTTGAAATATAGCCTTCCTTGCAGAATGATCTGATCGTTTTGGCATAGACGGAAGGAACACCAGAATCTGTAATAACCAATACCTTACGATCAAGGTTCAGATACTCACCTGCCTTTTGCAAGCAACCTCGTTCAAGGAAAATGTCATAGGAATCAGTTCCAAAATCAGCATGCAATACTTTCATATGCCCTCCAGTAAAAAATGACAGTCCTTAGACTGTCATAATAAGCAAATGTCATTGTAACAGTCAAAATATTTTCAATCATGATTGAAAGAATAATAATAAGAGACTGTAAAATAATACATTTTTGTTTTCATTATTTACATTGTATTCTTTTTGCTGTTTCATTTCAATATCAGATTTTGGAATAAGAACCAATGCAACGATAGGATTGACAATGCTTTATGAGCTCTTGAGCCATCTGACGATAATCATCAGTATCAGATGAACAATCAAGCTGAACAAAGAAGTAGTACTCCCAAGGAAGTTCTGGCATCGCATGCGAGATAAGCGATGACATATTAAAACCTGAAGCAGAAATAATATTGATAATCTCAGCCAAACAACCGGCTTCATTCTTGACAGTAAAGAAGATGCCTGTCTTTTCACCAGTGTTATGAGGCTTCTTAGAGACAATTACAAAACGCGTATAATTGGAATCGATATTTTGAATGTTATCTTCAAGAATATCCAGACCATAAATTTCAGCAGTTTCCTTAGAAGCTATTGCCGCCTTGTCAAAATCACCTTTTTCGGAAACAAAGCTGGCAGCTAGGGCTGTATTGGGATAGGAAATGAGCTCATAACCCCGATGTCTTAGATAATTGCTTGCTTGATCAAGAGCCTGCTGATGGGAATAGACCTTTTTAATATCTTCTCTTTTGGCTCCTTTGATGCCAAGCAGATTCTGTTCAACCTTCAAATCATAGTACGCTTCAATATAAAGATCAGGATGCTTGAATAAAAGATTCATGACATCACCTACTTCACCAGCTGAGGAATTTTCAAAAGGCAGAATGCCAGCATTAATAGTGCCTTCTTCAATTGCATCAACTACATGGCGAAAGGAAGAATATGAAAGAAGATTGCTATCAGGGAAAAGCCTTTTGGCAGCAATGTGAGAGAAGGCCCCAAGTATTCCTTGATAGCCAATGGAATTTCCGTATATTGCCTGGCGCTGGTAGTCCTTGGAGACTTCCATCAGCTTGTTTAAGACTTTGACATAGCCTGATTTGAGACTATCATCAGAAAGATAAGCAGTATTCTTTTCGATAACAGCCTTTTCTCTGCTTTCATCAAAGATCGGCATGCCATTTTCCTTCTTGTACTGTGCTACCTTGACAACTGCTTGCATACGCTTTTCATAAAGATTAGCAAGTTCCTTATCAATGGCGTCGATTTCATTTCTAGCAACCAATAGCTTATTCATATTTATCTTTCTTCCCGGAAATAGTTTAATCCTAAGCCTGCTGGTGGCTGATTGTCTTTCTTCTGTTTCATGGAAACAAAGATCAGAACCAGAACAGTAGCGATATATGGAACGATCTTATAGATCTGGGTTGGGATAAATGGCAATGGCAAGCGCAGATACAAGACCAGCAGCACGCCAAATAGCAAAGAACCCCAAAGGGAATTAAGTGGCTTCCAGAAACAGAAGATGACAAGGGCAACAGCTATCCAGCCTTCACCAGATAAGGCTGTATGATTCCAAACACAGCCAGAGATCGTCATGATATAGATCATGCCACCAATAGCAGAAATGCCGCCACCAATGCAGGTTGCCAAATAACGGTATTTGGTAACAGAGATGCCAGCAGCATCAGCAGTTGATGGATTCTCTCCTACTGCTCTTAAATAGAGGCCCTTCTTGGTCTTATTGAGGAAATACCACATGCAAATGACAATGAAAATGCCTAAATAGACAAAGATGCAATATGAGAACAGCAGTTCACCAAGAATAGGAATGTTACGGAAAAGCTCGGGGAAGACCGGTCCAACAAACGCATTCTTTAAGGCATTAGGAACCGAAACATAGCCACCCACCTTGACTCTCATCAATTCACCAACAAATTGGCCAACACCTGTACCAAAGATGGTTAATGCAAGACCAGATACATTCTGATTGGCTCTTAAGGAAACGGTCAGAAAAGAGAAGAGCAGAGCACCTAATGCCCCTGAAGCAAAGGCTGAAATGATGGAGATGATAATTGCAATAGCACCGGAAGCACTATCCCCAGCAATTTGTGAATAGACATAGGCACCACATAGTCCAAAGGCACCGCCCATATACATCAGGCCTTCAACACCCAGATTCATATTTCCTGATTTCTGAGTAAGTATTTCACCAGAAGTGCCAAACAAAAGCGGAGTGCCATTTGCTACAGCAGCCTTGATAAGACCAATGAAATTGAAACCCATTATAAGACCTCCTTTTTAAAATTGAAGATCAAACGATAATTGATGAAGAACTCGCAACCTAGCAGCGTCATCAGAAGAATGCCTGTCATGATACCGGAAACAGATGCAGGTACAGATAAGGATGATTGCAAAGCTGATGAGCCTTTGGACAAGATTGCCAGCATCATTGATATTATCAGCATGGCAAATGGATTAAGCTGTGAAAGCCAGGCGATGGTGATAGCTGTAAAGCCAACACCATTAGCAACATTGGCGAACAAGGTCTGATCAGTACCTGAACAGACCATAAAACCAACTAGGCCAGAGATAGCACCAGACAATAAAGCAGTTCTCAGAATAATGGTTCGAACTTTCATACCAGCATAACGAGCAGTATTTTCCGATTCACCAAGAACAGCAACTTCATAGCCATGCTTGGTGAAATTCAGATAGAAATACATGAAAAACATCAGGATCAGAACCATAATCCATCCGCAATGAACACCAAGGACACTTGGAAGAACTGCGCTTTCCTTAAATGTAGGAATAATCTGAGAACCAGGCATGCCTTCCCAAGGACCGCCTTGCAGCCAAGCCACAATACCAATGGCAATATAGTTAAGCATCAGGGTAAATAAGGTCTCATTTGTACCCCACCTTGCCTTGAATATCGCAGGCAAGAGACTCCATAAAGCCCCAAAGACAATTCCCGCCAAACCCATGATTGGCAAAAGCAAAACAGATGGCCATTTGGCACCAAAATAGATAGCAAAGAATGAGGCACCAACCGCACCCATTGTAATCTGACCTTCGGCACCACAGTTCCAGTATTTCATTCGAAAGCAAGGCGCTAAGGCAACAGCAGTTCCAAGAAGCGGAATAGCTACCTTGACAGTCTGCCTGATCCGATGAGCTTTGCCTAAGGAACCTTCTATAATAGTCTTATAGGCGGAAATTGGATTAGCGCCGGCACACATGAAGACAATGCCACCAAGAATAAGAGCCAAAACGAATGCTAGCAGGCGAATCAGCCACGCACTCAGATAGGAGGCATTTTCACGTTTGGCAATTCTGACAAAAGGTTTCTTTTCCATTATTGACTCTCCTTCTTATCATGACTGGTCATCAATAAGCCAATCTCTTCCTTTGTAGTAACTCTGGCATCAACAATAGCATTCACCTTGCCATCGCACAAAACCATTATGCGATCGCATAAAGACAGAAGAACATCAAGATCTTCGCCAACATAAATGACAGCACAGCCACGATCTTTTTGCTTGGCCATCAATTCATAGATGATATAGGATGTATTAATATCAAGACCTCTTACAGCATAAGCTGACATGAAGACCGATGGTGAAGATGCTATTTCTCTGCCAACCAATACTTTTTGCACATTGCCACCAGATAGTTTTCTGACTGGATAGTCTATTGATGGTGCCACAACTTCAAGTTCCGTAAAGATGGATTCAGCCATCTTTTTCGATTCAGATTTATCAATGACAAGGCCCTTCTTGGCATTCCAATTCCTCAATAGCATATTATCTGTCATGCCCATGGAACCAACCAAGCCCATGCCCAATCGATCTTCTGGCACAAAGGCCAAAGCAACACCGGCATCCTTGATATCAGTTGGTGACATGCCAACAAGATCCATCGTAGTTCTGCCTTCTGGTGAATAGATAATTGATCCACTCTCAATTCTTCTTAAGCCGGCAATGGCTTCAAGCAGTTCTTTTTGGCCCGAACCGGCAATGCCAGCTACACCTAGTATTTCGCCTCCATAAGCAACAAAACCGACATTGCTCAGCTTCTTGATACCCTCGGAATTTCGACATGTCAGATTAGCGACAGTCAGACGTGGCTTGATATTGACCGGTTCTTCTCTTCTGATGCTAAGTTCAACCTTGCGGCCGACCATCATTTCAGTCATGTCAGTTTCACTAACACTATTTGTATGGGCAGTAGCAATATGTTCACCTTTGCGCATAATAGCAACAACATCAGAAATCTCTTTGACTTCATTGAGCTTGTGGGTAATGATGATGATGGCTTTGCCATCAGCTTTCATCGCCCTGATGACATCAAAGAGCTTGGCGGTTTCCTGTGGTGTCAGAACAGCTGTAGGTTCATCTAGAATCAGAATATCAGCACCCCGATATAAGACCTTGATAATCTCAACAGTCTGCTTCTCAGATACCGACATGTCATGGATTTTTTTGGCTGGATCAATGTCAAAACCATATTTTGACGCAATCTCACTTACTTTGCGATTGATTTGCTTGCGATCAAGTCTTCCTTCAGTTTCAAGACCTAAAACAATATTCTCAGCAGCAGTAAAGACTTCAACAAGCTTAAAATGCTGATGTATCATGCCAATGCCATAGGAATAGGCATCCTTAGGTGATCTGATAGTGACTGGTTTGCCATCAATGAGAATCTGCCCTTCATCAGGATAATAAATGCCTGAGAGCATATTCATCAATGTTGTCTTGCCTGAGCCATTTTCACCCAAAAGCGACATGACAACCCCACGATCAAGATATAGATTTACATTGTTGTTAGCTATAACATCACCAAAGCGTTTGGTAATGCCTCTAAACTCAACAGCATGAACAGTTTCCATATTCTCCCTTTCTAGATGACGGGCAAAAGAGGACTAATGTCCTCTTTTGCTTATGTTAGATTTTGATTATTGATTATTCGAAAGCTTCATTTAGCAAGGTAATGCCATCAATTCTTTCAGCAAAAGCTGGAGCAGACTTGAAATATGATTCGTGATAGCAACCATCAAAGACAGCATCATAACCTTCATCACCAACGAAATCACAGTTCATATCAACAAGGGAAGTAGTGAGTTCCTGGCCGCCAATAGTAAATGCAGAAGTATCAAAGACATTAAGCGTGCCACTTACAATAGCATCATATGCAGCATTGACCAGATCCTTGGTATTTGCTGGAACAAGCTTTTCATTGATTTCAGTAAGGACAATATCGCCATCCTTTAAGCCATGGCCCATGTAGTCCTGAACTACAGTTCCACCATTGACAATTGTTTCAATGACATAGACAAAGTAGTTGGTCCAGTCAATTCTTGAAGAAACCAGAGAAGCCTCAGGTGCAATTTCAGGTGTGCTCATGGAAATATTGTAACCAACATGGTAGACACCATTCTGTTGTGCACAAGTAGCAGGAGTAGTTGAATCTGAATGCTGGGAAACGATGACAGCATGCTGGTCAATCAATGCCTGAGCAGCATCATTTTCCTTTGCTGGATCACCCCAGGAACCAATGAACTGAACAAGCATTTTAGCTGATGGGCAAACAGACTTGGCACCAAGATAGAAAGCAGTATAACCAGAAACAACTTCTGAATATGTGTAAGCACCAACATAACCAAGAATTGCTTCATCTTCACTGATTTCACCATTATCAATCATATCCTGAAGTTTTGCACCAGCAACAATGCCTGCTAGGTAGCGACCTTCATAGATAGATGGGAAAGCATT
The DNA here is from genome assembly GCA_029101345.1 of Erysipelotrichaceae bacterium. Taxonomy (GTDB): domain Bacteria; phylum Bacillota_I; class Bacilli_A; order Erysipelotrichales; family Erysipelotrichaceae; genus Colivicinus. The sequence continues at coordinate 50,151 of JAQXQU010000081.1, read as the reverse complement.
GACAGTATTAGCCAGATCATCAGACTTGGAACCTTCATTTGTCAAAGCGGCAAAAACAGTATTTGGATAGTCAGCGGCAACCTTCAGCATTGCTGGTTCCATACCATAGGAATTTAAGAAAACAGCAATTGCACCATCTTCAGCAAGTTCAATGCAATCATCTGTAACTGGATCACCAGCTGGATGGTTGTAAGTATAAGACCATTCAATGTCAATGCCTTTTTCAGCCAGGATCTTCTTAGCTTCATCAGCAGCCATATAGAAGTTTCTGTCATAAGCAGCGTTGTCATCACCAATGCAGACCATGCCTACTTTATAGACTGTCTTGTCATTTTCGCCATCAGTAACATTGTCATCATTTGATGAACATGCTACAAGGCTAAGGCAAAGAAGCATTGAAATAAGAGCAAGTAATAGTTTTTTCATTTTCCTCTCCTTTATGTAATACATCATAAGATGTCATTACCTAATCTTCAAATTCAATCTGACCATCATCACTCATAGCTGTGACACGAGCTAAGGAAACAACCTGATAACCTTTATCACGAATGAGTTTTCCACCATTCTGGTAAGCCTTCTCAACAACAACACCGCAACCAACAATAGTTGCTCCGGATTCTTCAACAATCTGGGTCAAGCCATTCAAGGCTTCACCTGTCGCCAGGAAATCATCAATAATCAGAATCCTGTCATTCTTGGACAAAAACTTTTTTGCTACATTTAACTTATAGTCATTGTTATGAGTATAGGAATGAACATCAGCTGAATAGACATCCTTGGACATCGTGGAAACAGCACCCTTTTTGGCATAGACAACAGGTGCATCGTTGAAGTATTGGGATGTAGCATAAGCAATGGCAATGCCGGATGCTTCAACAGTCATGATCTTGTTAATGCCTGTACCATAGAAAATACGGCCAAATTCTGATGCAATCAAGCGAACAAAGCTAGTATCAATCTGATGATTTAGAAAGTTGTCAACTTTCAGGATATCGCCAGGTAGGACAACACCTTCAGCTCTTATCTTGTCTTCAAGAATCTTCATACTTACCTCACAAAAACATAATTCTATTCTACTAGTTTTTGCTCTCAATACAAGGGATTAATAAAACAAAAATGCTACTAAAGATGATAGATATAGGAAGGAATCGGGCGCTCGGCCTCACTTCCATCAATTATTTTTCGATCAGCTATTCGCAAGGACCTTTGATCATCAATATAAAGGGCAGCTGATCCCCCACCATCAAGATTTACAGCATTAACCAAGCCAAGATCTTGGCAGATTTTTCCAACTTCCAAAAGTGAAGCACCACAGCTCTCCTTGCCCTTTTGATGGCCAAGCTTGCTAGCGCCTTCAAAAAGAATGACATGAGGACGATTGGCGGAATCTGTACCCAATGCAACTCTAGCTGCACGATCCTTTTCATATCCCAAAGGATAGAGGCTTGGCGGGTAAGCAATCATAAAGGGCTTACGGATGTTATAAAAGGATGAAATGAAGTGTTCGCTTATCTTTCCGCCTATGATTGCACTATTTCCAACCTGAATAGCAAAATCCACATCTTCAAAGCCACGATATTCAACGTGATCACCTATTCTGATATCATCAAGATCACGATAGCTAAGAACAAAACCCGATGCCGGTACTATGCTTTTGCCGCCCCTTTTGATATCAACTACCATATTCTTGACTACAATCACATCATAGCCTTCATGAGCAGCTGTCTTGGCATATGAAGGCCGGCTGTAGATCATAATGGGCTTGTGCCCTTTAATTGAAATATCTACAGCACTTAGATCAATATTCCTGATAGAGCTCGTGTTTCCTCTTACCAGCAAGGCTTCACGATTGAATAGTGGCGGATTGATGACTGTTCCATTTTTTATCATTAGTCCAAAAGGTGTTCCAACTTCATCATATTCGCTTGCACAATCAAAAGGGTCAAAGATGAAGAATGATGAGTTGACTTTCATCTTGCAATTGACTGCTTTGCTCAAATAGCCAAAATTGCCAACGGAAATGATTTTAGTACCAGGAAGATAGCCTTTTGAAATATGAACAAGACCTTTCCTATTTAGCTCATCATAGATTTCGGCAGCTCTATCATCTTTGATGACAACGGTGCCATTAGCTTTGATTCTGATATGTGTCTGAAAGAGCCTTTGAATCCCAAGCCTTTGCAAATAATTGCTATTTGGCAAATGAAAAAGGAGATATCGTTTGAAGATATAAGGAGCTGCTTTGATCAGATAATTGTCATAGATATCGCAGATGGTCCTAAATGAAGCAGAATCTTCAGATGTATTGCCAAATAAAAGATCATTAAAGCTTTCACACAAAAAGACATGAACTCTTTGCAGTTCACCATCTGAATAACGATACTCTTTTAGATAATCCTTTACCATATCAATAAACAATCAAATAATAGATGACATAGACCCAACCAAGCAAGCCATGAAAGATTGCCCACAAGACTGAATGCCAATTGGCATAGGATATGACCATTGCCAAAGCACTTCCAAAAGTAATCCCATTCTTAACGACTGATGTAGTTGTCTTGTTGTTCATAATTTCACCTCAACAATATGATATTTCCAGTATAGAACATAAGCAATCAAATAAAAAAGCAAGCAATGCTTGCTTTAGTGAATGTTTCTTTCAATAGCCTTAATTACTTCGTTGATGACAATTGGCTTTGATAAGTGTCCATTCATGCCTGCATCCAAAGATGCCTGAACATCCTCGGCAAAAGCGTTAGCGGTCATAGCGATTATTGGAATTTGTGCGGCATCAGGACGATTTTGCAGGTTTCGAATAGCTTTTGTTGCTTCATAACCATTCATTTTTGGCATCATGACATCCATCAGAATGATATCAAAGCTTCCCTCTGGCTTTGAATTGAAGATTTCAACTGCTTCCTTTCCATCGCTTGCTCTTGTAATGTCAAAACCATATTCCTCTAGCTGAACAATAGCGATTTCTGCATTCAGATCATTATCTTCTACCAAAAGAATTCCAGTACCATTCAAATCGCAATAGGCAGAATTGTTTTCTTGTTTAGCAATAGCTGTTCCATCTGCGATAGTCATTGGTATTTCAACTAAAAAGCTTGAACCTTCATTTTTCTTGCTGGCAACGGAAATGGTACCATTCATCATATCAATATATTGCTTGGAAATAGTCATGCCTAGACCAGTACCTTTATATTGGGTTCTTGCACCATGATCTTCTTGGGAAAATTCATCAAAGATATGGCTGAGGAATTCTTCCGACATGCCAATGCCGGTATCTGAAATGAAATAATGGACAACTATTGTATTTGCATCCTTTATTTGATATTTGGTATCAAAATGGATAGTTCCACCATCAGGAGTAAATTTGACAGCATTGCCAAGAATGTTGACTAATACCTCTCTGATTCTTACGGCATCAGTCATGACAAATGGAACAATTGGCTTTTCAATATTGTATTCAAATCTTAACTCACGGTTTGAAAGATAACCGTCCATTATTGAAAGAACTGCTGCAGTTATCTCTGATAGTTCAACGACAACTGGTGCAAAATGTATCTTCCCACTTTCAATCCGGCTGATATCAAGTACGTCATTAATAAGGGCCAGCAGATGATCAGAGCTATCAGAAATCTTTTCAAGACAGTTTTTGATTTCCGGACTTGGATTGTTTTTTAAAGCAATGTTTGTGAAGCCAATTATGGCATTCATAGGCGTACGGATATCATGAGACATGTTGTTTAGAAAAGTGCTCTTAGCAGCATTAGCCGATTCCGCAATATTGCGCAGACGATTAAGTTCCTTATTGGTTTCCTGTTCAAGTTTGACCAATTGGCTGCTTCTTTGAACTTTGACAAAACCATAGAATACCAGAAAAGTCATCAGCATTAGAATGGACCCAAAGACCGTTTCGGTTCTGACGGTACTATTCATCATATTCATTGTGCTGACAGCTACAGACTTTGCGGGTACCAGAAGCATCAAATACATGTCATAGCCTTGAAGCGAAGCTAAACAATAGAAATATTCGCTACCAGATATTCTGATGTCTGCTGTCGCAATACCATCTTCAGCAAGTTCTTCCTTGATGTCAGAAAAGCTTTCATTCTGGATATATTCAACTTCTGCTAAGGCCTTAAAGATATTCCTGGAGGCAATGACATCCTCGACTTCAGAATCATAATAGGCAAGAATACCATTGTTCCTGATAAAATAAGTGGATGCTTTTCCTTCATAAGTTGTTGTTGTGTAATATTGTTTTACTGTCTTGATATCCTTTAAAAGGACTACGTGATTAAAACTGTTATTGTCATCGATAGTGATTGGTTCAGATAGTTCCTTGGAAAAGATGAGATGGGAACCATTGATATTATCCGTTTCTGAGACAAAGGTATGCTTTTCATTTCCATCAATCAAATGATTGACATCATTCCAGATTCCAACTGAACCTGAACTTAGATAGCCAATTCCCTGATTATCCAGCAACATTACATGGCTTCCATAAAGATCTGTGCAGAAAAAATCTTCCATTAGGGCGATATTAGCACATACTTCATTCTTATCTGCATAATGCTTTCCACTCATAGCTTGGTCAATTCCCTCAACTAGATTCCAATGGGTCTGAAGACCATTAGTCAAGTTGGTATTGATCTGGATAACCATTTCCTCTAGCTGATTGGATCTTTCTTCAGCTGTCATTTTCAAAAGTGAATTACGCATGTAGAAGATGCCAAAAACCAACAGCACTACAAGTGTTGCGGCTAGGGCGATAGGAACTAGATAATTGTTTGTTTTGTTATTCTCCTGCATGCAGTCCTCTATACTTTCCGAAATGTCCTAATGGATGGTGATATAGTCAGTCGGAGCTTCTAGCTGTCCCCCTTCAACAACAAGGCGCTGATTCAAATAGCCTTCGATCTTCAGACCAGAATTGTCTATTTCCTTTACTTCAATTTCTTCCATGATTTTGCTCATATACCAGTCACGATCACCATAAATCAGAAATGAGTAGGTTTTTTCCCTATCAAGATCCTTGCCATCAATGGTCAAGGAATTAAGTGCATAGCCATTGTCTGCCCTTGTAATTTCCATCGCAAAACCACTGGAGACATATAATGTAGAGTCATTGCACACTTCTCCTCGATTGCCACGTAACGACAAAGTAGTTTCAACAAGTTTATAGATCTGTTCGCCAGTCAGATGCATGAGGCCAGGCCAGCCACCATCATTCTTTCCGAGATAAGCCAGATCATTGGCTGAATAGTCACCACTGTAAATATCACTAGCAACATAGCATGATTGCACGAAGACCATGTCGACACCGGAAATAGCTCTTATGGTATTGGCGATAGCAGAAGCAGCCTGATTGCCATATTCATCTGTGAAACTATTGCTTAAAGCAGTATCGATATGGGCAACAATTTCTGTTCCTGGTTCAGTTCCAGATAATTCTTCATTGAACTTGTCAAGAGCTTCTTTTGCTGTATCAAGCTCTTTGTTTAGTATCATCTGGACAACATCTTTTGAGATTCTGAACATTTCGTTTGAAGCCAGTCGAATGAACAACTTGTTATCTTTTAGATAAGGCTTTAGGTTATCCATTTCCGGCATCAATTCCAAAGTAACATCTTTCTTGTATGGAACCATGTTTTTGCCATAGGAAATATGATCCTGTCCCTGCTGATTGACCATTGCAGTCATAATCGAAAGAATCAGCTCTTCCCGTTCAGGATCATCCATTCCTTTGCTTGAGGCAGCAATCTGAAATGTTGGATATGTCAAATACCAATTATCCTGTTCAGATTCACCAAAATAAGGCAACAACAATACTTCATCATCACCACGACCCTTGAAGGAAATGACATCAGCACCTGTTCCACGATACATTGCAGCTTCACCATTTGTAAACATTTCCTTTGGCGTTCGATTTGGATATGTTGCATCTTCAGCACCTAGACCTGTATTTTTCACAAAAGCAAAGAAGTTATCAAAAACCTGAAGCCAAACTTCTTCCGATAGTTGATTAGTCAGGCCGCTTTCATATTGCTGACGCCATTTACGGCCTTCAATACTCTGCAGAAGAGGGATTGATGCGCCCTGTAACACTTCCATGCACGTATAATCAGCCGAAAAATCAGAAACAAAGCTACGAATGCCCACAGACTCAAAAGCCTCGCAGGCTTCAACAAAACTGGCATAATCTGTTGGAACTGAAACATTGTATTCATCAAATAGTGTCTTATTGATAATGATGCCATCAACTTCAGCACAAGTTGGCAGCCAGTTTACCGAACCATCATCATAAGTATAGCTGTCAATATAGGAACCGTAATAGGTATTAGCGAGCTCGGTATTGCTAAGATCATATAGATAATCTTTCAATAGGACAGCATCCTTCAGTGCAAAACGTCTAACAGTCAAAATGTCAGGCATATCATCATGGTCCTGACGGAACCGATAATAGTCTGTTGAATTTGCAGCTAAAACGAATTCAAATTCAACATCAGGAAAGAGATTGCAAAGATATTCAGCATAGGAATCAAGCATCTGATTGCCCCAGCAGGCAACAACAACCTTCTCCTTCTCATTGTCAGCTGAAGAATCAACAGTATTTTGATTTGAACATCCACTAAGAATAGCTGATGTCATTAGCAATACCAGCAATAAGCAAATCAGTTTTTTCATATTATTCCCCCATCCAATATGCAATATAATATCTTTTCAAAATAAAAACGCTATATAGCGTCCTTCTGCAAATGATTGCAAACAGCAAACTTCATCATTTATTTCAGGATCTATGTTTGTCTCGCATACCCCTAGATACTTTGTCTAAAAACATAATTATTATAGCATATTTGTTATTATTACAATATTATTTTATAGATTATATGCTTTGGTAATATCTTCAAAGCATAAAGAAAAGGATTTTCTAGACAATCGATGATCCTTGGAAGAGATGGAAATCGATAAGTTAGATATCTAACAAAAAATGGGAATAACAGTTTGGATGAATTCAATAAGGTACATCACATTAAAAATTTGATACACCAACTATCAGCACTCGATTTCTCAATGCATTGGGTTTAGACTCTTGAGTTTATGGAATGATGATGGCTAATCGAATCATTAATGAAAAAAGAAATATCAATTAACCGAGTGCTTTGTAAAGAAGCATTTTGTACAGTCAGCGACCTGTGCTGAATTGTACGCTGATGAGTGAGCGACTGAAGATACAAAATCTTTCATTTGTAAATGAAATAGAGTGACGAAGGATTACCACAATACATTGGAACAACTAATATAACCTTGTCATAATTATTTAAATTTCATAAAGATTATATATTCATCCCTATATTAGCATTACCATCAAAGCATTCATAACCACAATTGTCACAACTATGAATATTAAGGTTCTTAAAATCAATGAAAGTATCCTCTTCTCGCTGTATGCAATCTACAATAGGATAACAGTTGCCTGTTATTCTTCCTGAAAAATGTTACTATCATATTCATACTGTAACCCACCTTCTCTTTATGTAGTTATATCCTTACTATCTTGTCGATTTGTCTCGAGTTTTCACTTTAGTTAGAAGGCAAACTGATTCTACATGGGTTGTATAAGGAAACATATCATAAGGATAAATGGTGTCAAAGGAATACTTTTCCTTAAGCAAATCAAGATCCCTAGCCAGGGTAGCCGGATTGCAGGAAACATAAACAATCTTTTTGACATCAGAAGCAAGCAATTCATTAACCAGCTTGCTGCCAAGGCCTTTGCGTGGAGGATCAACAACGACAACATCCTTGTTTCTCAGGTATTCACTCATATTCTTTGAAGCATCACCTAAAACGAAGTCAATATTTGAAAAGCCATTGATCTTAGCATTTTCCTTAGCATTAATAATTGCTGATTCAACAATTTCAACACCTGTGACATGCTTGCAATAGCGACACAGGAACATGCCTATAGTGCCAATGCCACAATAGAGATCAAGGACTTCATCATCTTCATTGATATTTGCCAAGTCTTTGATCTTGCTATAAAGCTTGACCATCATCTCATGATTGACCTGATAGAAGGACTTCAGGGAAATCTTTGCCTTGATGCCATCATAGATATCCATGATATAGTCTTTCCCGTAAATAACCTTCTCATCATTCCCAAGAATGACATTATCATCACGGGTGTTGAGATTAAGGATGATTGACTTGATATTTGGATATTTCTTAACTAGACAATCTGTTATTTCTTCAATATGAGGAACAGCAAGATCCCTGACAATAAAGCCAAGCATGATTTCATTACTGCCAAAAGCATGCTTGATCAGAATGTGACGGAAATAGCCATCAATCTTCTTGTCAACAAGCAGTTTTCTTAAATCCAGAATGATATCATTAGCTTCCTTTGATTCGATGTAACAATCATCAAATTCAACAATATCATTGGAGTATTTACGATAAAAGCCAAGAAGATGATTCCTAAATGGTACCTGTACCTTGTTGCGATAATGGAAAGGATCAGCACATTTGACTACATCCGAAACTTTGACATCAAGTCCCCTGAAAGTATTATCCAAAGTCTTCTTCTTGAGTACCAATTGGTAATCATAGTCAATATAGCGCCAATCACAGCCTCCGCATTTATAGGAAATGCGACATTCGGATTCCCGGCGATAAGGACTCTTTTCAATCAGCTTATCAATAATGCCATAACAGAGATTCTTCTTCTCGGATATGATCTTGACATCAGCTATCTCATCAACAATTATTCCCTTCACAAAAATGACAAGTCCATCTGCTTTGCAGATGCCTTGTCCATCAACACTCATATCAACACATTTTGCTCTTACAATATCATTCTTCATAAATTAATATAAAAGCTTCAGATATCTGAAGCTTTATGCTATTCCTCAGGAATATCTCCGGTATTTTGCAAACCAGTTTCGCCCTGGTCACTTGTTTCACCACGCAGCTCTTTGGCAATGCTCTCATTTTTGGCTTCAGATACGAGCTGGACTGAAGGCTCAGCCATATTTGAATTCTTGGTCAGAAGGTAATAGATGAAGTTTTCTGAGCCGATTTCGTTGTAAACATTGATAGCCAAGTCATACATCTTCATTGATGAGCTGCTTGTGAAATAGGTTGAAACAGGCAGTTTCTCTGCTACAGTTTGATAGACAACATCAACTAGAAGTTGAGCATCCTCATCTGTAATGTCATTATTGCAGTCAACATTGACTCTCAATTGGGAAGTAGTCAGTTCGACAGTACAGTTTTCAACCTTATCAAGAGAAGAGACAGCAGATTGGATTGCTGAGATGTTTTCATCAGTAATGGCAGGATCAAGATCACTCTCATAACGATTGCCAATGACAGGTTCATGGTTTTTGATGGAAGCACTGATCAGAATATAGCCAAAAACTGAACAAGGAATCAGAATAATGATGATGCCAACAATCAGGGCTATAGTCCCTTTTGACATCTTTTTCTTTTCTTTAGTCTGTTGTTTTTTCATAGTATCACCAAAAATATCTTAACATAGGCATTTCCAATAATGATATTAAGAATGATTAAGAAATGCCCTCTTATTATAGCATATTCCTGAATTCTTCTTCAGTAAGTGTCGCAATGCCCAGTTCATTAGCTTTCTTAAGCTTGGAACCAGCTTTTTCGCCATAGATTACATAATCGGTTTTCTTGGAAACCGATGTTGAAACATGGGCACCAAGATTCTCCAGAATAGCTGTTGCTTCATCTCTGGTGTATATGGTCAAAGCCCCTGTCAAAACAACTGTTTTATCCATGAATGGTGTAATCCTGTTTGAAGCTGTATCAATATATTCCATATTGACACCAAATAGCTTCAGAATGTCGATCATATTGCGATTGCTTTCTGATTTGAAGAAATCAACAATGCCAATAGCTGTAATCTCGCCAATATCCTTGATATCCGATAAGTCTTTAACACTGGCATTAATCAGATTGTCCATGGTCTTGAAACGCTTGGCCAGAATCTTGGCTGCTTTTTCGCCAACCTGACGGATGCCTAGACCAAATAACAGCTTTTCAAGAGAGTTCTTCTTGCTGTTTTCAATAGCATCAATCAGATTTTGATATGATTTCTCACCAAATTTCTCAAGGGATAAAATCTCATCATGGCGGTTGTGCAGTTTATAAATATCTTCAAAGCTTGTCAGAATACCAGCCTTATAGAAAGCTTCAACCTTCTTTTCCCCCAATCCATCGATATTCATGGCATCTCTTGATGCAAAATGGGAAATACCAGTAATGACTTTGGCTGGACAATCAGAATTAACGCAATAATGGGCTGCTTCGCCTTGCAAACGGTAGATCTTGCCACCACAATCTGGACAAGTATCAGGGAAGACATAAGGAATTTCCTTACCAGTCCGATTCTCTTTAAGGACCCTTACAACTTCCGGGATGATATCCCCTGCCTTATGGACTATGATGGTATCGCCAATTCGGACATCCTTTTCCTTGATAAAATCCTCATTATGCAAAATAGCATAGCTGATAGTTGAACCGGCAACCTTTACCGGTTCAAAATGAGCATTAGGTGTGCACTTTCCAGTTCTGCCAACTGTAATGAAAATATCCTTGACAACAGTTCTAGCTTCTTCAGCCCTGAACTTATAGGCGATTGCCCACTTGGGTATTCTTGAAGTAAAACCTAAGGCTTTCTGAAGTGAATAGCTGTTTACTTTTATTACAATACCGTCAATTTCATAAGGCAGTTCATTTCTCTTGGCAGCCGTATCCTCAATAAAGTCAATGACTTCATCGATGGAGTGACATAAGCGATTATTAGGATTTACTTTAAAGCCAAGCTGCTTGGCATAGGACAAAGAGGATAAATGGTCACTGGCATTGACATCATCAGGAACATGATACCAAAAACCATCAAGACCTCTGCTGGCAGCTATTCTCGAATCGAGCTGGCGAATTGAACCAGCTGCAGCATTTCGTGGATTGGCAAATTCCTCTTCGCCTCTAGCGATTCTTTCCTTATTGACCTTGATGAAAGCACTTTTTGGCATATAGACTTCACCACGGATCTCATATCTTTGCTTATAGGGAATGGATAAAGGAATGGATCTGATGGTTTTAACATTGGAAGTGACATCTTCACCTACTATGCCATCGCCTCTAGTGACAGCTCTTTGCAAATAGCCGTCTTGATAGATCAAAGACATGGCCAAGCCATCAATCTTATATTCTGCCGAATATTCGATATCAGGATACTGATCAGTGATCTTCTTGGACCATTGCCTTAGTTCTTCATAATCAAAGACATCACCAAGGGACAGCATCGGTTTTTCATGAGTGACCTTTTCAAAGGCTGAAACAACTTCATAACCAACTCTTTTGGTAGGTGATGAAGGATCATCATATTCTGGATGCTGTTCTTCAAGTACTTCAAGCTCCCTGAAAAGCATGTCATATTCACTATCCAGCATGCTGGGATTATCTAAGACATAGTATTGGTAACTGGCTTCTTTCAGAAGTCTTCTTAATTCTTCAATTCTTTCTTTGCTCATAACATGATTATACAACAAAATGGAAGCATCCTTTTGGATGCTTCCACAATAAGCTATTCAAGTCCCAGCAAATAGCAGTAGACAGGCTGATCACCTTTGACTACCGTTACTTCAAGATCCGAATTGTTTTCGACATAGGCGACAAGTTCTTCAACTTCTTCTTCATTGCTGTCTTCACCGGCAATTAGTGTCAAAAGTTCAGCTTCTTCATTTTCCATCAGCTTGTCGAGAAGTTTTTTGATGGCATTCAGCCTATTTTCATCAGAAGCAATAATAGACTTGCCTGCCATGGCAATATAATCACCCTTCTTGACTTCAATGCCATCAAACGAAGTATCCTTAATGGCATAAGTCACTGAGGATGAGAAGACATTGGCGATAATTTCCTTGCAGTTGTCAATAGCATCTTCCTTGTCATCTTCATGATTGAACATGCTAATAGCGCTTAAGCCTTCAGGAATTGAACGTGTTTCAATAACTGTGACATCAACATCACTGAGGATATCCTTGGCCTGGTTGGCCGCAAGAATGATATTGCCATTATTAGGGAAGATGAAGATATGGTCACAGTGTTCAAGTTCCTTGATTTTTGCCACAAAGTCTTCAGTGGAAGGATTCATGGTCTGACCGCCACTAATGACAATATCAGCTCCAAACTCCTTGAACAGTGAAGTTAGGCCAGAACCCATGGCAACAGTAATAATGCCAAATTTCTTTCTTTCCTTTGGAGTTTCCTTATTGCTTGCCATAATGGAAGAATGCTGTTCAGACATGTTTTCTATCTTGAGTTTGATGAATTCACCATATCTCTGGGCAGTATTAAGGGCATCACCAGGCGTCAAAGTATGAACATGGACCTTGACAAGATCATCATCCCTGACAACGACCAATGACTCTCCTAGTTCAGCCATCTTTGCCCGGAAATGGTCTTCATTGAAAGATTTGATGGAATTCTCATTTAATCGAACAATGAACTCTGTACAATAGCCAAATTCCTCATTATCAACATCAAGAGCAAGAACACTATTATCATTATCGTTGTTGCCAGCAGAGAATTCAATTTCTTCACCCTTAAGGGCTGAAAGGAAACCTTCAAGGATATATAAAAGCCCTGTTCCACCTGAATCAACAACACCAACTTCCTTTAAGACTGGCAATAGTTCTGGTGTGCGATCGACCGACTCCTTCGCAAAACGAACAAGCATTTCCATATATTGGACAAAGTCATATTCAGGATGAGACTCCATATCATGGTTGGCATACCAGGATGCTTCGCGAATAACAGTCAGAATTGTACCTTCAACAGGTTTCATAATGGCCTTATATGCGACTCTTGCACCGTTTTCAAATGCTTCAGCCATTTCCTTAGGGGTAATTTCTTCTCTTCCATCAATATACATGAAGAAACCACGGAAGATTTGAGAAGTGATGACCCCGGAGTTGCCTCTGGCCCCCATCAATAATCCTTTTGATAAGGCTTTGGCAACATCACAGATGGCTTCTGAATAGCATCTATCAGCTTCCTTGTAGCCAGCAGTGAAAGTCATGGACATATTGGTTCCTGTATCACCATCAGGAACCGGGAAGACATTAAGAGCATCAACTTCCTTCTGGTGGTTAGCTAGGTTAGCAGCTCCGCTTTTAAGCATTGCCTTAAACTGTTTAATCGTCAGATTTTCCATCAGTCAACCACCTTAATGCCTTCAACATAGACATTGACAGAATTGATGTCCATATTCAAAGTCTTTTCCAGATTGTATTTGACTCTTTTCTGAGCTTCATTGACTACTTCAGAGATCTTGACACCATAGCAGACAATGATAAAGAGATCAATATCCAATATTCCATTCTTATTTCTAACAATAACTCCCTTAGAGTAGTTTTCCTTTTTTAACAAATCATTGAAACCATCTTTGATGGGATTCTTTGGTGTAACACCTACAACACCATAACATTCAATAACTGCACTTCCAGCAATAGAAGCAATGGCATTATCAGATATTCTGATCTGACCATAACCAGTTGTTTTGTTAATCGGCATAGCAATAACCTCCAATATTTCTATTATACTTTATTGATGCTTATATAAGCAAATTAGCAGGATAGAACCTGCTAATCACTATAGTATTTGACATTAAGACGATTAATTGCCTTCTTAAGGGCAACCTCAGCTCTTTTGTAATCAATATCGGGATCCTTCTTTTTCGAAAGTCTTCCTTCAGCCCGCTCCTTGGCTTCCAGTGCACGCTTCTCGTCAATCTGTTCCTTGGTCTCAAAGGTATCAACAAGAATGGTAGCTTCATTGTTCTTCAAGTATAGCATTCCACCACCAATAGCATAGTGCTTGCGTACACCATTCTCCACAGTCGTCATTCGAGAGATATCAAGCATGAGTACAAGAGGCATATGATTAGGCAGAATGCCTCTTTGACCATCAGTAGAACCGACATTGATAATTGAAGTTGTCAATTCATAATGGACTCCATCAGGAGTAATGACAGTACACTTAATCATCGGCTAGCTTCTTGGCCTTTTCAACAGCATCTTCAATTGTTCCAACGGACATGAAGGCCTGTTCTGGCAGATCATCATATTTGCCATCAAGCAACGCTCTGAATGAACGGACCGTTTCCTTCAAAGGTACATAAACACCCTTTAATCCAGAGAACTGTTCAGCAACATTAAAAGGCTGGGACAGGAAGTTACGGGCACGTCGAGCTCTAGCGACAATTGTCTTGTCTTCTTCTGATAGTTCATCCATACCCAGGATTGCAATGATATCCTGCAGTTCCTTATAACGCTGAAGCAATTCCTGAACACCACGAGCAACCTGGTAATGTTCTTCACCAACAACAAGTGGATCAAGAATCCTGCTTGAAGAATCAAGCGGATCTACAGCAGGGTAAATGCCTAAAGCCGCAATTGAACGATCAAGGACAGTTTTGGCATCAAGATGGCTGAAAGTTGTAGCTGGAGCAGGATCGGTCAAGTCATCAGCTGGCACATAGATAGCCTGGACAGATGTGATGGAACCATCAGATGTTGAAGTAATTCTTTCCTGAAGCTGACCCATTTCCGTTGCCAAAGTCGGCTGATAGCCAACGGCCGATGGCATTCTTCCCAGTAGTGCTGAAACTTCTGAACCAGCCTGGGTGAAACGGAAGATGTTATCAATGAAGATCAGGACATCCTGCTTTTCTACATCACGGAAATATTCTGCCATTGTAAGGCCTGATAGAGCTACACGCATTCTGGCACCAGGTGATTCATTCATTTGACCATAAACAAGGACTGTTTTATCAAGAACACCCGATTCCTTCATTTCAAAATACATGTCATTGCCTTCTCTTGTTCTTTCACCTACACCGGCAACAACCGATTTGCCACCATGTTCCTTGGCAATATTATGAATCAGTTCCTGCATCAGGACTGTTTTGCCTACACCAGCACCACCAAACAGACCAATCTTACCGCCCTTGGCATATGGGCATAGGAGGTCAATGACCTTGATGCCAGTTTCAAGTATTTCTGCAGAAGTCTGCTGCTGGGCAAAAGTTGGAGCCTGACGATGGATTGGCATCCTTCTAGTAGCATTCACTGGTCCTAAACCATCTATTTCTTCACCAAGAACATTGAACATGCGTCCAAGAACCTCATCGCCAACCGGAACCATGATGGCATTTCCTGTATCAATGGCTTCCATGCCTCTGACAAGGCCATCAGTTGAACCCATGGAAATGCACCTGACGATATCATCACCTAGATGCTGGGCCACTTCAACAACAAGCCTCTTATCGCCCTGCTTGATTTCAATGGCATTATAGAGCTTAGGCAAATGCCCTTTTTCAAATCTGATATCTACAACAGGTCCAATGACCTGTACGACCTTTCCATTAAAAGTCATAAACAACCTCCTTATAAGGCATCAGCTCCACCCACGATTTCAGTAATCTCCTGAGTGATAGCTGCTTGTCTAGCTTGATTATATGCAAGTGTAAGCTTATCAACCAAATCATTGGCATTGTCAGTTGCATTTTCCATCGCAAAGCGTCTTGAACCTTGTTCTGATGCCTTGGATTCAAGCCATTTGCCATAAATGTCATTACGAACCAGCATGGGAATCAGATAGTCAATGACTTCTGTTGGCTTTGGTTCCAAATAGATGTCTTTTGGCGTCGAAGCTTCCAGATGGTCTGCAGGCAGAACCTTGATAACATGAGGTTCAAAGGTGACATTATTGATAAATCTTGTATAAATCAGAGAAATCGAAGAGATTTCCCCTTTGGCATAACGATCAATCAGCTGATCAGCAATCTTCTTTAATGACAGGAAGTCAAGATCATCTGAACTGCATTCATCATTAATGACATTAAATCCCATTCTCTTAAGCGTTGAGTACTGATTAGTGCCTATGCAATAGAGACAGTCATCCGCACTGACAATTGTCTTAGCAAATTTAGTCAGGTTATTGTTATAGCCTCCACATAGGCCCATATCAGAGCCAAAGTAGACATAGGCTTTTTTGGCCTCACTATTGTTTTTGAGATAAAGATGCTCAAAATTCAATTCACTTGCAAGAACATCTGCAGCTGCTGCTGTCAGCTTTTGGGAATACTCCCGATTCTTATCAACTGCATTGCGAAATTTCTGCAGTTTTGCACTGGAAATCAGTTCCATGGCTCCAGTAATTTTCTTAGTCGTATTAATAGCCTTAATACGGCTCTTCAAAGCAGCTTTGTTCTGTGCCATGATTATTCACCATAGCTTTGCTTGAATTCTTCTACACAAGCCGCCATTGCATCCATAATAGAGGTTTTCAATTCATCACTGACAGCTTCCTTTTCTGCTATTTCAGCAATAAAGGATGCATGATTATTGGCAAAATATTTGTGCATGAAGTTTTCAAACTTAGATACTTCTTCAACAGGAATAGTCTTAAGGAAGCCGAATTTGGCCGCAAATAGTGACAGATACTGCTGAGGCATAGTCATTGGCGAATACTGGGCCTGCTTAAGCAGTTCCTGAAGTCTTGCGCCATGTTCAATTGTTGACTTAGTAGCTGTATCAAGATCTGATCCGAACTGGGCAAAAGATAGCAGTTCAGCATATTGGGCTAATTCAAGTTTCATGGAAGCAGCAACAGATTTAATAGCTTTGGTCTGAGCTGAACCACCAACACGAGAGACGGAAAGGCCTGTATCAACAGCTGGACGCATACCGGAATTGAACAGTTCTGTCTGTAAGAAGATCTGGCCATCTGTAATGGAAATGACATTAGTTGGTATATAGGCGGAAATATCGCCAGCCTGGGTTTCAATGATCGGAAGTGCTGTCATTGAACCGCCACCCAATTCATCATTCAGCTTGGCAGCTCTTTCCAGAAGCCTGGAGTGCAAGTAGAAGACATCACCTGGATAAGCTTCTCTTCCTGGAGGACGACGTAGCAACAAGGACATAGTACGATAAGCTACGGCATGCTTGCTTAGATCATCGTAGACAATAAGGACGTCCTTGCCCTGCTCCATCCATTCTTCACCGATTGCACAGCCAG
Organism: Erysipelotrichaceae bacterium; assembly: GCA_029101345.1. Classification (GTDB taxonomy): domain Bacteria; phylum Bacillota_I; class Bacilli_A; order Erysipelotrichales; family Erysipelotrichaceae; genus Colivicinus. The sequence continues at coordinate 33,027 of JAQXQU010000081.1, read as the reverse complement.
CATATGGTGCAATATATTGCAAAGGCGAAAGTTCGGATGCAGTCGCAACTACAACTGTCGTATATTTCATTGCATCATGTTGGCGGAGCTTTTCAACAATCTGAGCAACTGTTGATGCTTTCTGGCCAATAGCAACATAAATGCAAAGAACATTCTTGTCGGCCTGATTCAAAATTGTATCGATTGCAATGGCAGTCTTGCCAGTCTGGCGGTCACCGATGATCAGCTCACGCTGGCCCTTGCCGATTGGAATCATGGAGTCAATAGCCTTTAGACCTGTCATCAAAGGCTGATGGACAGACTTTCTGGTCATAACACCAGGAGCTACACGTTCAAGTGGCCTTGTCTTCTTTGCATTGATAGCAGGACCACCATCAATAGCCTGACCAAGGGAATTGACAACACGGCCGAGCATTTCATCACCAACCGGAACTTCAACAATCCGCCCTGTTCTCTTGACTTCATCCCCTTCCTTGATATTGGTATCCGAACCCATCAAGACTGCACCAATAGAATCCTCTTCAAGATTCAATACCATGCCATAGACATCTCCAGGGAATAGCAAGAGTTCTGATGACATGGCTTTGGATAATCCTTGGACAATGGCAATGCCATCACCTACCTTGACAACAGTACCAACATCATCATTATCGATTTGGTCATTATAATGGCTTATCTGTTCACGGATCAGGGCACTTATTTCACTTGGCTTCAATTCCATAAACTACCATCCTTTCCTAATAGCATCTCATTCATCTTCCGGACCTTTTCCTTCATGGATGCATCAATGATTTCTCCATCAAAGACAACGCGGAAGCCAGAAATGAGATTATCATTTATTCTTTGCTTTAATTCGACCTTTAGCTCTTTAGTACTCAAGACATCTTCAAGTGCCTTGATTCTCTTTTCATCCAAAGGCCTTACTGATTCAACATAGCCTTCCTTGATTCCTAATTCCGGATTGGCCAATTGATAATACTGATGGAAGATCTCCTTATATTCACTTGCCCTGTTCTTATCAACCAGAACAAAAAGGAAATTCATTGACATCCTGTCAATTTGTCCTTCAAAGCTCTTTGCAAGGATATTCTTCTTTTCCTCTTTGGGAATATCAACACAGGACAAAAATCCCAATATTCCATCCGTCAAATCAAAAGAGCTTTCAATCAGCTGGCAATCCTTCTTAAAAGCTCCAACCTTATCTAGTTGAAGTCCTAAGGAGAAGAATGCTTCAGCATATTTCTTCGCAGCTATGTTCATGATTTATCGGAGACCTCTTTGACAAAACGATCAATAGCAGCGTTATCATCAGCACTAGTTGCCTTTTCATCAAGCAATTTGGCAACAGCTGTCATCGCTACATTGACCATTTCTTCACGTATTTCCTTTTCAATCTCCTTCTGATGCTGCAGAATGCGCCGATCTGCCTCATCAATCTTGGCTTGAGCATCATTCTCTGCCTTTTTGACCATTTCATCCCTTAATTGTTGGGCTTCTGTTCTGGCAGAAATGATGATTCTCTCCGAAGCAGCCTTGGCATTTTTCAGTTCTTCCTTGGCATTGTTGAGATTTGTTTCAGCGATAATCCTTGCATTCTTTGCTTCATCAAGCGATGATTGCATGACTTCTGCCCTTTTGGCAAGCATATTTCTTGCAGGCTTGAATAGCAGTTTCTTTGCCGCAAAAAAGAGCACCAATGTGGCCGCAAGTTGCACAAGAATAGTAAAGATATTGGGAAATAGAGCTCCTTGAATATCAAGGTTAATACTCATGCCTTTTTACCTTATTAGATCTTTCCACCTAAGAAGAAGATGATCAGGAAAGAAACAAGCATACCATAGATTGCACATGTTTCAGCCAAACCACAGCCAAGAATCATGGTTGTACGAATCTTGCTTTCAGCTTCAGGGTTCTTGCAGACTGATTCAACTGCCTTTTCAGCAACTCTACCCTGGGAAATGGTAGTAAGAGCACCTTCAAATGTGGCAATAGCAGCAGCGATTGCGATCATACCTAACTCACTCATCGAAATTTTACCTCCTATTTGAGTTATTACTTGGCCTCATCTGGTATCTTAACACCAGTAAAGACCATCGTAAGCATAATGAATATGTACATCTGGATTGCCCCTGAGAAGATATCAAAATATGCATGGAGGGCAGGAGCCAGAATTGGACCAAAGATATCAAGCCCTTCAGCAAATGGCAAAATGGCTTTAGTCAAAAAGCCAGTAAAGCTATAGACCAGGGACATGATGATTGATCCGGAAAGGATATTTCCAAAAAGTCGCAGGGACATGGAAACCATTGGGGATAATGTTGAAAAGATATTGGGAATGACAAATGGGGCAATCGGTTCAAAGAAGCCATGGATATAGTTCTTAAGACCGGATGAGGTTATATCAGCATATTGGATCAAGACCCAGCTACAGAAAGCTAGGGCCAAGGTACAGCTGAAGTTTCTGGTCGGATTATCCAAGCCCAAAAGGCCAACATAGTTGGCTGTAAGAATATAGAGCGCAATTGATCCAATATAAGGGCCCATATGCTCAACATATTTCGGTGATACGATATCTTCCACCATATCATCAATCATTTCAACAACCATTAGGCATAGCAAAACAAGACCCTCAGGTTTAGCAAGAGGATCAGCTTTGACCAGCTTGCGATTAGCCACAAACATCAATGCAAGCAAGGCTATTGTAATGCCAATGACAACCGGCACATGTGATTGGATTGTTATATTAATAGTCAATATTTACACATCTTTCTTCAGCAATGCACTGATATACATGAGCAGCTTCTCAAAAAGAAGACCGATGCCAACTCCTAGCCAATGGATATAGCCACCAAGGAAGTAGGAAATAGCAAGAGGGATTGCCAGAACCAGAAGATCAATGATTCCACCAAAGAAAACAAGGAAAGCATTAGGCTCCTTGTCTTTTAATGAAGAGTCAAGAATTGCATTCAATCTGGCTGATAGGATAATCATATGGATTCTTGAAAAGGCAATTCCCAAAAGAAAGCCTAGAGATATCCGCCAATTGAATAAGGCTGCAATGAGGGAAATGGCAATGGCAATCAGGTTTTTAAAGCGATTGCCGATTATTTTTCTGCTCATATTAGAACTATATCATTTTAATGCAAAAAACTCCATGCAAAATGTACTTAGCAAATATATCTTTTCATGAAGATATGCTAGAATTAATTAGTCAAATTGATAAACATAAGGAGGAAAAATGAGCAACAAGTATGTTTATATGTTTGCAGAAGGCAATGCAAGCATGCGTGAAGTGCTTGGTGGCAAAGGTGCCAACCTTGCGGAAATGACTAACATTGGTCTTCCAGTTCCATACGGCTTCACCATCACTACTGATGTATGTACCAGATACTACGAGGATGGCGAAAAAATCGGTGCTGACATTATGGAACAGATTGATGCCGCCCTTTTGAAGCTAGAAGCACAGAGTGGCAAAAAATTAGGTGATGATGAAAATCCATTACTGGTATCAGTAAGATCTGGTGCAAGAGCATCAATGCCAGGCATGATGGATACAATCCTTAACCTTGGCATCAACGATGTCGTAGTGGAAACAATTGCCAAGAAGACTGGTAACCCACGTTTCGCTTATGACTCATACAGACGTTTCATTCAGATGTTCTCTGATGTTGTTATGGGTCTTCCAAAGAGCAGATTCGAAGTCATCATTGATGAACTGAAGGAAGCAAAAGGCGTTAAGCTTGATACTGAACTTGATGCTGATGACATGAAGACCATGGTTGAAAGATTCAAGGAATTCTATCGTGCTAACTTAAATGAAGAATTCCCACAGAATCCTAAGCTTCAGCTGGAAAGAGCAATCGAGGCTGTCTTCCGTTCATGGAACAATGATCGAGCAATCTTCTATCGTAAGGAAAACGATATCCCTTCTTCATGGGGTACAGCTGTCAATGTCCAGATGATGGTATTTGGCAATATGGGCAATGACTGTGGTACAGGTGTTGCCTTTACAAGAAACCCTGCAACTGGTGAAAACAAACTGTTTGGCGAATTCCTGATGAATGCTCAGGGTGAAGATGTCGTTGCAGGTGTCAGAACTCCTCAGACTATTGATCAGCTAAAGGAAGTAATGCCTCATGCCTATGAGCAGTTTGTTGAAATCTGCAATATTCTGGAAAACCATTACCATGACATGCAGGATATGGAATTCACCATTGAAGGTGGCAACCTCTTCATGCTGCAGACAAGAAACGGCAAGAGAACAGCTAACGCTGCTTTGAAGATTGCTGTTGATATGGTTGAAGAAGGAAAGGTTACAATTGATCAGGCAATCCTCATGGTTGAACCTAAGCAGCTTGATGCTCTTCTTCACCCACAGTTTGATCCAACTGCTTTGAAAAATGCTAAGCCAGTTACTCATGGTCTTGCTGCTTCACCAGGTGCCGCTTGCGGCCAGGTTGTCTTCACTGCTGAAGATGCAGCTAGAGAACATGCTGCTGGCAAGAAGGTTGTTCTTGTCAGACTTGAAACTTCACCAGAAGATATCGAAGGCATGGCTGCTGCTGAAGGCGTCTTGACAGTACGTGGTGGTATGACATCACACGCTGCCGTTGTTGCTCGAGGCATGGGTGAATGCTGCGTATCAGGCTGTGGTGAAATCAAGATCAATGCTGAAAAGAAGGAATTTACAATTGGCGATAGAACATATCATGAATTCGATTGGATTTCATTGGATGGTACTACTGGTGCTGTCTATGGTGAAGCTATCCCTACTGTTCCAGCTACAATTTCCGGTAACTTCGACAAGTTCATGAAGTGGGCTGATGAAAGAAGACAGCTGAAGGTCAGAACTAATGCTGATACTCCAAGAGATGCTAAGCAGGCATATGATTTTGGTGCTGAAGGCATTGGTCTTGTCAGAACTGAACACATGTTCTTCGATGGCGAAAAGATCAAGGCTATCAGAGAAATGATTGTTTCCACTACCGCTGATCAGCGTAGAGCTGCTCTTGCAAAAGTTCTGGATCTCCAAAGAGAAGACTTCGAAGGCATTTATGAATCAATGAATGGCAACCCTGTAACTATCCGTTACTTAGATCCACCTCTGCATGAATTCGTTCCAACAGGTGAAAAGGAAATTGCTGAACTAGCTGCTGAAATGAATATGACAGTCGAAGAACTGAAGGCTGTTTGTGATTCATTACATGAAGTTAATCCAATGATGGGTCATAGAGGATGTCGTTTAGCTGTTACTTATCCTGAAATCGCTGAAATGCAGACACAGGCTGTCATCGAAGCTGCAATCAACACTCAGAGAAGACATCCAGATTGGACTGTTGTTCCTGAAATCATGATTCCACTTGTAGGCGAAGTCAAGGAATTGAAGTATGTCAAGAATATCGTTGTCAAGACTGCTGATGAAATCATTGCCAAGTCTGATGTCAAACTCAACTACCATGTTGGTACAATGATTGAAATTCCACGTGCTGCTCTGCTTGCTGATGAAATTGCTACAGAAGCTGAATTCTTCTCATTTGGTACAAATGACCTGACTCAGATGACATTCGGTTTCTCAAGAGATGATGCTGCTAAGTTCTTAGGTTCATACTATGATGCTAAGATCTATGAACAGGATCCATTCCAGAAGCTTGACCAGAGAGGTGTTGGCAAACTAGTCAAGATGGCTGCTGAGCTTGGTCGCTCAACTCGTCCAGATATCAAGTTAGGTATCTGTGGTGAGCATGGCGGTGATCCAGCATCTATCGAATTCTGCCACAAGACAGGCTTGTCATATGTTTCATGTTCACCATACCGTGTACCAATTGCACGTCTGGCTGCTGCTCAAGCCGCTATCAAATATCCTCGATAAAAGCCATTAGGAGGCACAAGTTGCCTCCTTTTTTATTGCTAAAATGAAAAGAAAAAGCCTCCTTTGGAGGCTAATTGGTAATACTTAGATAGAGGTCACGATAAACCTTGGCAGAATTTTCCCAGGATACGTCTTTCTCCATATCTCTCTTAATCATTTCATTCCACTTGTCACGCTTGGTGAAATAAAGATTCTTGGCGCGATTGATGGCATCAAGGAAGAGATTGGCCTCATAGCGGTCAAAGGTAAAGCCGTTGCCAGATGAAGCATATTGGTTATATGGTTCAACTGTATCCTTTAATCCGCCCGTCTCTCTGACAATTGGAATAGTACCATAACGCATGGCATTAAGCTGAGTGAGGCCACATGGTTCAAATCTTGATGGTACCAGCATTGCATCTGCTGCTGAGTAGATGCGATGAGCTCTGGCTTCATCATATTGGATACAAGCACTGAAAGAACCACGATTATCATATTCAAACTGACGGAAAGCATCTTCATAGACTTTTTCACCAGTACCTAAGACCACAATCTGGGTATTGCCATCAAGAAGATAAGGAATAATGGAATTGAATAGATCAAGCCCCTTCTGATCTGTCAGACGGGAAATTAGCCCAAGTACCATTTTGTTTTCATCAACTTCAAGTCCCAATTCTTCCTGTAAGGCTTTCTTGTTGATACGCTTAGCAGATAGAACAGAATTGATATCATAATTAGCAGTGAGCATTGCATCAGATGCAGGATTGAATACTTCGCAATCAATGCCATTGATAATACCAGAGAGCTTGCCACTATGGTAGCGTAGATGAGCTTCCAGATTCTCACCATATTCGCTTGTCTGAATCTCCTTGGCATAGGTTGGGCTTACTGTTGTAATGCGGTCACAATATGATAGACCACCCTTGAACATATTGGCATTAGACCAGTTCTGAGTTAAGACATCATCATTGAATAGATAATCAGGCAAACCACTCCAGTATTTGATAGTACCAACATTGTAAACGCCTTGGAATCGCAGATTATGAATGGTCAATATGGTCTTGCTTCGATTGAGCTTGCTATCCTGGAACATTGTTCTTAAGAACAAGGGAACGAGACTTGCTTGCCAGTCATGGCAATGAATGACATCAGGAATCCAATCCATATATAACAAGGCAGCCAATGCAGCCTTGGAGAAGAAGATGTATTTAGGAATATCATCAACAAGATTGGAATAAGGTTTTTTGCCATCAAAGAACTCTTTGTTGTCAATGAAATCATAGACGATGCCATCACAGACATATTCCATGATGCCAACATAATAATCCCTTCCTGTATAACCAAGATCCATATAGAATTCGCCACGATAAACCATCTTATCCTGGTATTTCTGTGGTATGCATTCATAACGTGGCAGAATAACTCTGACATCACAGTTCATCTTGTTGAGAGCTTGAGGCAATGCATACATGACATCGCCCAATCCCCCAGTTTTAACAAAAGGATGGCATTCTGAGCCAATAAAAGCAACGCTTCGACGTGGTGAGTGATCCATTATAATTCCTCCGAATATAACTCAATAATAACATAAAAAGGATGTACAGAAGTACATCCTATTATTCATCCTTATGGTTCTTTTCAATCAATTCATCAATTCTTGATGCCTTCTCAAGGGAATCATCAATGACAAAGATGAGATCAGGAATCTTTCGCATATTCAAACGATGGGCCAATTCACTTTTGATAAAGCCCTTGGATTTCCTCAAGACAGCTAAACCATCCCTTTTCTCATACCCTTTGCCAAAGATTGAGACAAAGACTTTGGCAATTGAGAGATCTGGGGCAGTTTTGACTTCTGAAACGGTTGTAAAACCAAGTTTAGGATCATTGATTTCAAACATGATAATGTTTGATATTTCTTTTAGCAATAAAGAATCAATACGATCAGTACGAGCCATCAGGCTGTCTTGACCTCCTGTTCCTGATAACCTTCAATGATATCGCCTTCCTTGATATCATTGAAGTTTTCAATAGTCATACCGCATTCATAACCATTATTAACTTCCTTGGCATCATTTTCAAATCTCTTCAATGAGCCAAGTTTGCCAGTATAGACAACAATGCCATCTCTGATCAGTCGGATGCCACAATCCCTGACAATCTTGCCTTCAGTAACCATACAGCCAGCAATTGTACCGACCTTGGATACCTTATATGTCTTACGCACTTCAGCCTGACCAATGACAACTTCTTCATAGACTGGGGCAAGCATACCTTTCATTGCAGCTTCCATTTCTTCAACAGCCTTGTAGATAATATTGTGCAATCTGATTTCAACACCCTCTTCCGCAGCCTTCTTACGGACATTAGCATCCGGACGGACATTGAAGCCATAGATTACCGCCTTGGAAACTGAGGCGAGAATGACATCACTTTCAGAAATTGAGCCAGCAGATGAACGAATGATATTGACTTTGACGCCATCAACATCAATCTTTGCCAGTGATGCAGCGACCGCTTCAGCTGTACCCTGTACATCAGCCTTGACAATTACCGGGATTTCCTTGATCTCACCAGCATCAATCTGAGCCTTGAGATCATCAAGAGACATCGCTGAAGAAGCTCTTCTTTCCTTATCGATCTTAGCCTGTGATCGATGAGTCGCAACAGCTCTGGCATCTTTATCGGATTCAAAGGCCTTGAAGTTATCACCAGCAACTGGTACATCATTCAAGCCGATGATTTCCACTGGTGTTGACGGACCGGCAGTCTTGAGCTCACGTCCTCTGTCATCTGTCATTTTTCTGACCTTGCCATAGCAGGTACCGACAACAACGGAATCCCCCTGCTTAAGAGTACCATTCTGGATCAGCAAGGTAGTAACAGGACCACGGCCCTTATCAAGCCTTGCCTCTATGACAGTACCTGTAGCCATCTTCTTTGGATTGGCTTTTAGATCTCTTACTTCTGCAACAACCAAAATGGAATCAAGAATATCCTGAATACCCATACCAGTCTTTGCGGAACAGTGGACATAGATAGTATCGCCTCCCCATTCTTCAGGCATCAGATCAAGCTCAGACAAGGCGTTTTTGACCTTTTCGGGATTAACGCCTGGCTTATCCATCTTATTGACTGCGACAATAATTGGGACATTAGCTGCCTTGGAGTGGTCAACTGCTTCTCTCGTCTGAGGCATAACGCCATCATCAGCCGCAACAACGATAATGGATACATCGGTGACTGAGGCACCACGAGCACGCATGGCAGTGAAGGCTTCATGACCTGGAGTATCAAGAAAGGTGACCTTCTGGCCCTGAACATCAACCTGGTAAGCACCAATATGTTGCGTTATGCCACCAAATTCGCCATCAACAACCCTCGTAGAACGAATTGTATCAAGAAGAGTGGTCTTGCCATGGTCAACATGGCCCATGATGGTGACAATAGGCGGACGAGCTACAAGATCAGCTGGATCGTCTGCTTCATCCGCTAATGAATCGTCTTCCTTTGGTTCTTCCTTTGTTGCAGTGATGGAAAACTCCATACAGACCAGCTCAACGCTTTCGTCATCAAGCGGAGAGTTGATAGTAACCATATTTCCAAGCATGAAGAGAACCTTAATGATGTCTGATGAATTCTTATGGATCTTCTCAGCTAGTTCCGACACTGTAATTCCATCGGTATATTTTATGGCAGTCACTTTCTCTTCAGCCTTGCGTGGCTGAAAAGGCTTATTGCTGCTGTTCCTGCGATTATTATTGTTATGTTTCTTATGTACTTGTTTAGCCATTTAATCCTCCTTTGTATTTTTCTTTGATAGCCTTGGCAAAGCCCTCATCTGTAATGCCAAAAGATTTGACAAGGCCCCTTCCTAGAGCTCTGGATAATTCATAGCTGCTGAATGTATCAATTAGAGATACATTGTAGTAATGGCATTTCTTCAGATATCGTTCCTTGCTTTTGCTGGAGATATCTGAAGCAACGACAACAAGTTTGACTTTAGCCATATTATCAAGGCAATTCTCTCCAAGAAGAATCTTCCCAGCCCGATAACATAGTCCAAATAGTGATAAGACCTTATCCATTGATGACCTTTTCAATCTCCAGATAGACTTCTTCACCGACTTCCATCTGGAAAGCACGGTTTAAAAGCTTGCGGTCTATGACAATCTTCAAAGCTTCGGGGCTTTTGGAAAGATAAGCGCCCTTGCCATTCATCTTGCCGGTTGTGTCGACTTTTATTGTTCCCTCTGGTGTTCTAACAATTCTTAAAAGCTCTTTTTTTGGAAAAGATTCACCTGTTGCCAGACATCTACGCATTGGAATCTTCTTCATTACTAATCCTCTTCGTAGTAGTCATCATACTCATCGAAGTCAATTTCATCATCATTGATCCATGAGTTTTCTTCAAGAGCTGCTTCCATTTCTTCAATCTCTTCCAATTCCTCATCAGAATAGACTGGCTTGAACTCTTCAGAATAATCCTTCTTCTGCAGATCTTCAGCTCTTACACGGCGATCATCATCACCCTTGTTCTTTCTCTTCTTCTTGACAACAGTTTCTTCCTTCTTGGAAGCATTGGCATATTCTTCAAACTTGGACTTGTATTCAGGCTTAGGTACAAGAGGCTTACGGGCAGGCTTCTTTTCAGTCTCTTTGGTTTCTTCAACAGCTTCTTCTGCTTTTTCCTCGCTAGCTGTTGAAACAGCCGCTTCAGCTTCAACAGGAATTTCTTCCTTGTTTTCTTCTTCAATCAGCTCAACATGAGTGACTTCTTCTTCAATTGGGGCAACAGTATCCATTTCCTCAATCGCTTCCTCGTCAAAGCCAGTATCATATTCCTGTAGGCTCTTTTCAAATTCTTCATTCTTTCTAAGAGCTTCTTCCTGCAGTTTCTGGAATCTTTCAGCTTCCTTCTCTTTGGCGATTCTTGCCTGATCAGCTCTGAACATTGCCACTTCTTCATCTATATCAATGCCCAAAGCTTCCATATCAGAAACAGTCTTGATATCAATCTTGCGATCAGTCAGTTTGACAGCAAGTTTAGCATTCTTACCCTTCTTGCCAATGGCAACGCTTAGCTTGTCATCATCAACAACAACACACAATGGGCGTTTGTAGCGACGTGCAGCCTTTTCAATATCTTCCATAGTCAATGATGGATCAATTGTTGGATTTGAGTAGAAACAAGCCTTGACTTCTGCAGGTGATAGTGAGTTCTTGACTAATTCGCCAATATCATCATTCCACTGGAAGACATCAATCTTTTCACCCTTGACTTCAGAAATGACAGCCTGGACTCTTGAACCTCTTGGACCAATGCATGCGCCAATTGGATCAACATCATCATTGCGGGAATAGACTGCCATTTTTGTTCTTTCGCCAGCTTCTCTGGCAATAGCCTTGATTTCAACAATGCCTTGAGCAATTTCTGGAACTTCCTTTTCAAACAGTCTCTTGACAAATAAGGAATCAGCACGTGATAAGACAACCTGAGAACCCTTGGAATTCTTGGATACTTCCTTGATGATGGTTCTGATAGACTGGCCTTCACGATAGGTTTCACCAGGAATCTGTTCATTCTTCAGCATAATGCCAATAGTGTTTTTGATATCAATCAAAACAAATTTGTCTTCAACAGTCTTGACAATGCCATTGATGAGTTCAGTTTCCTTATCATGATATTCATCATAGACTCTTTCCTTTTCATGTTCCTTGATCTTCTGCTTCAGCATCTGCTTGGCAACATTGATGGATGTACGGCCAATTTCCTTGAAATCAACTTCAATTTCAACTGTATCGCCAATTTGAACATCAGGATTGATAGTCTTAGCTTCTTCGAGAAGAATATCAAGAGTATCATCAAATGTTTCACATTCATCATCAACGACTTCGAGCTGATGATAGACATGCATTGCACTTCCATTCATGTCTACTCTGACTCTGGCTTCTGGCGCATCAAGATGCTTTTGATAGGTCTTGATGATTGCTTCTTCAAGAATTTCAAGGACGAATTGTGGATCTACTTTCTTTTCATCCTCAAATAGGCGCAGGCTTTCAAGGAAAGCCTTGCTCTTTAGATTAATGCCGCTCATTTTTCTTCTCCTTTATATTTCAACTGCATAGCGCATTTCCTTAATTGATTGGTAATTGATAGTTATTGTCTTTGTGATGTTCTTTTCCTTGTAGCTTAGAGTCAAGACGTCATCAGCAAATGACAATAAAGTGCCATAAAGCTTGAAATCCTTGCCTTTGACAAAGATGTAGGAACCAACCGCCTGAATGAGTTCCTCTTTGTTTCTGATTGGCCTTTCAATGCCAATGGTATAGACATCAAGCAGATATTCGTCAAACTGGTCTTCAAACTTGTCCATGAAATCAGAAATATCCCGGGAAGCTTCTTCAACCTGATTCATATCAAGCGAGTCATCAAGACAGACATGCAGAATGCTATCACCCTTGGAATACTTAAGTTCATAAAGATGCAGGCCTTTTTCATCAAGATGTTCTTTCAGAGCCTTCGTTATTAAATCAAGATTCAAGATATACCTCCTTTTAGGCATAAAGATAGGAGCGATTTCTCGCTCCTATTACTGAATAAAATATACAACAAAAACCTTTCAAATACAATGCTTTTTTGATTTTTAAAACAGTGTCATCTGATTGGTATCATCCAAGCCTTTAAGTGCACCAAGATCATCAAGCTTTTTGATAAGAGTTGAGGAAAGCTGAGTTCTGGCCAGCAAATCTTCCTTGGATAGGAAGGGCTGGCTGTTTCTAGCAGCGACAATTGATTCTGCTACGTTATCGCCTAGACCAGCAATGATTCTAAATGGTGGAATCAGGCAATGGTTATCATCCGGATCAACAATGAATTCCTTCGCCATCGAACGATTGAGATCAATATTGGACATCCGATAGCCTCTTGAAGCCATTTCAAAGGAAATTTCCAATGTATTATAGATATCACGATCCTTTTTAGATGGACTTTGGGTCTTGTCATTGATGATGTCCCCTAATTGATCAAGACGTCTCTTGATGCCATCTGCATCTTTGATCATGGTCTCGATTTCATAATCATCACAACGCAAAGTGAAGTAGGAAACATAATAGTATTCAGGATGATAGACCTTGAACCAGGCAACACGAACTGCCATGATGACATAAGCCACTGCATGGGCTTTCGGGAACATGTATTTGATCTTCTTGCAGGACTCGATATACCACTTAGGCACATTATGTTCGAGCATTTCCTGTTCAAATTCCGGGCTGACACCCTTGCCCTTTCGAACCTTTTCCATGATGTCAAAGGCATCCTTGGATGGAAGATCATAGGACAAAAGATCTGACATGATATCATCACGACAACCAATGACATCAGCCAGTTTCAAGCCACCATCAATCAGATCCTTGGCATTGCCTAGCCATACATCAGTACCATGGGAAAGACCAGATATCTGAACCAGTTCCGAGAACTTGGAAGGCCGTGTTTCTTCCAAAATGCCACGGACAAATTTTGTTCCAAATTCCGGCAAACCGCAGGCACCTGTTTCTTCATGATAATCAGGATTGATGATATTGAGTTCCTTGGAGGAATTGAAGATGGACATGACCTTTGGATCATTCATGGGAATGGTTCTAACATCAATTCCTGATATTGTTTCAAACAAACGCATGGCTGTTGGATCAACATGGCCAAGAATATCAAATTTCAGAACATTATCATGTATTTCATGGAAATCAAAATGGGTTGTCTTCCAAGAAGATGATGGGTCATTAGCAGGATATTGGACTGGTGTAAAGTCATAGACATCCATATCATGTGGAATGACAATAATGCCTGCCGGATGCTGTCCTGTTGTTCTTTTGACGCCTTCACAGCCTGATGCCAGCCTTTGTTTCTGGGCTTTGGACATATTCTCGATGCCTTTTTCTTCACAATAGCCTAAAACATAGCCAAAGGCCGTCTTTTCAGCGACAGTGCCTATTGTACCTGCACGATAGGCATGATCTTCGCCAAACATCTCACGAATATAGAGATGGGCAGTTGGCTGATAATCGCCAGAGAAGTTAAGGTCAATATCTGGAACCTTATCACCTTTAAAGCCCAAGAAGGTCTCAAATGGGATGTTCTGGCCATCAACATTCAGTGGATGACCACAGACAGGACAGTTTTTTTCCGGCAAATCATAGCCAGATTTGACATGTTCAGTCCATTCAAGATAGTGGCAATGTGGACATATGTAATGTGGTGGCAAGGGATTGCATTCAGAGATGTTGGAGAAGGTCGCAACCAGCGAAGATCCAACTGAGCCTCTTGAACCAACCAGATAGCCATCATCATTGGACTTTTTGCACAAAAGATGTGAAACATAGTAGATAACGGCATATCCATGGCCAATAATGGCCTTCAGTTCCTTTTCAATTCTTGCTGTAATGAGCGGATCAAGCTTCTCACCATAGATCTTGCGGGCATTGCTCCAAACAAGATCAGTCAGCTTATCAGCTGATCCTTCAATAGTTGGTGGGAAAAGACCGGAATGGATTGGGTTGATCTCTTCGATCATATCGGCAATGCGATTGGTATTATTGATGACAAGATCTTGCACCAATTGCCGATCATCAAGCCATTTGAAGCATTCAAGCATCTCATCGGTTGAACGGAAATGCTGGTCAGGAGCAGTTGCTGTCTTGCGCTTATCCTTGTTGTAAATGAACAAAGGATGGTGGACACCACCAATGCCTTGGGCATTGATATAGACATCGCGAAGAATCTTTTCTTCTCTTAGAGCATAGTGGGCATCACCAGTAGCGACAATGATCTTATTTTGCCTTTTGGCTTCAGCAATGATATCGCGCAGATAGGTCTTTAGTCGCTCAAGATCAAATGTTCCCCTTTCAAGCAGGAAGCGGTAATTCTCCAAAGGCTGAATTTCAATATAATCAAAGAAAGAAATGGCTTTAGCGAGCTCTTCCTTTGATCTGGTATGGGCGATTTCAAAGATTTCACCATTGACACAGGCTGAACCTAACAGAAGATTCTCACGATATTCCTGTAAGCAGCGCTTGTAAAGGCGTGGCTCAGCAACGACTTCGCCACCGCCTTCCCCTTTGCCACCGGTCTTGCCAGTTACAGCCAGGGTTTCAGTATTGGATATCGATACCAGTTTGAAAAGATCCTTAAGGCCCTTGGCATTCTTGCATAAGGCTATGCAATGGTAAGCACGGTTCTTGACAAGTGCAGTCTTTTCATCCTGCTTTTCTTCAAGTTGCTTTAAGGTCGTAATGCCCATCTTGGAAAGTTCCTTTAGCATCAAGTTGAAGATATCAGCCAGAACATTGGCATCATAATCAGCACGATGGGCTACTTCTTCATCATAAGGCACATCAAATTGGCGTGCGATATTGCCTAGTCGATAGTTACGGCGATGAGGATAGAGGGCTTTAGCTAAATCCAAAGTATCAATAACTGGATTCTCGATGATTGGGCAGCCAATCCTTTTGAGTTCCTCATTGAGGAAGCCATAGTCAAAGGAAGCATTATGGGCTACTAATACTCTTCTTTTGGCAATATCGTCATCATTGGCTTTAAGGAAGTCCAGGATTTCATCCTTGGCCTCTTTGAAAGTTCGGGCATTGGCGAGTTGGGACTCTGTTATATTGGTCAGTTCCTTGATTGTATCCGATACTGCAATCGGTGGCTTGATAAAGAAATCTTTCTTTTCAACAACCATGCCTCTTTTCATTAAAACAGCACCGAATTCAATGATATGATCATGTCTTGTTGATAGGCCAGTTGTTTCAAGGTCAAACACAACATATTCCTTATCGGAAAGAGCTTCATTGGTCTTGTTATAGACTAGATGTAACCTTTCATCAACTACATTGAATTCACAACCATAAAGAATCTTGAATTTGCGATCTGTTCCCTTAGTCAAAGCAGCAGCTGTATGCTGGGCTCGTGGGAAGCCTTGGACATTGAGATGATCGGTAATGGCAATCGCATTATGGCCCATGGCAAAAGCTGCCTTGACCATTTCTTCAGTTGAACATACGCCATCCATTTCGGACTTGTTGGTATGACAGTGGAGTTCAACGCGCTTGACTTCCGCATTATCAACAAGCTCAGATTTCTTTTCAACAAATTCAATCTTGTCAGGTTCAAACAGACGATCATTAAGAAAAGAATCATAACGGTAATTGCCATAGAAGATAGCTGTCTTGCCTTCCTTGTTCAAGGCAAGGGTTTCCTTGTTAAAAGCTCCTCTTCCCAAGACTTTGACAATTACAGCATTATCGACATCCTTGACATATAGGGTCTGAACAAGCATGCCAGTTCTTGTTTCCCTTTCTTCAACCTTGAAAATGGTTCCTTCAAAAGAGACGTTATAAAGATCATCGACCAGATCATCAATAACCACATGAGTATAGGTCTTATTGCGTGGCTTGTAATAGGATTTCTTTTCAGCAGCTGGTGCCGGCTTTTCTTCCTTTTGAATGGCTTTAAGAGGTTCCTTTTCAATAATGACAGGTTCATCATTGATTTTTTTCATGCGAATAGGAATATCCTTGCGATAGCCAAGATTATAGAAATAAAGCTTAAGATCATCAATATAGGCCTTATCCCGATCGTAAAGATCATGATCCAGGTAGGAAAGGAAGATTCCCATTTCATCACATTCACAGATAGCTTCCGAATAGATGGAATATTCATTGGCAAATTCCTTGAGATAGAGCGAAAACTCCCTTAAGGATAGATTCTGGTTTTCAACTTTGAAGTAAAGGGAGAAGTTATTGAGGCCCAGTGTTTTGAGATAAGCGGAAAAATCCCTATGCAGTTCATAAGGAAGGATGCAGCTATTGTGAATCTTTAGCATGATCAAGTCCTTGGATTTGCGATAGAGGACTTCGACTATTGCAAAATCAGCAAAAAAAGACCTTTTATCGCTGTCATAGGCATATTTGTCTAAAAAATCATTTATTTCAAATTTCATAGCAAAGCCATCTTCTCCAGTGCATCCTTAGCAGCATTCTTCTGTGCTTCCTTTTTGGTCATGCCAACACCAGTACCATAAGTCAAACCATCAATCTTGACAGCCATCTTGAATTCCGGCTTGTTGGAAGGTCCTTTGGTATAAAGCAGTTCATAGACAATGGACTTGCGAGAGTCAGCCTGAACATATTCCTGCAATCTTGTCTTATAGTCAAAATATTGGTTACGGTCAGTATTATTGATATGTTCAAGCATCAGACAATCAAGAAGCTTGAAGGCATTATCAAAACCGGTGTCAAGATAGACGGCACCAACAAAGGCTTCAAACATATCAGCTATTACAGAATCGCGGTTTCGACCGCCTGTCTTCTCCTCGCCAAGACCTAATAAAAGGAATTCATTCAAACCAAATTCCCTAACATAGGAAGCCAAGGCCTTTTCTGAAACCAGATTGGAACGGATTGGGGACATCGCACCTTCCTTGAGCTTAGGTTTGATGTCATAAAGGCGTCTTGCTGAATAGACTTGCAGGACGGCATCACCCATGAATTCAAGTCTTTCATTGTCTTCATGGAGATTCTTATGTTCATTGACATAGGATGAATGGGTAAAAGCCTGGATAATCAGATCCTTGTTCTTATACGCAATCCCATGCTTATCTAAAAAATCAAAAACATTCATATGGTCATTATACCCTAATCAATATACTTTTTAAATGCAGCTGCCTTGAGCTTTGCAATCAGATTCTGGCATTCAAAATCATCTGTTCTGCCTATTATCTCATGAGCATCAGCTCTTGCGGCCTTGGAAATTTTTTCGTCATTCAATAGATTTCCTAACACCAGTGGTGGCAATCCACTTTGGCGATAGCCAAGCAGATCACCGGGTCCTCTTGTTTTGAGATCATATTTGGATATTTCAAAGCCATCATTGCAATTGGCAAGGAAAGCCAAGCGGGCAATGACATCCTTGTCCTTGCTTGCTGTTAACAGGTAACAGGAACCCTTGAGATTTCCACGTTGAACCCTTCCTCGCAACTGATGGAGTTGGGAGAGGCCAAAACGATCAGCATCATAGATGATCATCATTGTGGCATTAGGAACATTGACGCCAACTTCAACAACTGTCGTTGAAACAAGAACTTGCACTTCATTGGCATGAAATCTTGCCATAATTGTCTCTTTTTCTTCATCACTTAGCCTGCCATGCAAACACTCAACCTTATATTCCTTAAGCAATTGGCCAATAGCCTGGCTTAGCTCTCTGACATCTTTGATATTGGTATTGTCATTATGGTCAATGGCAGCCCCAATAATATAGATCTGCTGTCCTTCCTTGAGGGTCTTTCTGATGGCATCTAGAAAGGATCTAAGGGAATTCTCCTTGATAAGATAAGTATCACAGCCTTTTCTTCCCGCTGGCAGAACTTCGATTGTTGAAACATCCATATCACCATAGATGCTTGAAGCCAGTGTTCTGGGAATTGGGGTAGCACTCATCATCAGAAAATCTGCATCAGGACCTTTGTTCTTGAGCTTTCTTCTTTGCTTGACGCCAAAGCGCTGCTGTTCATCCGCAACAACCAGGCCAAGCTTCTTAAAGCTTACATCATCCTGAAATAAGGAATGGGTACCAATCACAAGGTCAACATTGCCATCGGCAATCTCTTTTTTCAGATTATCGGAATTCTTGCTGCTGCCCGTCAGAAGAACAATCCGACAATCGCCAAAAAGTCCATTTATGCTCTCATAGTGCTGCTTGGCCAATATTTCCGTTGGAGCCATGAAAGCTCCCTGATAGCCAGCTAGATAATTGGCATAAAAGGCAATCATCGCTACAGCCGTCTTGCCAGAACCAACATCGCCCTGCAATAAACGATACATGATCCTCGATGACTTGATATCAGCGAGGATTTCCCTTGTAGCCTTCTTCTGGTCGTCAGTTAAAGGAAATCCAATGTTATCAATAAAAGAGGAAAGCTTTCTTTCATCAAAGGATTTGCCTTTTTTAGCTTTGACCTTTTCATCCCTGATGAGTTCCATTGCCAGGTAGAATCTGACAAATTCCTCATACTTCAGACGAGCCAGAGCCATCTTCAATAGCATCTCGCTTTTTGGGAAATGGATATTGGAAATAGCAGTCCGATAGTCAACCAGACGGTGCCTTTGGATATATTCCAAAGGCAGGTCATCCTCTAAGCTAGCAGTCAATTGCCCATAAACTGATTCGATCAGTTTTCTGATTTCATGCTGGCCAATCCCAGCAACACTTGGATAAACAGGGATGATCCCCTTTATCTCCTCAATGCTTTTCAGATAATACTGGTTAGCAGTGATCTTATGATTCCCATCATATTTGCCGGCAATGACAATCTTATCACCAATATCCAGTCCTTTTAACCAAGGACGGTTGAAAATGGAAACTGAGAGCTCCTCATCTTCATAGAGAACCTTGAAGGAAGTCCTTGACTTTCTTCCATAACGGAAAGTTGATGGATAGGTTAGCAGTTCTGCCTCAAAAAAGACGTTTCCACCTTCAATGAAATCACAAATAGGCGTGACCTGATAGTTCTCATAGCGAAAAGGATAATATGAAAGGATATCATCACTATCCTTTAGCCCAAGCTTATCACAGATAGTTTTTCGCTTGGCAGTAAGCTTCAATTTCGCTAATTCCATATAAATATTCTAACATTCGTTTGCAATAATCTAAGAAATAAGATAATATAAAAAAGCCCCCGAGTGGCGGAATTGGCAGACGCGCACGACTCAAAATCGTGAGGAGAAATCCGTGTCGGTTCGAGCCCGACCTTGGGGACCACTAGATAAACCAAACCACTGCTAGGCAGTGGTTTTTTCAATATACAGAAGATAATTGCTGACTAATATTCCGCTCGCAAAGGAGAGTTCTGATAAGGTATTGACACAAAGGAAGTTCAAATAGGAATAGATGGTTATGGAAAAAAGAACAACAGTTATTCTTCTGGCAAATAGCAATCTCTTTGCATTTCCAACACTTTTCATATAGAGATTGAAAATATGCAATATGGCAATAGCATAAAAGCCAGCATAGGACAGGAGGATATGAATATTAGCTTGCAAGGTAGCTGGTTCATCATAAGCAACAAGTGCAGGGACCATAAAGCAAAAGAATGCCACAAGACCCTGTCTTTTGCTGGAAACAGCAAGTTCCAAATACAAGGTAATCCCAATGGAAGCCGCAAGAACCAGAACATAGAAATGGCCTAGAGGAAAAATAGTCAAGTGTGAATAGTTTTCTCTAAAAGGATCCAAGTAAAATGCTGGCACTATCAGCAAGATTAGCGCCAGCAGATTAAGAATTCTGATCTTATTTCGCATGATCATCCCTGATCAGGGTTCTGATGGCTTCAACTGCCACCTTGATAGCCAGGTCAGTATCATGAACCTGCTTGTTTTCTAGACCAGCCTTGGCTCTTTCCTGATTAGCGACAACCAGGAAGCAGGAACCACAACGAACATGCAGATATTGAGCAACAATGAATAAGGCAGCAGATTCCATTTCTGAAGCCTTGCAGCCAAGCTTGACCCAAGCATCCCAAAGCCTAAGCAGTTCACTTCCATTTGGCAGAGTTTCCGGCCGATGTTGGCCATAGAAGGAATCCTTGCATTGAACAACACCATAATGGTTTCTGATCTCAAGGCGATTAGCTGCATCAATCAGGGCATTTGTTACCTTGAGATCAGCAATCGCTGGAAATTCAATTGGAGCATACTCCTTGGAAGTGCCTTCAAAGCGAATAGCGCCAGTAGCAATCACAATGTCACCACCCTTGATATCCAGTTGCATGCCACCACAAGTGCCAACTCTGACAAAAGTATGAGCGCCGCATTTGACAAGTTCTTCCATGGCAATAGAAGCACTAGGACCGCCAATTCCTGTTGAGGTCACGGAAACTTTGACACCATCAAGATAGCCTGTATAGGTCACGTACTCCCTTGAATCACCAACAAGGACTGGATTATCAAAATAAGCTGCTATTTTCTCACAGCGTTTAGGATCACCAGGCAAAATGACATATTCGCCAACATCTCCCTTGCCAACGCCAATATGGTATTCCTTACCAGATCCTTCTGTATAATCTATCATTATTTTATTCTCCTCTTTGATATAAACCATTATACAACAAGATCATCCATCACTCTAGACCAGAGCCTTTACTTGCTTTTTGAATAGCTTTTCCCTTCGATATCTTGCTGTAAAGAGTTTGGTAATCTGATCAGATTTCATGATGAAAAAGCAGACGAAGAATGGAAGCGATGTATGGAAGATGGTCAAATAAGCAAGCGGAACAATGTAGAACCAAAGCCACAGCGTATCATTAAGAAAACAGAAATTGACATCTCCCATTCCTCTTAGAACTCCGCTTTGCACCATGCACATTCTTGGTCGATAGAATTCAATGATAATGCCAACCAACAATATTGAACGCATGTATATTAAAGCCTGTGGAGTCAATTCATAAAGCATTGGCATAATAAAGATGCTCATGATGACAATCAAGGCATCAAAGACGCCAACGCCAATGGCCAATCTGTCAAGAGCTTTTGAAAGAGGCCTGATATCCTTCCCTGCTCCTAGTTCATTGCCAATCATAATGCAACCAGCCGAAACACAACCACCCATTAGAATTCCAGCAACCTGGGAGACGACATTATAGATGGAATAGGAATGGATGATATCTTCATTTAATCTGCCAATGAAAGCTACCAGTACACTTTCACCTAAGCCCCATAAAGTCTCGGAAAAAATGACAGGAATAGCTGTTAAGAGATAAAGTCTGAAGATAGTCTTGTCAAAGGCGAAGAGATCATGGATTCTGAGATGAAGATTCTTTTCAATAGCCAATAGATAAAAGAGAACAAGCACCATTTCAATAAGACGGGCAATAACGGTGGCTATAGCTGCTCCTCTTAATTCCAGTGCTTCAAAACCGAAATTGCCAAAGATTAGGCAATAGTTTAAAAAGGCATTGACAATAAGGGTAATAATGGAAAAGAATACTGCCGGCTTGATATTATGGACAGATCTGAGTGTCTGGGTAATGACAGAAGAAATGCCATAGAAGACATAATAGATGCAGGCAATCTTAAGATATTCAGCACCGATGCTGATAAGTTCTGGAATGTTGGTAAACAGGGACATGACAGATTCTGGCCTTAGGAAGCAGACGATGCTTAATAGGCCAACAAAGAAGATGACCATGCCAAGTCCATAGGACATGACCTTATAGATGCTCTTGCGATCTTCCTTGCCCCAGTATTGGGATGAAAGGATATTGCAGCCAGCAGAAACACCACTGATGACCAGCGTTGCCAGGAAAAAGACCTGATTTGCCAGATTGCAGGCTGAAAAAGCATTGCCAGATATCTTTCCCAGCATGAGAATATCAATTTCCGATGCAATAAAGGCAATTAGATTCTGAAAGGCAATAGGTATGATGATTGTTATAATCTTTTTCATTGGAAACCTCGATATGCAACTTGCTATTTCATTATAGAACAATAATCAGATTGTAAAGAAAAGAAGAGTTCTACTCTTCTTTGGTTTCGATTGTCTCCTGGCTATCTTCCTCAGCTGATTTGATTTCAACATCAAAATCACAGAAGATATTGCCATATTCGCCAATTGGCTTATAGCCAAGTGTTCCAGTATCACCAACATGATAGCGGCCATAATTCCATTCACCAATCGTTGTCATCAGGACAGAACCATCATCAAGCAAAAAATCTGCTTGGAAAACATTGTAATCCTTGACTGATGTCAGCTGAACGGCTGATCTGTCTTTCTGTTTCTTGATGATCTTTCTCTTTTTGACTAAACGAGCATGAACATAGACTTCTTCAGCCTTCTTGAAGATGGAAACAGGCTTGAAATAGCGATACATGCCTAGAGCCAGATAGCCAACGCCAGCTACCAGCAATACTGCTGAAACCCCATAAAGGATCTTGGTTCCTAAAGATAGATTTGCAAACATAATAAGAGTACCTCATTAAGAATTTTACTTTTTTAATGCTGATAATTCAATGATATACCTTAATACATCATCTTTTTCCGGATTGAAATAGATCATATCAAGATATTTGCCACCGACCGATTCAATAAGTCTTCTGGAAGCAGTATTCCCCTTCAGGCAAGTAACCATCACTTCCTTCAAACCAAATTCATCACTTGCAAGGCAAAGGAGTTCTTCAAGCATCCTTTTGCCATAGCCCTTTCCCCTTAGCTCTTTTCTGATGGCATAGCCAATATGACCACCATACATCCTTAGAAATGGACTTCTTTCAATATTTGTGCGGATATTGATCATGCCAACTATCATATTCTCATCACCATAAGCATATTGGTAGCTATTGCAAAAGCCTTCTAGCAGATAGGCTTCATTTTCAAAAAGGGCCAGTTCAGCCAACCAAGCTTCAAGATTATCATATTCAGATAGCCGCATAGTGCCATCATTAGTCTCATTGTTCCTTTTGAATGAATCCTGGTAATCCTTGATAAGCGATAGAAATGAGGAATCAGGTTTAAATAAGTGATAAGCCATAGTCTTTACTTTTTGGAGAAATTAAGTTAATATAATAAAGCAATTTAGGGGTGTAGTTCATCGGTAGAATGATGGTCTCCAAAACCACAGAGGTGGGTTCGATTCCTACCACCCCTGCCATTTAAAGATCAAAAGTCCATTTTATGGACTTTTTTTCATTAGATGAAGATGGCAAGAACTGAATGGATAATCAGTACAATGCAGGCCAGAATGACTGGAAAGCTGCTGAAGAACAGTCCAAAGGCTACATTGCCATTATCTGATGGCATAAGAATGATGGCCTTGGAACCTCGCTTGATGACAAAAAGGAAGGATAAAAGATAAAGGGCAGTCAGACAATAAGTCATATAGTTAGCATAGCTGGCTGGAGTCTTGATCAAAACTACCAGAAACAGATTGAACAGCATATGGATGAAAACCGTTGGCTGCAGGCTCTTGTAGCTTTCAACAATCAGGCAAAGCATAGAGGACATGAAGAAGGCGGGAATCATATCAATAAAGGAATGATGGGCCAAGGCATAGATGATTGATGTTGCTATGATGCCGAATCTCTTGCCATAGCGATCAAGAGTCTTAAGCAGAATGCCCCGGAAAGCATATTCCTCCAGGAATGGCGAGAGAATGACAAACATCAGAAGGTATAGCCAGTTGTCCATGGATTTAGCATCGATGGATACAGCAATATCAGAAGCCAGGGAACCCGATATTTTAAAGCGATTGAGAATCATCATGGTAAAGAATATCAAAAGCGATGCAATTGAAAAATAGACCATTGTATTCATTATCAGGGTCGTAAAGGACAGATGGGTCTTGTTTCTGATGTTCCTGACAGAAATATTGCAATAGTATTTGAGCAATGAAAAAGGCAGAATGGTTCCAATGACCATCAGAATATAGTAGATGCCGTAGAAAAGAAATCTGTCATGGATGATAAAACTGTCAGTCTCCTCCAAAAGAAGCTTCAAAGCTTTTGGAATATATAGCATCAATAAAGAATAGAGAATGATAGTAATACCAACACCAGCAAATTCCTTTTTCGCATAAGATACCGTAACAGTTTTTGCTTGCTTTTTGGACATGTGCTAATATTATAAAACATTTTTTACTTGATGTATAATATTTACATGTTACTGATTAACGAACTTAAAACCAGCATTGATGATAGCCCTTCTATTCTGAAAAGACTAGTGGCAAGAAAACTGAAAGTACAGGAAAAGGATATTCTGGAATTGATTATCAAACGCCGTTCACTTGATTGCCGCAAAGAACTGCAATATGTTTACTCCGTTGCCATTGGCATCAATAATGAACAGAAGTACTATCATCTGAAAAATGTTGAAAGATATAGCAAGGCTGATATCTCTCCATCAAAGGTATCAGCTGCCATACGTCCAATAATTGTCGGCTATGGACCAGCTGGCATCTTCTGTGCCAAACGTCTAGCTGATGCTGGACTTAAGCCTTTGGTCTTTGAAAGAGGAAAAAGAGTCAAAGAGCGGGGGAAGGATGTTGATCGCTTCTTTGCTGAAGGCATACTGGATGAGAACTCCAATATCCAATTCGGTGAAGGTGGCGCTGGTACCTTCTCTGATGCCAAGCTTACAACAAGAATCAAGGACCCTAAAATTGAATATATTACTGATACCCTGATCAGCAATGGTGCTGATCCTTCAATTGCCTATGTCAACCATGCCCATGTTGGTACTGACAAGATGCGAGAAGTAATTGCTGAATTGACCAATGAGCTGATAAGCAAGGGCGTTGAATTCCACTTTAAAGAAAGAGTCGAGGATTTCATCATTGAAGATAACAGGATCAAAGGCATCATCACTGATCTGAATGAATATCATAGTGACTATGTCATGTTAGGTATTGGCCATAGTGCCAGAGATACAATTGAAGCTTTGAAAAACAAGGGCGTCTATCTGGAAAACAAGGATATCTCCATTGGCTTTAGGGTTGAACATCCGCAAAGCATGATTGATGAAAACCAATATAATGGCAAAAAGCATAAGCTGCTTGAACATGCTGAATACTTTTTGACCCATAAGGATCTTAAAGGCGTTTATTCATTCTGCATGTGCCCTGGTGGCTTTGTCATACCTGCCCAGAGCGAAAAGAACACCATTGTCACAAACGGCATGTCCTTTGCCGCAAGAGATAATCAATATGCCAATTCTGCTATTCTTATTCAAAAACCCTGCACAGAATTTGCTGATGGATTCAAATATCTTGAAGACATCGAGCATCGTGCCTATGAATACTCAGGCAGTTACAAAGCACTCAGCATGAATATCAAGGATTACATCTATGGCACAAGAAATGCACTCATTCATCAGCCATCCTATCCCTTGGGTACTATTGAATATGACTTCAATGAGCTGTTCACAAAAGAAGAGAACGATATTTTCAAACGAGCCCTCTTGAACTTCGACAAGAAAATCAAAGGCTTTATTGAATACGGCATCATGATTGGACCAGAAACCAGATCTTCCTGCCCTATCAGAATCAAAAGAGGACTTGACCTTCAATCAATCAATACCATAGGCCTTTATCCAATGGGCGAAGGAGCAGGTTATGGTGGAGGCATCATGTCCTGCGCTCTTGATGGCATTCGCTGCGCTGATGCACTGCTAAGCAAATTAAAGAGTTTTTAAGTTTCTTTTAAGAAATATCGTTTTATAATCTAAGCACAAGGATAAGGAAGTGAATTTTATGAAATTGGATATAAAAAACCTGTTTATCATCTTCTTGACCGCTCTTTTGGGAGCTTCACTTGGAACCTATGCGATAATGGGCATTCACGAAGAAGATAAACCTGCATCTTCTTTGAAGATAACACAAACCAGCTATAGCAATGAGATAGTTGGTGGCTATACCAATACTGTTCAAAAAACTATCAATAGTGTCGTTGTTGTCAACTGCAAGACCAAAATGAGTTCCACATTCTATGGCACTTTAGAAGGAGAGTCCCAGGGGTCAGGCGTCATCATTTCTGATGATGGCTATATCATCACTAACAATCACGTCATTGAAAACAGTTCAAGTGTTGAAGTAACCCTTTCAACAAATGAAACGATCAGCGCTAAAGTCATCGGTGCAGATGCCAAAACTGATTTGGCTATCCTCAAAATTGAAAAGACTGATTTGCCTTATGCTACCTTAGCTGATTCATCACAGCTGGTATTAGGACAGGAAGTCATTGCCATCGGCAATCCTCTAGGACTTGGCATCTCTGTATCAAATGGCATCATTTCAGCTTTGCAGAAGGAAGTCTATATCAACAATGTCTATATGGATCTGATTCAGACCAACGCTGCAGTCAATGAAGGAAATTCCGGTGGTGGGCTCTTTGATTTGCAAGGCAATCTAGTTGGCATTGTCAATGCCAAGACCAGTTCCAGCCTTTCATCAAATGTCGAAGGCATGGGTTATGCAATTCCTTCTAACACTATCATCAAGGTCATGGAAGATCTCATGAACTATGGCTATGTCAAGAATCGGCCAACCCTGGGAGTCAGAGTCTATTCCGATTCCTCATATTACACATCCAGCGGTCTGCTGATATCTGATGTCATCAAGGATGGCGGTGCTGATCAGGCTGGCATTATGGCCGGTGATGTCATTGTGGGCATTGATGATATATCGGTCAACAGCTATGCTGATCTAAGCAAAGCTTTGGAAAACTACGTGATTGGTGATCAAGTCATATTGCATATCCTAAGAAACAATAACAAGATGGATTTTAATGTCACCTTGCATGAAGCTACAACCAACTAACAAAGATGGTGATTAAGCCATCTTTTCATTTGCATGAAAAAAGAGGAGAATTGTTTCTCCTCTTTGCTTATTAGTCTTCGTCGTCCTTTTCAAGTTCAGCAGCAGCGACAACCTTCTTGGTAACTTCTGCTGAAGCAGGTTCATAACGATCAAATTCAATGGTGTAAGAACCAGTACCCTGGGTCATTGAACGAAGTTCAGTCGCATACTTCATCATTTCTGCCATTGGAACTTCAGCTTCGATTCTCTGATCACCACCATCAATCATTTCCATGCCCAATACTGAACCGTTTCTCTTAGCCAGGTCACCCATGATTGCACCGGTATATGTTTCAGGGGCAATAATGACAACCTTGCCAATTGGTTCAAGCAGGATTGGCTTCGCCTTAGGCATTGCAGCCTTGAAAGCCAAACGAGCAGCTGCCTTGAAGGCAACTTCCTTGGAATCTACCGGATGAGTTGATCCATCATAAAGGGTAGCCTTGACACCAACAACCTTATAGCCTGCCAGGATGCCATGTTCCATGCACTCTCTTAAGCCGGCTTCAGTAGGAGCCCAGAACTGTCTTGGAACTGAACCGCCAAAGATATCAGTAGCGAATTCCATTTCTTCAGTATCGGATGGTTCAAATCTGATCCAGACATCACCATACTGGCCAGCACCACCAGTCTGCTTCTTATGTTTGCCTTGAGCTTCAACCTTAGCTCTGATTGTTTCACGATACTGGACTTTTGGCTCTTTCAAAGTGATTTCCACTTTGTACTTGTACTTGAGCTTATTGACGACAACATCAATTGCCTGATCACCCATCGCATAGAGCACCTGTTCACTGGTTTCAGTATTCTTGACAAGACTCAAAGCCTTATCTTCATCGAGAATTCTCTTCAAAGCATCAGACATCTTATCTTCATCAGCCTTGGTCTTTGGCGCAATAGCCATGCCTAGCATTGGTTTAGGGAACTCAATATCCGGATAAGAAACCTTCAGCTCCTTAGCACATAGTGTATCATTGGTTTCAGTTACAGCTAACTTGGTAACAGCACCGATATCACCAGTAAACAGCTTGCCAACAGCAATCTGGTTCTTGCCTTTGACGACATAAATCTGGTTGATCTTTTCATTTGTTTCCTTCTTGGTATTGAAAAGGACTGAATCAGTTGAAAGAACACCAGTCATGACCTTCAGGTAAGAGATACGGCCAACAAATGGGTCAACAATTGTCTTATATACCTGGGCAGAGACCATTTCTGATTCATTGGTTTCCAGAATGACTTCATCGCCATTTTCATCAGTAGCCATAACCGTACCGATTTCTGCATAACAAGGAAGATATTCAGTAATCAGATCAAGCAGTCTTTCAATGCCCTTGCCTTCCGTTGCTGATCCACAATAGACAGGATGGATATCACCGCTTCTGACACCAATTCTTAAACCCTTGGCTACTTCTTCTTCTGAGAACCTTTCACCTTCAAAGAACTTTTCCATCAGTTCATCATCAGTCATGGCAATAGCTTCGGCAATCTGATTATAGTAGTCTTCAACTTCAGCAGCATATTCATCAGGAACATTCTGTGGCTTGCTCATGTCAGAATAGAACCAAGCCTTGTTCCTTAGAATATTGATTGAACCAATGGCCTTGCCATCCTTGACCATTGGCATTTCAAATGGAATGACAGATTTGCCAAAAGCATCCCTTAAGTCAGCAAAGACACTTTCAAAGTTAGCATTTTCGTCATCCATCTTGTTGATAAAGAAGATGCCTGGTACCTTCTTCTTATTGACCATCTTCCATGCCTTTAATGTACCAGTTTCAACACCGTCCTTGCCTGAAACAACAATCAAGGCATTATCGCCCACAGAGAAACCGGATACCATTTCACCCTCATAATCAAGGTAACCTGGTGTATCAATGAAATTGATTTTCTTGCCACGCCATTCCACTGGAGCAATAGCCGTATAGATTGACTGGCCTTTCTTGACTTCTTCAGGGTCAAAATCCACTGTTGAAGTGCCATCCAGGGTCTTGCCCATGCGATCGATTGCCTTGGTAAAGAGCAATGATGCTTCAATCAAGGTCGATTTGCCTGCACCAGCATGACCCATTAATACAACATTTCTAATATCATTAGCTAAATAGTCTTTCATATGATTACTCCATTATTTCAATATGTTCTTGAGGTCAGCAAGGCATTCTGTACGCAAGTAATGAACTGCTTTGAAACCACGATTATCAACAACTTCCTTATCAGCGCCCTTTTCAAGCAGATAAAGAACCAGATCAGTATATCCACCATAGCTTGCACGCATTAATGCTGTGCAGCCTTCATTATCCTGTTTATTGATATCAGCACCCTTTTCCAGGAGGTACTTGATGACATCAACCTTGAAAGCATTGGTAGCTTCCATCAGAGCTGTACGTCCCTTGTTATCGGCTTCATCAAGCTTAGCGCCCTTTTCAACAAGGAATTCAACGACTTCCAGTTCACCCTGGAAGGCAGCTCTCATCAAAGATGTTCTGCCATTATTATCATGGGAATTGACATCAGAACCAGCTTCACATAAAGCCTTGCAGATTGAAAGATGACCCTTCTTGGCAGCGCCCATCAGAGCGGTCTTGTTGTTCTTGTCTCTTGCACGGACATTTGCTCCATTATCAAGCAATGTAGTAACGATATCATCATAACCTCTCTTGGCAGAACGCATCAGACCTGTTCTTCCATCATTGTTGGCATAATTGACATCGCCACCTTTTGCTATGCAAGCGCAGACCTTTGCATAATCACCACTTGCACATGCATTAAATAATTCCAATGTAATTGTTTGATCCATAAATTATTACCTCCGTACTCAAACAAATAAAAATGAACGATAGACCCGTTCATCCTAAAAACCACACAAAAGTAACACCTGGGGTACTTCTACCCCTAAGACGAAAACAATTTTTCCGTATGTTTGTCTTTCCATTATGTATTACCTTGCCTTAACTATATTGTAAGCGTTTAACATTTTTTTGCAAGTAATTTTCATCACTTTAGCATTTTAATAGCATTGTCATATTCAGCAAGCTCATTTCTAACTACCGCATAGAAACGTTTGGAGTGATTATTGACTATAAAATGAGCCAGTTCATGGACTACGATAGCTTCAAGAACAATCATAGGATAATGGATAAGATAGGAGCTCAATACTATTCTGTTTTCCCTTGTATAGCATAAGCCCCACTTGCCCTTGAGCTTTTTTATTTCAATTGATGGTGTTTGATTATAGCCATAATCCCTTAGCATCTGCAAATGCTTTTCCATCATGAACAAACCCTTCTGATATAAAAGACAATTGAGGTTCTGATAGATAAAAGGAATCAGCTTTTGCCTGTCATCAGTTCTTGATGAAACAATGATCTTTCCATTGATCAAGTTGCAGGATTTGTTGCCGCTTTGAAATAAAATGGGATGGTTATCACCAAAAAGACGGAATTCATCGCCACCGTCGTAAATATATGATTTCTTTCTTTCCATTCTTTGCAAATGGTTCCTGATCCAATCCTTGCGGGAATTGATGAACTGGTAGACCTTGTATTCAGGCATAAGATATGGACAGGTCACAACAATCCTGCCCTCTTTGATCCTAAGATACATATTGAGCATATCTTTATGGATAATATCTACTTCTATTCTCTTGCCATCAATTTCTATCATGTTTAAATTTTAACATAATGCTTCTTTACTTTTTATCTTCTTTCTTATATACTAATAAAGCATTATGGCGGTCGTGGTGAAGTTGGTTAACACACCAGATTGTGGCTCTGGCATTCCGTGGGTTCGAGTCCCATCGATCGCCCCAAAAAATCGAAGAATGGAAATCCCTAGAAATAGGGATTTTCTTTTGCAAACGCGCATTTTATCGGCTTTATTGAACATTCAAATAACAATAATACTTTGCATGTTGACAAGAAATCTTGCAATCATTTTGGTTTATTTTTGGTTTATTCTGGCTTGTTTTGGTTTATTTTTGGTTTTTTATCCAAACAAAAAAAGGACACCGTGCTGGTGCCCTTAATTTTTTATTTTCCGAATACCTTCTCGTATTCTTCCGCAAACTTTTCAGAGTCATATGACATGACCTGCTTTCCAAGGCCGTAGTCGGCTGGATCGATTCCGTTCTCGCTGATGTACGCGATTACGTCATCATAGATTCCAGCATCCTCCATTGCACGTCTTGTGGCAAGCTGTTCGGAGTTCCTTACCCTTGTGCCGTCTTCATTGAGCACTGGCTCGATGTCGATTGCCTTCTGGTATGAGTCCTTCTGCTCGTCATTCCACTCACAGGCCTCGAAAATGCCCTGGTTTTTGACATTATCGGTTTCCGAGTATGAATAGCCGTTTTCCGTCAGAGTCTTCTTGGTGAGGCCGTATGTGTTTGCAAACTGGTAGTAGGTCCTGCTCTTGTCCGATTCCTCGTACGCTCTGTTCATCTGCTCGATGTACTCGTCGAAGACATCCCTTTCCTTCAGGGATTCGGCAAGCCTGTCGGATGATTCGTTCGAAGCCTGCCCATAGGACATCGCTTCCTTGAAGAGGTCGCTCGATGCGTTTCCATCCACCGATGCCATTGCCTGGAAGACGTTTGATGCAGTCGGAGATGCAGACTTGAATCCTGACTCGATGTAGTCCTGGGCTGGGCCTGTTGCCCATTTTCCGAATGCAGCTGCCTTCATCCAGTCGAATACGTTCTTCGGATCATTCACGAATGAGATCCTCTTTCCGCTGCTGGTGTAGTTCACTGGTGACATGTCCCATCTGAAATTGTCACCTTTTCCTACTGGCTTAGGAAGTGCTCCCATTGACTGTAGGCCCTTGGCAGTCCTGATCGCCTGCGTTCCGCCAGGAAGGTAGTTCGATGCGATCTCCTCGCCCAGACCATAGAGGTTTCCATCGGCCATGTAGCCGAAGATGTCACCGATTCCTGTCAGACCGAACGTGCCTGATCCATATCTTGATGGCGAATGGTCGCCGATTGCCTCGTTGAAGCTGTCGCCAAGGCTTTGTCCTATGTATGATCCGCCTGGCATTGCTGACATCGCTTCGCCGATTTCACCCAAAATGACATTGGACATGAATGTTCCGATGTCCGTCTCGCCGCCGATCAGTCCGCCCATCTCTTCGCCTTTGTCGGAAATAAGTTCCCATACGGATTCCTTTCCAGTCAGCTCGTTGAAGACAGGCGTAATCGGATCGCTCAATGGATCATCTGGAAGTCCGATTCCCCTGAACAGCTGGTTAAGGATGAACGATGCAATGAAGATGGTTGCCAATGCCTTGGCATTCTTCGTGTTTGCGAACCTTGACATCGTCTGCCACTGGTTGTTCACCTCGATCTGGAACGGCAGAAGGAATCTGATGATGTCCTGCTGCATTGCAATCGGAATGTCGCCATGGTCCCTTCCTGCGATTGCGCTTCTTGTGACGTAGTCGGCATACTCGATGGAATCCATTCCGAGATTGTTGCCCTCGCTCTGAACATATGCGGAGTACCAGATCATCTCTGCTGCGATCTGGTCGCCTTTGGTCATCATGAAGTCGGCAACATTGTCCATTTTCTGTCTGAACGAACGGTCGCCGTCATCATAGTCGAAGAACCTCGATGACATGAACGGAGACTGGTCTATCAGCCTTGCATCGTTCTTCATGTCGCCTGCCCATAGCGAAACGCCCTTGTAGACCTGGCTCTTCCACTTCCTGTCCTGCGAAGCAAGGATGCCAAGTCCGTTAGGGATGTTGCCGAACTGGACAAGCGCTGACCTTACGTTGAACTTGAGCGCA